>NZ_JANINT010000150.1:0-15450 GCF_024509035.1 Nocardioides sp. | reverse complement strand
CGTCCCTCGGCGCCTGGCCACCGCACGCACCGATCGCCGCTCGCGTTCGCCCGTCGTGCCCAGCGACGCCCTACAGTCGACGCCATGACCGACGTCGCGACTTCGAACAATCCCGAGCAGAGCCGCTACGAGGCCCACATCGACGGTGAGCTGGCCGGGTTCGCGGAGTACCAGCTCACCGACGAGCTCGTGGTCTTCACCCACACCGAGGTCGGCGAGAAGTTCGAGGGCAAGGGGGTCGGCTCGGCGCTCGCGCGCTTCGGGCTCGACGACGTGCGCTCGGCCGGCACCCGCAAGGTGATGCCGCTGTGCCCGTTCATCAAGGGCTGGATCGGCAAGCACCCCGACTACACCGACCTCGTCTACGGCGCCGGGGACGGTGGCCAGGCGGACTCGGACGCCTCTCAGGGCTGACGGCTCCTCCACAGGGCTGTGCACAGGCGGCGCCCGCCTGTGCATCCCGCGCCCGAGGAGTGCACAGCTCATCAACAGATTTCCCTGTATCCGCGCGGTATCGCTGCGTCGGCTTGTCGCTGTCGGACCCCGGTCCTAGAGTCGCGACGGGTCGACTACTTGTCGTCGTGTCGACAAGTCGGTGAGGAGCGGGGATGACTGCACACGGCACGTTCGGATCGTCCAGCCCGACCGGGTCCACCGCCGACGCGATGCCACCGCTCGTCCACGCCCCTGCCCCTCCCTCCTCACCCCTGACCGGAGATGACCTGCTCGTGTCCGAGCCCCTGCCCTTCGAGCGCCCGATCGCCGCGGCCGCCACGCCGCCCCTCGGCCCCACGGGCCGGCCGCTGCCCCAGATCCCCGAGCCCGCTCCGGTGAGCGAGCACGGCAACGCGCGGGTCGTGTCGATGTGCAACCAGAAGGGCGGGGTCGGCAAGACCACCACCACGATCAACCTCGGCGCCTCCCTCGCCGAGCTCGGGCGCAAGGTCCTGCTGGTCGACTTCGACCCCCAGGGCTCGCTCTCGGTCGGTCTGGGCCTCAACCCCCACGAGATGGACCTGACGATCTACAACCTGCTCATGCAGCGTGACGTCGACATCCACGACGTGATCGTCCCGACGGTCGTCGAGGGCATGGACCTGCTGCCCTCCAACATCGACCTGTCCGCCGCCGAGGTCCAGCTGGTGCACGAGGTCGCTCGCGAGCAGACCCTGCAGCGCGTGCTCGGTCCGGCCATCGCGGAGTACGACGTCATCCTCATCGACTGCCAGCCCTCGCTGGGCCTGCTGACCGTCAACGCGCTGACCGCCTCCGACGGCGTGATCGTGCCGCTGGAGTGCGAGTACTTCGCCCTGCGTGGTGTGGCGCTGCTCAAGACCACCATCGACAAGGTGCGCGAGCGGCTCAACCCCAAGCTCGAGATCGACGGCGTCCTCGGCACGATGTACGACGGCCGCACCCTGCACAGCCGCGAGGTCATGGAGCGGCTGGTCCAGGCGTGGGGCGACAAGGTCTTCCACACCGTCATCCGTCGCACGGTGAAGTTCTCCGACTCGACCGTCGCCGGCGAGCCGATCACGACGTACGCCGCCAGCTCGGCCGGTGCCGACTCCTACCGCCAGCTCGCCAAGGAGGTGCTTGCCCGGTGTCTCGACGGGTGAGCCTTCCCGCCGCCGACGACCTGTTCCGCCCCACCGCGCCGCCGGAGGACACCCGGCGGGCGGCTGAGGGCCGCGAGACCACGGACGCCGGGGCGGACACGGGGTCCGACCCGGACGCGGGTGCCGGGTCTCGGAAGAAGAAGCCGAGCGGCCGGGTCCGGCACGACGAGAAGATGACGGTCTACGTCACCTCCGACGAGCTGCTCGACCTCGAGCACGCACGGCTGCTGCTGCGCCGCTCCCACGGGCTGGCGGTCGACCGCGGCAGGATCGTGCGCGAGGCGATCGCGCTGGTGCTGGCCGACTTCGAGAGCCAGGGCGACGACAGTGCGCTGGTCCGTCGATTGACCGAGGGATGACCACGGCGTCCGTGGAGTCCAGCGGCGAGGCGGCGCCGGCGTTCGCGGTGCGCCTGGACAACTTCGAGGGCCCCTTCGACCTGCTGCTCAACCTCATCGCCAAGCACAAGCTCGACATCACCGAGGTCTCGCTGTCCACGGTGACCGACGAGTTCATCGCCCACGTGAAGGCCGCCGGCCCGCACTGGGACCTCGAGCAGACGACGTCGTTCCTGCTCGTGGCCTCCACGCTGCTCGACCTGAAGGCGGCGCGGCTGCTCCCGCAGGGCGACATCGAGGACGAGGAGGACCTCGCGCTCCTCGAGGCGCGCGACCTGCTGTTCGCCCGGCTGCTGCAGTACCGCGCGTTCAAGCAGGTGGCGGCGGTGCTCTCCGAGCGCCTGGCGGGGGAGTCCAAGCGCCACCCGCGCGCGGTCGGGCTGGAGGAGCGGTTCGCCGGGCTGCTCCCCGAGGTCCTGATCGGCATCGGCCTCGACCAGTTCGCCCAGCTGGCTGCCAAGGCGCTCGAGCCCAAGCCGGTGCTCGAGGTCTCGCTCCAGCACATCCACGCCAACAAGGTGAGCGTCCGCGAGCAGGCCGCGCTCGTCGTCGACCGGCTGCGCCGCAGCGGCACGATGACGTTCCGGGCGCTGTGCGGCGACTCGCCCGACCGGCTCACGACCGTCGCCCGGTTCCTCTCGCTGCTCGAGCTGTTCCGCGAGGGTGCGGTCGCGTTCGACCAGGTGACGCCGCTCGGCGAGCTGACCGTACGGTGGACCGGAGAGGACGACGCGGACGTCGACGAGCTGATCACCGACGAGTTCGAGGGCGCGCCGCCCGAGGCCGACGACGTACCGGAGGGAGAGAGCGATGACCGAGACCACAGCCGAGACCACAGCCGAGACGACGGCCGAGACGACGGCGGAGACGACGGCGGAGACGGGTCCCGCGATGACGGCTGAGGTCGAGGAGACCCTCCCGGTCCCGGTCGCGGCCCTGCGCCCCTCGCTCGAGGCGCTGCTGATGGTGGCCGACCAGCCGATGGACACCGTGACGCTGGCGACCGCGGTCGGCTACCCGGTCGGCGAGGTGACCGAGGCGCTCGACGCCCTCGCCGCCGAGTACACCGAGCAGGGCCGCGGGTTCGAGCTGCGCAACGTCGGCGGTGGGTGGCGTTACTACACCCGCGAGGAGTACGCCGCGGTGGTGGAGGCGTTCGTGCTCGACGGCCAGCAGGCGCGGCTCACGCAGGCCGCGCTCGAGACCCTGGCGGTGGTGGCCTACAAGCAGCCGGTCTCGCGCGCCCGGGTCTCCGCGATCCGTGGCGTCAACGTCGACGGCGTGATGCGCACGCTCCTGACGCGGGGCCTCGTCGAGGAGGCCGGCCACGACCACGAGACGGGTGCGAACCTCTACCGGACCACCACCTACTTCCTCGAGCGCATCGGCGTGACCGCGCTCGACGACCTGCCCGAGCTCGCGCCGTACCTGCCGGACATGGACGACCTCGAGGACGAGCTGGCCGAGATGGCGGCGCCGGTCGCCACCGAGTCGACGCCGGAGCCCGCTCCCGGCCCGGACTCGGCGCCGCACCCCGGCCATCCGCACTCGCCGCACAGCGGGGACGGCACCGAGCCCGACGGCGGGACCGAGCCGACGTGATCGAGACCGACGAGGACGGCCTGGTCCGTCTGCAGAAGCTGCTCGCCCAGTCCGGGGTCGCCTCGCGCCGCAAGTGTGAGGAGCTCATGCTCGGGGGCCTGGTCGAGGTCGACGGCGAGGTCGTGACCCGGCTGGGCACGAAGGTCGACCCGCGCACCGCGATCGTCCGGGTCGACGGCAAGCGGCTGCCCCCGATCTCGGAGAAGGTCTACCTGGTGCTCAACAAGCCCCGGGGCGTGGTGTCGACGATGTCCGACCCGGAGGGGCGACGCACGCTCTCCGACCTGGTGGCCGATCGCCCCGAGCGGCTCTTCCACGTCGGCCGCCTCGACACCGACACCTCCGGCCTCCTGCTGCTGACCAACGACGGAGACTTCGCGCACCGGATGGCCCACCCGTCCTACGAGGTCGACAAGACCTACGTCGCGGAGGTCGAGGGTGAGATGTTCCGCCGCACGATCAAGCAGCTCCTCGAGGGCGTCACCCTCGAGGATGGCCCGGTGACGGTGTCGAAGGCCCGGATCGTGGAGTCGACGCCCGCCAAGTCGATCGTGGAGCTGGTGATCCACGAGGGGCGCAACCGGATCGTGCGGCGGCTGCTCGACCACGTCGGTCACCCCGTGCGCCGGCTCACCCGCACCGCCTTCGGCCCGGTCTCGCTCGGTCGGCTGGGCAGCGGAGAGATGCGCGAGCTGACGCTCGACGAGCTCGGCGAGCTGCTGGACGTCGCGCAGCTGTGAACCGCCGGGCCGCCCCGGCGGTGATGGTCCTGGTCGCGGCGGTGCTCGTGGTCGGGCTGGGCTCGGGCGTGTGGGTGTGGGGAAGCTCCCGGGCGATCTCGGACGTCGAGGTCGCGTGGCGAGGAGCGCCGGAGTGCACCGGGACGAGGCTCGAGAAGGACCACCACACGATCCGGGCGCAGCCGGGCATGGCGTGCGTGATCACGGTCGAGGTGCACAACACCGGACGTCGGGGTGTTCAGCTCGACAGCGCCGTGCTGCCCTACCTCGGCCCCGGAGGAGGCGCGGTGGTCCGAGCCGGCGAGATCGATGGCCGGACGCCGATCGCGGCATCAGTGGCCGACGACATCGACGCCCGCGTCGAGCTGGACCACCACCTCGACGCCGGCGAGACCTGGACGCTCCGCACCCTCGTGGTGTTCCGTGCCGACGGGTGCACCGACGCCGGGGCGGTCACCTTCTACGAGTGGCCGGCGCTGGTCGTCAGATCGTGGGGACGAGACGGCACGGTGGCCAGTCCGCAGGACCTTGTCGTCTCGCGCGAGCGCCAGAACCCCGGCTGTCGGATGCGGTGAGCCTGGGCTCGGCCTAGGAGGCCGGCTCGAGCGCCTCGTCGAGGGTGTCGACCACGCGGAAGACCCGGTGCATGGCGGTCGCGGTGAACACGCGCAGCACCGGCCGGCTGGTGCACACGATCGTGAACGACCCCTGGAGCACGCGGGCGCGCTTGTGTGCGCTGATCAGCGCGCCCAACCCGAGCGAGTCGAGGAACGTGACGTCGTCGAGCACGACCACCAGGTGGCCGGGGCCGTCGACGAGGGCGTCGGTCACCTCGCCGCGCAGCTGACCCGCGGTCGCGATGTCGACCTCGCCCGCGCAGTGCACGATCGTGACGTCCTCGCGCTTCTCGACGGTGATCGTCAGGGGCTGGAAAGTGGGCACGTGCACGTTCTACACCGTCGCGGCGCGTGATCGCGCCAAAGCATGCCACCCGAACGGGTGAGTACCCTTCTGGGCATGCCGCGCACGGCCGCAGCGCTCGCGCCGTACGTCGCCTCGCTGGCGGCGTACGACGTCGACCTGGGCGGCCCCGGTGTGCACCGCGGCCTGCCGTCGACGACCGTGACGTTCGTGCTGCCCGTGGGCGAGCCGCTGGAGGTCTCGTGGGCCGACCAGCCGGCGAGCCGCCGGCGTGGCTGGTCGTCGGTGTCGGGCCTGCACACCCGGCCGGCGGAGATCCACCACTCGGGCCGGCAGACGGGTGTCCAGGTCGCCCTCACCGCCGCCGGCGCGCGGGCCGTGCTCGGCGTCCCGGCCGCCGAGCTGGCCGGGGGACTGCTGGAGCTCGAGGAGCTGCACGAGGTGGCGCCGCGGCTGGGCCGGCTCCCCGAGCAGCTCGACGCCGCGGAGCCGGGGGAGCGGGCCGGGCTGGTGAGCGACGCGCTCCGGGCCGAAATCGACCGCCGGGCGCACGCCTCGCCGCGGCACGCCGTCCGGCCCGACGTACGCCATGCCGTGGACCTGCTGGCGCAGGGCCGATCGGTGCAGACGGTCGCGGACGAGGTCGGCTACACGCGGCGCCACCTGGGCACGCTGGTGCGCGCGGAGACCGGTCTGGCGCCCAAGCAGGTCCAGCGCCTGGGCCGGTTCGAGGGCTCGCGCGGCCTGCTCGGTCGAGCGCCGCTCGCCGAGGTCGCCCACCGGTGTGGGTACGCCGACCAGGCGCACCTCACGCGCGACTGGGTCGATCTGGCCGGCTGCCCGCCGTCGGTCTGGCTGCGCGAGGAGTTCCCATTCCTCCAAGACCTGGGTGCTGACCCGGACGCAGGCTGAGGGCATGAGTGACGCACCCAAGCACGTGGAGGACATCAAGCACTGGCAGAGCTTCGCCTTCGGCGACGCCGAGGCGATGATGCGCTGGTTGAGCGCTGTCGGGTTCGTCGAGCACGCGACCTACCGCGACGAGGCCGACCCGGCGGTCGTCGTCCACGCCGAGTGGCTGTGGCCCGAGGGTGGCGGGATCATGTTCGGCTCGCTGCGCGAGGGCGGAGTGGTCCGCAACGTCGGTGGCTCGGCGACCTACCTGGTGACCGGCGACCCCGACGCCGTCTTCGACCGAGCGGTGGCCGCCGGGGCGCGGGTGGTCCAGCCGTTGGTCGAGGAGGACTACGGCGGACGCGGCGGCAGCGTCGAGGACCCGGAGGGCAACCACTGGTCGTTCGGCAGCTACCAGCCGCGGTGAGGGCCCGGCCCTGGGCGGCCCGCGGATGAGACCGGCGCCGGAACGCCGACGCACGTCGATAGCCTTGCGGGGTGGCAGTCAGGGCAGTGCGAGGGGCGACCCAGCTGGAGGAGGACACGCGCGAGCACATGCTCGAGCGCGTCGCCGAGATGGTCGTCGACGTGATGGCGGCGAACGGGCTCGAGGTCGACGACTTCATCTCGGTGATCTTCACCGCGACCTCCGACCTGGTCTCGGAGTTCCCCGCCTATGCCGCCCGCCGGCTCGGCTTCGGCGAGGTGCCGCTGATCTGTGCCCGTGAGCTGGAGATCGCCGGCTCGATGCCGCGGGTCGTGCGGATGATGGCCCACGTCGAGACCGACCTGCCCCGTGCTGACATCACCCACGTCTACCTCCACGGCGCTGCCGCGCTGCGCAGCGACCTGAGCCGGGTGCGGTCGGTGCCCGATGCCGACCACGACGCCGATCACGACGCCGACCGCCACGCCGACCACGACGCCGACCGCGACGCCGGCGATGAGTAGGACCCTGGTCGGTCCGGTCGAGGTCGTCGGCGCCGGGCTGCTCGGGACCTCGATCGGTCTGGCCTGTCGCCGGGCCGGGCTCGAGGTGCTGCTCACGGACGCCGCGTCCGAGCACGTCCGCACCGCCTCGGGCCTGGGCGCGGGCCGGGCGAGCACCCCCCAGGACGCCCCGCAGCTGGTGGTGGTCGCCGTGCCGCCCGACGCGCTCGGTGACGTGATCGCCCAGGTCCTGCGCGATCGCCCGGACGCCGTGGTGACCGACGTCGGCAGCGTGAAGTCGGCCCTGCCCGCGAAGGTGGAGCGGCTCGTGGGCGCGGAGGTGACGCGCCGCTACGCGGGCGGGCACCCGATGGCCGGCTCGGAGCGCTCCGGGCCCCTGGCGGCCACCCCGGCGCTGTTCGACGGCCGACCGTGGGCGATCACGCCGCACGAGGGCAGCGACCCGGCGGCCGTGCTCCTCGTGGAGGAGCTGGCGCAGCTGTGTGGCGCCGTACCGGTGCGGCTGAGCCCGGAGGAGCATGACAAGGCGGTCGCGCGGACGTCGCACGTCCCGCACCTGCTCGCCTCGCTGGTGGCCGGCCGCCTGGTCGACGCCCCCGAGCAGCACCTCGCGCTCTCGGGGCAGGGCGTCCGCGACGTCACCCGCGTCGCCGCCGGCAGCCCGGCGCTCTACGGCCAGATCGTGTCCGCGAACGCCCAGGCGGTGCTCGGGCTGCTCGCCGAGGTCCGCGCCCAGCTCGACAGCGTGATCGACGCGGTGGCGGCGGACGACCGGACGGCGCTGGAGTCCGTCCTCGCCCGGGGCGTGGCCGGCACCCGGGCGATCCCGGGCAAGCACGGCGGACCGGTGCGCCCGACGCGGTCGGTCTTCGTGTCGGTGCCCGACCATCCCGGCGAGCTCGCCCGACTGTTCGCCGATGCCGGAGCCAGCGAGGTCAACATCGAGGACGTCCACATCGACCACGACCCCGGCCGGCCGGTCGGTCTGGTCGAGCTCGTCGTCGACGAGACCCGGGCCGAGCACCTCCTGAGCTCTCTGGAGTCACGTGGATGGGTGACGCACCGGTAGGCTGCGGCCCCGTGGACCACAGCTCGAACCGCCCCGCACCCGCCTCGACCGACGGTCTGGTGATCGCCGTCGACGGCACCTCGGGCTCGGGCAAGTCGAGCACCTCGCGTGGTGTCGCGACCCGGCTCGGTCTGCGCTACCTGGACACCGGCGCCCAGTTCCGGGCGATGACGTGGTGGCTGCTGCGCGAGGGCGTCGACGTCCACGACGCCGCCGCGGTCGCCGCCCGCTGCGTCGAGCCCGAGATCGTCTCCGGGACCGACCCCCAGGAGCCCACCATCACCGTCGACGGCACCGACGTGGCCGTCGAGATCCGCAGCGACGCCGTGAATGCCGCTGTCTCGCCGGTCAGCGCCGTCCCCGAGGTCCGCGCCCGCCTGCTCGACCTGCAGCGCTCGGTGATCGCGGACGCCGTCCAGGACGGCGGGATCGTCGTCGAGGGACGCGACATCGGCTCGGTCGTCGCACCCGACGCGCCCGTCAAGGTCTACCTGAGCGCCGACCCCTCCGCGCGCGCCGAGCGGCGCGCCGCCGAGCAGGGCGCGACGGACCTCGCGGCGACCCAGGAGTCGCTGCTCGCCCGCGACCGGATCGACTCCGGACGCGCCACGGCGCCGCTCGTGCAGGCCGACGGTGCGGTGCACATCGACACCACGCCGTACACCCTCGACGAGGTCATCGGACTGGTGGCCGGGCTGGTCGCCGAGCTCGACGCAGACGCCGAGGCGCCTCCGAGGGCGCGATGACGATCCGCGCCGCCCACCGCGAGCTGCCGCGCAGCGACACCGCACGGGGCGCACCGCGCTATGCGCTCCACTCGCCGTTGCGCCCGCTCGCGCGCTGGCTGATCCGGCGGTGGTACGACGTGCGCGTGCACGCCCCGGAGCAGGTGCCGCGCCGCGGCGGGGTGATCTACGCCTCCAACCACATCGGCATCATCGACGGCCCGTTCCTGGCGATCTTCGCCCCCCGGCCGGCGCACGCGCTGACCAAGATCGAGATGTTCCGGGGCCTGCTCGGCCGGTTCCTGCTCCAGTCCGGACAGATACCCCTGGACCGCTACCACGCCGACCCGGCCGCGGTGAAGACCTGCCTGAAGGTGCTGCGCGACGGGGGCGCGATCGGCATCTACCCCGAGGGCAGCCGCGGCGCGGGCGACCTCGGGCGCTTCCACCGAGGAGCGGCCTACCTGGCGCTGGTCTCCGGCGCTCCCGTCGTACCGGTGACCATGCTCGGCAGCCGCGAGCCCGGCGCCCACCACAACTCCCTGCCACCGCGGCGCTCGCGGATCGACATGGTGTTCGGTGAGCCCTACCGGATCGACCCGGTGCCGTGGCCGCGCACCCGGGAACAAGTGGAGAAGACCTCGTTGTTGCTCCGAGAGCACATGCTGGTCCAGCTGGACCGTGCGCGCGCGTCGACCGGCCGGGAGCTGCCGGGTCCGCTGCCCGTGACCGACGTAGACCCAGACCCCGCGACCGGGGTCACCGACCAAGGAGCACCATGACCGAGCTCGAGGGTGCCCACGACGGCGCCCCGGACACCGATCCCCAGGACAAATCCCCGGAGCACCTCGGCCCCGTGCCGGTGCTCGCCGTCGTCGGACGCCCCAACGTCGGCAAGTCGACGCTGGTCAACCGGATCATCGGCCGCCGTGAGGCGGTCGTCGAGGACGTCCCGGGCGTCACCCGCGACCGCGTGTCGTACGACGCCAACTGGAACGGCCGCGCCTTCACGGTCGTCGACACCGGCGGGTGGGACCCCGACGCCCGCGGCCTCGCCGAGCGGATCGCCGCCCAGGCCGAGGTGGCGGTGACGCTGGCGGACGCCGTGCTGTTCGTCGTCGACGCCACCGTCGGCATCACCGACGCCGACGAGGCCGTCGTCCGGGTGCTGCGCAAGTCCGGGAAGCCCGTGGTCCTGGCGGCCAACAAGGTCGACGACCAGCGCACCGAGGCCGAGGCCTACGGCCTGTGGAACCTCGGGCTGGGGGAGCCGTGGCCCGTCTCCGCCCTCCACGGTCGCGGGTCCGGCGACATGCTCGATGCGATCCTCGCGGCGCTTCCCGAGCCGCCGCCGGAGCGCGAGCCCGAGGCTCGCGGACCGCGCCGGATCGCGATCGTCGGCAAGCCCAACGTCGGCAAGTCCTCGCTGCTCAACAAGCTCGCCGGCGAGGAGCGGGTGGTCGTCGACAACGTCGCGGGCACGACCGTCGACCCGGTCGACGAGCTGATCGAGCTCGGCGGACAGACGTGGCGCTTCATCGACACCGCCGGCATCCGCAAGCGGGTCAAGGAGGCCTCGGGGCACGAGTACTACGCCTCGCTGCGCACCTCCACGGCGATCGACCGCGCGGAGGTCGCCGTGCTCGTCGTCAACGGTGGGGAGTCGATCTCCGAACAGGACGTGCGGATCCTCCAGACCGTCCGGGAGGCCGGCCGCGCCCTGGTGATCGCGTTCAACAAGTGGGACCTGGTCGACGAGGAGCGCCGCTACTACCTCGACCGCGAGATCGAGCGCGAGCTCGTGCAGGTGCAGTGGGCACCGCGGATCAACATCACGGCCAAGACCGGGTGGCACGTCGACCGACTCGTCCCGGCGCTGGAGAAGGCGATCGAGGGCTGGGAGACCCGCATCTCCACCGGCGCGCTCAACGGGTTCCTCGGGCGCCTGGTTGCCGAGCACCCCCACCCGGTGCGCAGCGGCAAGCAGCCCAAGATCCTGTTCGGCACGCAGGCCTCGACCGCACCGCCCACGTTCGTGCTGTTCACCAGCGGCAAGCTCGACGCGGGCTACGAGCGGTTCATCGAGCGGCGGCTGCGCGAGGAGTTCGGCTTCGTCGGCACCCCGATCGTGCTCCAGCAGCGGCCGCGCGAGAAGCGCAAGCGGTAGTCCCCGGCGGGGCCCGGGGCTACCGTCGGTCCATGCGGAGGCTCGTGGTCGTCGGTCTCGCCGGATGTCTCCTCGGGGTGCCGGGAGCGACGCACGCCGAGCGCCCGACCGCGGACGTGCGGCCGGTGGCCGGGACGTCGTGCTCGGCGTTCCCGCGCAACAACTGGTGGCACGCCGACGTGCGAGGGCTGCCGGTGCACGCCCGCAGCCGCGCGTGGCTCTCGCACATGTCGCCGGAGGTCGACCTGCACCCCGACTTCGGGCCGTCCTACGGGGACGGGCCCGACCACGGCATCCCGATCACGGTCGTGGGGCCGACCCACGCGAAGGTGCGCGTCCGGTTCGACTACGCCGACGAGAGCGACCGGGTGCGCTACCCGCTCGGTGCGGACACCCGGATCGAGGGCGGGCGCGGGTCGGCCGGTGACAAGCACGCGATCGTCGTCGACACGGGCTCCTGCCGGCTCTACGAGACATGGAACACCCGCGTGCGGCACGGCCGCTGGGTGGCCGGGTCGGGCGCGGTCTGGTCCCTGTCCTCCCACCGGCTGCGGCCCGACGGCTGGACCTCCGCGGACGCCGCGGGGCTGCCGATCCTGCCCGGGCTGCTGCGCTGGAACGAGGTCAAGGCGGGCAAGGTCGACCACGCCATCCGGTTCACCACCGACGTCACCAGCCGCCACCATCTCTGGCCCGCGCGGCACGACGCCGGCTCGCAGGACTCGCTCGCCTACCCACCGATGGGCGCGCGCTTCCGGCTGCGGGCCGGGTTCTCCACGCGGGGCTTCTCGCCGTACGCCGTCGCGGTGATCACCGCGATGAAGCGCTACGGCCTGGTGCTCGCCGACAACGGGTCGCCGTGGTTCTTCCAGGGCGAGCAGAACGCGCGGTGGCCGGCGTCGCTGATCGAGGAGCTCAAGCAGATCCCCGCCTCCGCGTTCGTGGCGGTCGACACCTCGGCGCTGAAGGTCAGCGAGGACAGCGGGGCGGTCGACTCGCATTGAGGACAGGAACTGGCCGGTTGCGGCTCTAGCGTGCTCGGCATGACGACCGAACGCGACGACATCCTCGACCTCCTGACCAAGCACCGCGGCTTCCTGACGTACACCGTTCAGGGCCTCTCCGACGAGGCCGCCCGGTCCCGCCCGACCGTCAGCGCGCTGTCGCTGGGCGGCCTGATCAAGCACGTGACCGCGGTCGAGCGGAACTGGGCCGACTTCGTGGTCAACGGCGCGGCCAACCAGCCCGACTGGGCCAGCGTCGACTGGAGCAACCCGCCGCCCGAGATCCTCGCCCACCAGCAGGCGTTCGTGATGAGCGAGGACGAGACGCTCGCCGAGATCCTGGCGGCGTACGCCGAGGTCGCTGCCGCCACCGACGAGCTGGTGCGCACCGTCGACCTCGACACCGCGCACTCGCTGCCCGAGGCTCCGTGGGCGGCCGCCACGACCTGGTCGGCTCGCCGCGCCATCCTCCACATCGCGCTGGAGACCGCGCAGCACGCCGGCCACGCCGACATCATCCGCGAGACCATCGACGGGCAGAAGACGATGGGTTGAGCGCTGCCCGACCCTCCTGGTCGGGTCGTGTGCCCCACGACGCGCCATGGCGCGTGCTCAGGCACACGACCCGATTCCGGATCCTCGGCCAGACTGCGGTAGTGTTCACGCCGCTCCTCCGGGAGCGTTCGGGCTGTGGCGCAGCTTGGTAGCGCACTTGACTGGGGGTCAAGGGGTCGCAGGTTCAAATCCTGTCAGCCCGACCGAGCGAGAAACACCCTCTGAACTGCAAACGTGCAGGTCAGAGGGTGTTTTTCATTTTCTCGACGCCGCGCAGCGTGGCTACTGCCAAGTCATCTGAGTTCTCTGAGTTCGCCAGGATCTGTCACTTTCACGCACCCCGAACGCACCCCGACCCTTCGGAGGCGGCCTTCGGAGCGATGTCGTCCGTCCATCCCCGCCTGAACGGCCCATTCGGGCGGCCTAAACCCCTGGGGCACTAGTCAAGTGTTCCCGCGACGAAAGGAACGGAATGAACAACAACGACAAGGAGAGGCTGCTCAAGGCCGAGGATGTTGGCGCGCGGCTGAGCGTGCCCGCGACGTGGGTGTACGCCGCGGCCCGGCGCGGACTCATCCCAAGCGTTCAAGTCGGACGCTATGTCCGGTTCCGGTCCGCGGACATCGAGGCATGGATCGCCCAAGGGGGTAGCGCCGCCGAGCCCACGGAGTGACGGAGGTGGTTCGGATCGCCGGCGCGGATCCGAACCATCTCGACCGGCTCTCCAGGTCGGTGACTCGTCGACCGAGTGGCGGCCGCGGGAGGGATCATGCGTTACGAAGATGACGTGCCTCGGCTGCTCCGAGCTCTCGTCAGCAAAGGGGAGGTAATCCGAGGCGCATTTGAATGCCGACGCCGCGCGCCCGCGTGGCTTACGCTCGGCTCGTGCCCTTCATGGAGCAGTGGCTGTTTCGGGACTGTCCCCATTGCGGGACACGGAACACGCAGATGAACGTCCTCGCTCAGAACGCAAAGGCCCCTCGTGCATCCCAGCCGCCACTGGCTTGGTCGGTTTTGGCATGCCCGAGATGCGGCGGCGTGGTGGCTCTCCAGCACGGCGGAGATGGGAGTGTGGCCCTCAATCGGGTCATCCCGGAAGACGCCTCGGGCGCGCTTACGGTGGAGCATGTACCTCCACAGATCGCACGGTTCTATCTCGACGCGATCCGCGTGTTGGAAGCGGGAGTCCCCGACGCCGCGGCCGTCCAGTTGCGACGGACTCTAGAAGGTGCGGCTGCCCATTTCGACATTCGGGAACGCGTTCTGGTGCGAAGTATCGAGAAGATGATCGAGCAGGGCTTGATCACGAGGTCTTTCGGCGAGGTACTTCACCACGTCCGAAGCATCGGCAATCAGGGTGCGCACTACACCGACGAGCAACTAACAGAGCGGCAGGTGCGCCAGGCACTCCGATTTACGACCGCGCTGTTGCGCAACGTGTTTGAGGTCCCCGGCGAGCTGGCAGCTATTCAGGAGCAGGATCCACCGCCAGAGGGGTGAGCTCGTCGCGGGAACGTCCTACGGTCAGGCACCAACACCTAGGCGACACCCGAATACCGGCGTCCGTTGGAGACGCGCTTCCCGATAGGTGGCTGAGTCGCGGGTCGGCACCCTCGACGACCCCTTAGCTATCGAGCATGTCCCACTCGTAGCCAAGGACCCAGCGGATGGCAGACACCTTGCCGGAGAGAAACCCCCACGCCCAGTCGCTCTCATTGTGCGCCTGCAAGGCCTCGATGCCGTACTGGTCCTCCATTCGGCGCATGGCGTCGCGCATCCCAGTAATCAGTTCCGGGCTCCATCCGTCCGGCACCGGCTGATCATGGCCGGGCTTACGGCCGTACCAGAGCGCGTCAGCGAGACTTGCCTCCGCGTCGAGGATGTCGGAGACCTTTCGGAGCGTTGACACAGGCACGTCGTGCTTGAAGGCCACGTCCAAGTGATCAGCGAGCAACTTCCGCAGTTGCGGCATCTCCCAGGTGCGGATGCGGAACGGAGGGTGGGACCGCTCGTAGGACGCGATCCAATCCTTGGCCCCGTTCGTCAAGTAGCCGGAGGCGATGAACAGAACGGTGCTGGGCCTCTCGGCTTGCGCCCAGGCGATGCTGCCTTGGAGCGCCTCTGGAGGGACGCCGCGGCTGTAATGCTTGCAGTCAACGAACCACTTCTCACTGAACTTGTGGCCGTCGACGTCCTCCCGCTCTAGCGTGGCGACGATGTCCCGGCCGCGATCGGCGGGCGAGGCATGCTTCGGCGTGCCTTTGCGCCAGTCCACATTGACGAAGCCACTCTCTGACATGAGGTCGAAGCAGAACTCCTCGAACTCCGTAGGAGTCAGTCCGTCGAAACGGACGGCGCCGAGGGAAGCGTCTAGCTCGGTCTCGGGATACCCATCGGGGAGGGCGTCCAAGTCCGCGGGATCGTCCACGCATTGATGCTATGGCCACGCTCCGCAGGCGACCAGCGACACCCACTCGAGGATCGCGCTAGCGGCCTCGCACGCTCGGTCGACGCCGCTGCCGGTGCGGTGCGAAGAGGGAGAGCGCCCGCTGCGGCGACACCATCTAGGTCCGCTCTGTCGGCTCCACGACGAACACACTTAACTCGAAACCGCCGCTTCGGCGAGGGTCTCGGGGTGCGTCGCGGGGTGCGCGAACTCGGCAAAGTCCACCATCGACGCAGCAAGGTATATGCCTCGGAGAAGGAGATTTCGAGTTAGTCTGAGCGTCCCACGCGTGGCATCAACCGTTCTGGGGGTCAAGGGGTCGCAGGTTCAAATCCTGTCAGCCCGACCGAACGAGAAAC
>NZ_JANINT010000149.1 GCF_024509035.1 Nocardioides sp. | reverse complement strand
ACGTCGTCTTCATGGGCATGGGGGAGCCACTGGCCAACTACAAGGCGGTCATCGGTGCCGTACGCCGGCTCACCGACCCGACCCCCGACGGACTCGGGATGAGCGCCCGGGGCGTGACCGTGTCGACCGTCGGGCTGGTCCCGCGCATGCGCCAGCTCGCCGAGGAGGGCATCCCGGTCACGTTGGCGCTGTCGCTGCACGCCCCCGACGACGAGCTGCGCAACGAGCTGGTCCCGATCAACACCCGTTTCTCGGTCGCCGAGACCGTCGAGGCCGCGTGGAACTACGCGCGGACGACCAAGCGGCGCGTCTCGATCGAGTACGCCATGATGCGCGGCATCAACGACCAGGCCTGGCGCGCCGACCTGCTGGGCGACGTCCTGCGCGGCTACGGCGACTGGGGATGGGTGCACGTCAACCTGATCCCGCTCAACCCGACGCCGGGGTCGAAGTGGACGGCGTCCGACCCGGCCGACGAGCGCGAGTTCGTCCGCCGCCTCGAGGCCAAGGGCATCCCGACCACGGTCCGCGACACCCGCGGCCGCGAGATCGACGGCGCCTGCGGCCAGCTGGCGGCCACCGAGGCATGAGCCCGACGCTCGCGGAGGTCACTGCCGCGAGCGCGGCCTGGGTGTGGCTCCCCGATTTCGCGGTGACGGTGGAGACCGACGAGTACCTCGTCGTGCGCTACCCCGACTGGTTCGAGGAGCCCCTGATGCTCACCCGCCTGCTACCGCGCCGACGCCCGGCCGTCGTGCTCGACGAGGCACTCGAGCGGGCCCGCGAGCTCGGTCCGTCCGAGATCCTCTGCTGGGTGCCGCCCGACGCCGCTGCGGGTGTCGAGGCGATGCTGGCGGAGCGCGGGACGCCGGCCC
Source organism: Nocardioides sp. (assembly GCF_024509035.1). Lineage (GTDB taxonomy): Bacteria > Actinomycetota > Actinomycetes > Propionibacteriales > Nocardioidaceae > Nocardioides. The sequence goes on along the minus strand of NZ_JANINT010000149.1, from coordinate 4,544 downwards.
AGACGGTGGACGTCCTCGCTCGGGACCTCAGCGCCGGCGGGCCGGACGCCCCGCTGTCCGCGGACCTCGAGCTGCGCTGGGTGGCAGACGTCGGGACCCTGCGCGACTACGAGGGGGTAGCGGCTGAGGTGTTCGGCGGCTCCCTCCCGCCGGACGACCACCTCGAGCACGAGGCGGCCCGCGCCACCCTCGCGCTCGCCACGGGAGCGGCCGGGCGCGCGGTCGCGTACGTGGACGCGATGCCGGTGGGAGCAGGCGGGCTCACGCTGACCGACGGTGTGGCGCGGCTGTGGGGCGGGGCGGTGCGCGAGAGCCACCGCCGGCGCGGCATCTACCGCGCACTGCTCGACGCACGCCTGGCCTGGGGTGTCGAGCACGGGGCGCGCTTCGCCCTCGTCAAGGGCCGGGTCGAGACCTCGGCCCCGATCCTGCGGCGGGCCGGCTTCGCGACGTACGGGCAGGAGCGCTCCTACCGCCTGCCGCTCGCGCACCGCAGGTCCTGATCGAGCGCCACGCGGGGTTCACGCGGCGTTCGTGTCGGCATCGACGCGCGTTCCCGGGTGACCGGCAGCGTCGGACGCGGCAGGACACCTGAGTCGAAAGGTCGCGTCCATGCGCATCCGTCGGCACCACACCTCGCTCGCCCAGCTGGGCCACCGGCTCCCGCAGCTGCCTCAGCCCCCGACCGACCGGCTGCGGGTGCTGGTCGTCACCGAGTCGTTCCTCCCGCAGGTCAACGGCGTCACCAACTCCGTGCGCCGCGTCCTCGAGCACCTCGCCGCCGAGGGGCACCAGGCCGAGCTGATCGCTCCGACCGGGCCCCCGACGTACGCCGGGTTCCCGGTCACCCGGGCGCGCGGCACCAGCCTCCCGTTCTACCGCGACTTCCGGATCGGCCTGGAGTCCAAGGCGCGCCTGCGCGCAGTCATGGCGCGCTTCGCCCCGGACGTCGTGCACGTCGCGTCGCCCGCCACGCTCGGCCACCAGGCGGTGCGGGCCGCCGAGGAGCTGGGGATCCCGACGGTCGCGATCTACCAGACCGACCTCGTGGGCTTCGCCGAGCGCTACGACATCGCCGGGGGGCCTCGCGCGATGGCCTACCTCACCCGCCGGATCCACGCCGGGGTGGACCGGACCCTCGCGCCGTCGTCCAGCAGCCTCGCCCAGCTCGCCGACCTCGGCATCACCGCGACCGCCCTCTGGCCCCGCGGCGTCGACCTGCAGCAGTTCCACCCCGTGCACCGCTCCCCGGAGCTGCGTCGCCAGATCGCTCCCGACGGTCGCCTGCTGATCGGCTACGTCGGCCGCCTGGCGCCCGAGAAGGAGCTGAACCTGCTCACCTGCCTCGCGCACGATGCCCGCTACGCGCTGGTGATCGTCGGCGGGGGCCCCGAGGAGCGGCGGCTGCGCACGTTGCTCCCCGGGGCGTCGTTCCTGGGCGTCCTGCACGGCGAGGAGCTCGCCCAGGCGTACGCCTCGCTCGACGTCTTCGTCCACACCGGCCGCCACGAGACCTACTGCCAGTCGGCCCAGGAGGCATTGGCGTCGGGCGTCCCCGTCGTCGCCCCGCGCGCCGGCGGTCCGCTCGACGTGGTCGCCGACGGCGTGGCCGGCTTCCTCTACGAGCCGGGCGACCGCGCCGAGCTCATGGCCTACGTCGACGCGCTCGCCTCCGACCGGCTGTTCCGCCGGCGCACCGGCCTGGCCGCGCGGCGCAGCGTCGCGACCCGCTCGTGGCAGGGCGTCAACGAGGCGTTGGTCGCCCACTACCGCGACGTGATCGGGATGCGCTCCGCCCTCCGCCGCGCGGCGTAGCTACCTCAGGAAGCGCGGCGCGCGGAGGATCAGCTCGACGTTGCGTGCGGTACGCGCCCCGCGGCGGTCGTGGTCGCGCTCCTGCCAGTCGTTGGCGGCGAGCTCGCGAGAGAGCGCCGCGAGCTGCAGCGGGGAGTCGAGCTGGCTCTCCTCCCACGTCGTCGGCGCAGCGTGGTCGAGCATCGTGGAGAAGATCGAGAGCGTGCCGTCCTTGTTGTTCGCGATCTCGACGATCCTGCCCTGCTGGGGCCAGTCGATGTGCGAGGCGGTGTTGATCTCCCAGAACCCGTTGAGGATCCGCTTGTCCTTGCCCTTGCCCTCGGTGCGGACATGGGACTTGATGTTGTTGGTGTGGGTGTGGCCGTTGACCCAGGCGATCACGTTGTCGTGCTTGAGCAGCTCGCGGACGAGGGCCCCGCCGAGGATGCGCTTGCCGGGGTCGAACGGACCGGTGACGTGGTTCACCATGGTCCACGACGGGTGGTGGCTGGAGAACACCAGCAGCTTGCGTTTGGACGTCGCAAGAACCTCCTTCACCCACGCGAACTGCGACGGGCTGAGCGAGCCGTCGTCGCCGCCGTTCGCGTTGACGGTGTCCATCACGACGAAGCGGACGATGCCGCGATCGAACGTGTAGTACGCCGTGCCGTCGGTGAGGTTCTGCTCGGTGTAGCCGTGCCCGACCGGCAGGCCCGTGGTCGTGAAGTGCTCTTGCACGATTTCAGCGGTGGTGAGCTCCCGACGATTCGGGTCGGCCGTGACGGTTCGGCGCTTGTCGGTGTCGATCTCCTTGACCGTGCCGGTCGCGCGCGCCTGGCTGTCAGGCGCGGGGTGCGCGTTTCCTTGATAGAGCTTGTCGTGGTTGCCCATGACGCTGAACCACGGGATGTCGAGCCCCGTGGCCTCGAACGGAGCCCGCGCTTTGGCCAGCAGGCCGGGGATCGTCGGGTAGCCGTACTTCGCCCGGGCGTCGTCGTCGACCTTGCCCTCCGGCGTGCCTTCGGGGTGCCAGTACTTCGCGAAGTAGAACGCCGGGTCGCTCGAGTCCGCCACGCTCTCGGTCTTCTCGTGGTCGCCGGAGTCGGGCTGGATCTGACCGCCGTCGAGCACGTCGATGTTCCAGCGCACCTCGTTGTACTGCGCGTTGTCCGCGTTGTCGCCGGTCTGGAGGGTGAACGCGATCGGTCGCCCGGTGGCCGGCCCGGTCTTGACCGCGTTGATGCCCTGCACCATCGCCTCGGCGACGTGCAGGGTCAGGAACTCCTGGGGCCGGTAGGCCGAGCTGCTGAACGGGTCGGCGTACTCGAGGCGCATCGGGGACTCGGTGTCGACGATGTGGACGTCGCTGACCTGGGCGAACGCGACCAGGGGACGGCGACGCCCGGCCCGGCCCGCCTTGGCGCGGGTGCCGAGGTCGGTGCGCACCTTCCAGGACTCACCGGCGGCCGTCACGACCGGGCGGTAGCCACCGGCGCCTGCGGTGCCCCGGACCATCACGCTGGTGCGGGTGGTCGTGGCGCGAGCGGCCCGGGCGGCCGGGCCGGTGCCGGCGACAGCGTCGGCCGAGAGGCCACCGAGACCGCCGAGAGCGGCGGCGCCGCCGACGGCGGCAGCGGAGCGGAAGAGGTCGCGACGGGAGATCTGCATCGCGTCAATCTAGGCTCCGCGGCGGGTTCACGTCCCCGAAACAAGCAGGTTCGCCGCGTCCTCCCAGGAGTCGACCAGGTGCACCCGGTCCTCCATCGGCCGGCCTCGCGAGAGCGACCGCAGCAGCGGCCAGGCGGGCAGCTCCTCGGTCCAGTAGCGAACGCCCACCAGCACCATCGGGGCGACCGAGGACTCGTCGGCGTAGTAGTTCTCGCACGCGTCCTGGAAGATCTCCTGGACCGTCCCGCCGAAGCCGGGCAGGAAGACGATGCCGGCGTCGCACACCTCCAGCAGCGTCGCCTCGCGCGTGGAGTTGCGGAAGTACTTCCCGATCGCGGTCGCGAAGACGTTGGGCGGCTCGTGCCCGTAGTGCCAGGTGGGGATCCCGAGCGACTCGGCTCCCCCGGGGAAGCGGTCGAGCACGGCGAACCCGCGGTCCGCCCAGGCGCCGATCGAGGGCCGGTACGACGCCACCTCGGTGAGCAGCGCCAACGCCTCGTCCAACGCCGCGGCCGGGTCGGGCTGGCGCGCGAGCCAGGCGCCGAGGTTGGCGGCCTCCATCGCACCGGGTCCGCCCCCGGTGGCGACCATGTGCGACGAGCCGAGCGCCGCGCCCAGGCGGGCGGCGTCGACGAACCTCGGGTCGCCGCGCAGGGCGGTGTGCTGTCCCATCACCCCGACGAGGCGCCGTCCGGCGATCCAGGACTCGAGCGCGACGTCGACGGCGTGGTCGTGCAGCGCCCGGACCAGCGCCTTGTCTCGCGTCGAGGGCCGCTGCGACCACGCGTAGGCCCGCGCGTCGAGCGAGTCGGCGTAGTCGGGGGCGTCGTACAGCTCCGCGGGCGTGTAGAGGGTGGTGCGCGCGGTGTCGACCGGCGCCTCAGGGGTCGCGGGCAGGACGAGGGCACCGGCCGCCCGCACCAGGTCCTCGTCACCGGGCGCGAACGTGCAGCCGAGGAACGTCGCACCCGCGAGCCCGACGGAGGCGAGCGTGTCGTGGCGCGCGGTGAGGTCGACGCCGCGCAGCCGCCATCCGCGCAGCGACGTCGCCCCCGCCGCCAGCCGGCGGTCGAGCTCCGCCA
>NZ_JANINT010000148.1 GCF_024509035.1 Nocardioides sp. | reverse complement strand
CGGGCCGACGACCACCCTGGGCCCATGACCCAGACCGTGCCCGGCGCTGCCCCGGCGACCGCCGTGGACGCGGCGTCCATCGAGCGAGCGGCGACGCGGCTCCTGGAGGCCACCGCGACCGGCGTGCCGTGCGCCCCGGTCCGCGAGCTCATCGGCGCGGACGACCTGGCCGCGGCGTACGCCGTGCAGTCGCAGGTGATCGCCGCCCGCCGCACCGCCGGCGCCAGGGTCGTGGGCCGCAAGATCGGCCTCACGTCGGCCGCGGTCCAGCAGCAGCTCGGCGTCCACCAGCCCGACTTCGGGTGGCTGCTCGACGACATGGACCTCACCGGCGCGCCCGTCGTGCCGATGGAGCGGCTGCTGCAGCCCAAGGCGGAGGCCGAGATCGCGTTCGTGCTCGCCGCCGACCTGGTCGACGGCCCGCTCGATCTCGCCCAGGTGCGCGCGGCCGTGGACCACGCGGTCGCTGCCCTCGAGATCGTCGACAGCCGGATCGACGGCTGGGACATCGCCTTCGGCGACACCGTCGCGGACAACGCCTCGAGCGGGCTCTACGTGCTCGGCACCGAGCGCCGGACGCTCGACGAGCTGGAGCCCGTCGAGGTGACGATGTCGATGAGCATCGACGGGGTCGAGGTCTCGACCGGCACCGGTGCGGACTGCCTGGGCGACCCGCTGCGCGCGCTGGCCTGGCTCGCGACCACCGCCCGGGAGCACGGCGACCCGCTGCGCGCCGGCCACGTGGTGCTCTCCGGGGCGCTCGGCCCGATGCGCGACATCACCCCGGGCGCCACCGTCACCGCTGCCATCAGCGGCCTCGGCACCGTCAGTGCCCGCTTCTCCGATCCCACAGCCCCCGAGGAGGCGCAGTGAGCAAGACCAAGGTCGCGATCATCGGATCGGGCAACATCGGCACCGACCTGATGATCAAGGTGATGCGGCTCTCCGAGACCCTCGAGATGGGGGCGATGGTCGGCATCGACCCCGAGTCCGACGGCCTCGCCCGGGCCCGCCGCTTCGGCTTCGCCACGACCAGCGACGGTGTCGACGGGCTGCTCGCGCTGGACTGCTTCGAGGAGATCGGCATCGTCTTCGACGCGACCAGCGCGAAGGCGCACGTCGCCAACGCCGCCAAGCTCGCGCCCCACGGCAAGCGGCTCATCGACCTCACCCCGGCGGCCATCGGACCGTTCGTGGTCCCGGCCGTCAACCTCGACGCCCACCTCGACGCGCCCAACGTGAACATGGTGACCTGCGGCGGGCAGGCGACGATCCCGATCGTCGCCGCCGTCTCGAGGGTCACCCCGGTGGCCTACGGCGAGATCGTGGCCTCGATCGCCTCGAAGTCCGCCGGTCCAGGCACCCGCGCCAACATCGACGAGTTCACCGAGACCACCTCGCACGCCATCCAGGCGGTGGGCGGCGCGGGGCGCGGCAAGGCGGTGATCATCCTCAACCCGGCCGAGCCGCCGCTGATCATGCGCGACACGGTCTTCTGCCTGATCGGCGACCCGTCGCCCGACACGCACGAGCGGATCCGCGCCTCGATCGAGCAGATGGTGGCCGACGTCGCGGCGTACGTCCCCGGCTACCGGCTCAAGCAGACCGTGCAGATCACCGAGGTGCCCGCCGACCAGCCGGTGCACACGCTGCTGGCCGACCCGTCGACCCCGGTGACCCACCAGGTGTCGGTCTTCCTCGAGGTCGAGGGCGCCGCGCACTACCTCCCGGCGTACGCCGGCAACCTCGACATCATGACGTCCGCCGCCCTGCGCACCGCCGAGCGGATCGCCGCCACCACCCACGCTGAGCTCGCGGAGGCCCAGGCATGACCGAGATCTTCCTGCAGGACGTCACGCTCCGCGACGGCATGCACGCCATCCGCCACCGCATCGACCCCGCGGACGTCGGCCGCATCGTCGCCGCCCTCGACGCGGCGGGCGTCGACGCGATCGAGGTCGCGCACGGCGACGGTCTCGCCGGCGGCACCCTCAACTACGGGCCCGGCTCGCACAGCGACTGGGAGTGGATCGAGGCCGCGGCCGCGAACATCAGCCGGGCGCGGCTCACCACCCTGCTGCTCCCGGGCGTCGGCACGATCGAGGAGCTGCGCACGGCGTACTCCCTCGGGGTGCGGTCGGTGCGCGTCGCCACCCACTGCACCGAGGCCGACGTGGCCGCCCAGCACATCGCGACCGCCCGCGAGATCGGCATGGACGTCTCCGGGTTCTTGATGATGAGCCACATGGCGCCGGCCGCCGAGCTGGCCCGCCAGGCGCAGCTGATGGAGTCCTACGGCGCGCACTGCGTCTACGTCACCGACTCCGGCGGCCGGCTCACGATGGACGGTGTCCGCGAGCGGATCCGCGCCTACCGCGACGTGCTCGACCCCGCGACCGAGCTGGGCATCCACGCCCACGAGAACCTCTCGCTGTCGGTCGCGAACTCGGTGGTCGCCGTCGAGGAGGGAGTGCGCCGGGTGGACGCCTCGCTGGCGGGCCAGGGCGCCGGGGCCGGCAACTGCCCCATCGAGCCCTTCGTGGCGGTCGCCGACCTCAACGGCTGGACGCACGGCGCGGACCTGTTCGCCCTGCAGGACGCCGCCGACGACCTGGTGCGGCCGCTGCAGGACCGGCCGGTCCGCGTGGACCGCGAGACGCTGACCCTGGGGTACGCCGGGGTGTACTCGAGCTTCCTGCGCCACGCCGAGGCCGCGTCCGAGCGCTACGGCGTGGACGTGCGGACGATCCTGCTCGAGGTCGGCCGGCGCCGGCTGGTCGGCGGCCAGGAGGACATGATCATCGACATCGCGCTCGACCTGGTCGGCCGGGCGGGCTGAGGAGGGGCACCGTCCGGCCGCCGCGGAGCCGAGGCGGGCCCCTGCTGGAACGGTGTGTCCCCGGGCGGCCCAGCCGCGAACCAGGCTCGCCCGCAGGAGGTCATCCGAGGTGGCTGCCCCGACGACCAGGTCGGATGACGTCCCCGGCCAGGACGGACCAGCTCAGAGGGATCGCGCCACCTGCCACGCCGAGTGCACGGCGCCCTGGATGTAGCCCACCTCGCCGGCGTCGCCGACGACCTCCACCGCCACGCCCCGGTCGGCCAGCTCCTTGGCCAGCGGGGCTCCGGAGGACACCTCGGAGGCCACGACGACCAGGTCGGCGGCGACCGTCGAACGGCGGCCCTCGGCGTCCCGGTAGACCACGCTGGTGGCGGTGATCTCCTCGGGCACGGCCCGGCGCTCGAGCCGCACGCCGTGGTCGGCGGCCCGGCGTACGGCGTACCAGCGGCGCGGCAGCGCCATCGGCAGCCCGAGCTGGGCGCCCTCCTCGAGCACGGTCACGGACTTGCCCCGCTCGGCGAAGAACTCGGCGAGCTCGAGGCCGACGAGCGACCCGCCGATCACGACGACGTTCTTGCCGACGGGGAGGAACGTCGCGGTGGCGCGCCGCAGCAGCTCGGGCCGCTTGGTCGCGCCGGTCAGCCGGCCGGCGCGAGCGAGCCACCGCAGGGTCCGTCCCGACCGCCAGGCTTCACGGTCGGCCGAGGGGCTCGACGTGCCGGTGAGCAGGGCGCGCAGCGTGTCGCCGGTCTGCACGTGCGGCAGGTCCGCGCCGGGGACCGCCGGGCGCCCGCGGGTCGCGCCGGTCGCCAGCACCACCGTGCTCGGGCGCAGCGCCAGGAGCGACTCGGCGGTCGCGCGCCGGCCGAGCAGGACGACGACACCGAGGCGCTCGAGCTCGTGCTGCTGCCAGGCGAGCAACGGGCCGTTGGCCGGGGTGGTGAGCTGGGAGAACCACGCCGAGCCGCCCAGGCGGTCGCCGGCCTCGACCAGCGTGACCCGGTGCCCCCGCTCGCGCGCGACCCGGGCGGTCTCCATGCCGGCTGGCCCGCCGCCGACGACCACGACGTGCCGCGGCGACGGCACCGGCAGCAGCACCGCCGCCTGCTCGTCGCCGAGCGCCGGGTTGACCGCACACACCGGGGTGTCGTCCCAGAAGTTCCGCTCGACGCAGACGTAGCAGTTGATGCACGGACGGACCGACTCGCGGCGTCCGGCGCGCAGCTTGTCCACCAGCTCGGGGTCGGCGAGCAGCTGGCGCCCCATCGCGACGAAGTCGGCCTCCCCGGCGGCGATCATCTCCTCACCCACCTCGGGCAGCACCCGACCGACCGCGATCACCGGGATGCTGACCGCGGCCTTCATCGCGCGCGCGTTGTCGCGGTAGGCCCCGACCTCGTTGGGCAGCGGGCCCTTGAGGAAGTCGCGGAACGGGTTGCGGCCCCACCCGGTGACGTGGATGGCGTCGGCACCCGCGGCCTCGAACAGCTGGGCCGCGGCCACCGCCTCCTGCCGCGTGAGCGCGGCCTCCTCGCCGTACTCCTCACCGGCCACCCGGACGATCACCGCCAGCCGGTCACCGACCTCGCGTCGTACGGCCGCGATGACGTCGCAGGCCAGGCGGGCACGGTTCTCCAGCGAGCCGCCCCAGCGGTCGGTGCGCCGGTTGTCGGCGCGGCTGAGGAACCCGCCGAGGATGTAGCCGTGGGCGCAGTGGATCTCCATCGCGTCGGCGCCCGCCACCATCACCCGGCGTGCCGCCTGGGCGAACTGCTCCACGAGCCAGGACAGGTCCTCCTCGGTCGCCTCCCGGTACGTCGGCGTCCGCCCCGCCGTGACGGCGCCCATCTGGGCCAGCTCGTCGGGGGTGTTGTCCTGCAGCGAGCTGAGGTCGAGGGCGCCCTCGGGTGCCGACGGCACGAGCAGCGGGCGTCCCTGGAGGGTGTCGACCCGCGCCACCTTGCCGTGGTGGGTCGCCTGGACGCACAGCAAGGAGCCGGCCCGGTGCACGGCGTCGGCGAGCGCACGCAGACCGGGGATGAACCGGTCGTCGGAGAGGCCGGGCTCCTTCAGGCTCGTCGCGCCGACGGGGAACGCCACCGCCGAGGCCGAGGTGATCACCATGCCGGTGCCGCCGGCGGCGCGGGCGGCGTAGTGCTCGATGTCGTCGTCGGTGACGACACCGTCGTGGCACACGTTCATGTCCATCGCCGGCATGATCACGCGGTTGGGCAGCGTGATCGGGCCGATGGTGCCGGGCGTCAGCAGGTGCGAGAAGCCGGGACGGCCTCGACGGGTGCGCATTGGCCGGACGCTAGGCGGCGAGCGCGCCGCGCGCCCGAGGGTCTCCCGCACATCGGGACACCGGGCTCGACCCAGGTCGGCCGGCTCAGGGCCGGACGCCGTGCTGCTGCAGGACGGTCTCGGGATCGAGGGCGCTGCCGCCGTCGGAGCGGACCTCGAAGTGCAGGTGCGGGCCGGTGACGTTGCCGGTGGCACCGACCGCGCCGATCACGGCACCGGTGGCGACCTGCGCCCCCACCTGCACGTCGGTGCGCGAGAGGTGGCAGTACCAGGTCTCGGTGCCGTCGGGGTGGGTGATCTCGATCTTGTTGCCGTAGGCGCCGGCCCAGCCGACCG
>NZ_JANINT010000147.1 GCF_024509035.1 Nocardioides sp. | reverse complement strand
CGCCGCGCCCACCGGAGGCCACCCCGCTCGTCCCGGTCCCCGGGCGGCACGCGGCCCGACGGTCGGCCGGCTCGGCGGTCGGCTCGTGGGTTCCCGAGACCCTGCGCGGCCGGGTGCTGCTCGGGCCGGCGCAGCTGTCGGTGGTCGCGGTCGTCGTGGCGCTCGGACTCGCCGTGACCTGTTGGTGGGTCGTGCGCGGCGACGCCCACCGCGTCGAGGCGCCGGCACTGTCCGCCAGCACGGGCGCCCTGGTCTCGCAGAGCCCGCTGACCGACGCCTCCCCGGTGGCGGCGGCGCCCACCGGCTCGGCCGCGGCGTCGGGGACGACCGTGACCGTGGACGTGACCGGCAAGGTGCGCCGGCCCGGCATCGTCGTGCTCGACTCCGGCGCCCGGGTGGTCGACGCCCTCGATGCGGCAGGTGGGGCCAGGCCGGGTGTCGACCTCTCGGGGCTCAACCTGGCCCGCCTCCTGGTCGACGGCGAGCAGGTGGTCGTGGGACAGCCGCCGCCGACGGGGGTGCTGGCGTCCGCCGTCCCGACCGCCGGTGCGCCGACCGGACCGTTGGTCAACCTCAACACCGCCACCCAGGCGGAGCTGGAGACGCTGCCCGAGGTCGGACCGGTGACCGCCCAGGCGATCATGACCTGGCGGGCGGAGCACGGCGGCTTCACCTCGGTCGACGAGCTGCTCGAGGTCGACGGGATCGGCGACGCCACGCTCGGCCGGCTGGCGCCTCTCGTGACGGTGTGACGATGAGGGCGGGCCAGGCGGGCCAGGCGGAACAGACGGGCCAGACGGGCCAGACGGTGGAGCGGGTCGCTCTGCCGCGGGCTCGCCCACCCGACCTCCGGATGCTGCTGCTCGGCGGTGCTGCCTGGGGCGCAGCCCTCGCGGCGCGAGCGATCGGCTGGTGGGCACTGCTCGGCACGGTGGCGGTCGGCGTCCTCGTGTGGCTGTGCGTCCGACGCCGGGGCCCGGGCGCCCTCCGCACGACGGCGGCGGTCGTCCTGGTGACGCTCGCGGTCGGCGCGGTCGCCGCAGCCCGCCACGAGCAGGTCGCGCGCAGCCCGGTCGCGCGGCTGGCCGCGGAGGGTGCGGCGGTCCGGGTCGTCGGCACGGTCTCGGCCGACCCGCGACGCACCGAGGGCCGGTTCGGCGACGTCGTGCTGGTGCGGCTCGACGTCCGCGAGGTCACCGGGCGCGGCACGACATACGCCCTCCGCGCGCCAGTGCTGGTGCTCGCCGACGACGACTGGGCCGACCTGCCGCTCGGCGCGACCGTCGACGCCAGTGGCCGGCTCTCCCCGGCGGAGGGTGACGACCTCGCGGCCGTCCTCGGCGCCCGTGGCCCACCGGTCGTCGTGGCCGGCCCCGACGTGTGGTGGGACGCCGCCGCGGCGGTGCGTGCCTCGATCCGCGACTCGGTCGCCCATCGCCCGGACGCCCAGCGGGCACTGGTCCCCGCACTGGTCGACGGCGACGACGCCGAGGTCGACGACGCGCTCGCCGATGACTTCCGGACCACGGGGCTCACCCACCTGCTGGCGGTCTCGGGCACCAACCTCACGCTCGTGGTGGGGTTCCTGCTCGTGCTCGCCCGGTGGGCGGGGCTGCGCGGGCGTCTCCTCTACGTCGTGGGCGCCGGCGGCATCGTCGGGTTCGTGCTGCTCGCCCGGACCGAGCCGAGCGTCCTGCGTGCCGCGGTGATGGGGACCGTCGCCCTCTTCGCGATGGGAACCGAGGGTCGTGAGCGCGGCTCCCGTGCGCTGGGTGTGGCCGTCCTGGCGCTGGTGCTGATGCAGCCTGGTCTGGCCGCCTCACCGGGCTTCGCGCTGTCGGTGCTCGCCACGGCCGGCATCCTGCTGCTCGCGCCCGGCTGGCGCGACGCGCTGGCCCGCTGGCTGCCGCGCTGGGCGGCCGAGGCCGTCGCGGTGCCGGCGGCGGCGCAGCTCGCCTGCACCCCGGTCGTCGCGGCGCTCTCGGGCCAGGTGAGCCTGGTGGCGGTCGCCGCCAACCTCGCCGCCGCTCCGGTCGTCGGGCCCGCCACCGTGCTCGGCCTCGGCGGCGGGCTGACCGGCCTGGTCTGGCCGTGGGGTGGCCGGCTCCTCGGCACCCTCGCCGGCTGGTGCGTCGCCTGGCTGGTGGTCGTCGCGACGCGAGGCGCGACGCTGCCGGCTGCGGCGATCGACTGGGGGACGGGGGCCTCCGCGGTGATCGTGCTGACGCTCCTGGTCGCCGGGGTCGCGCTCGCGGGTCCGTGGCTGCTGCGCCGCCGGTCGACGGGTCTGGCCTGCTGCGCCCTGCTGGTGACGACGGTGCTCGTGCGGCTGCCCACCCCGGGCTGGCCGCCCGAGGGCTGGGTCCTGGTCGCCTGCGACGTGGGGCAGGGCGATGCGCTGGTGCTCAACGCGGGTCCGGGTGCGGGCGTGGTGGTCGACGCCGGGCCCGACCCGGGCGCGGTCGACGGCTGTCTCGACCGCCTCGGGGTCGAGAGCGTGCCGCTGGTGGTGCTGACCCACTTCCACGCCGACCACGTCGACGGCCTGTCAGGGGTGCTCGACGGGCGCAGCGTGGGCGCGGTGGAGACGACGCGGCTGCTCGACCCGCCCGCGGGGGTGCGTGAGGTCGAGACGGTCGCCGGGGACGCCGGGCTGGCGGCCGGCCCCGCGCCGTACGCCGCGACGCGCCGGGTGGGGGAGGTGACCTTCCAGGTGCTGTGGCCGCCCGCGGACTCCCCGACGACCGGACCGGGCGACGGCAGCACCGCCAACGAGGCGAGCGTCGTGCTGCTGGTCGAGGTGCGCGGTCTGCGGCTGTTGCTCAGCGGGGACGTCGAGCCGGAGGGCCAGGCAGCGCTGGCCCAGGCGCTGCCCGGGCTGCGGGTCGACGTGCTCAAGGTGCCCCACCACGGCAGCCGCTACCAGGACGAGGACTGGCTGCTCTCCCTCGGCGCCCGGGTGGCGGTCGTGTCGGTGGGCGCGGACAACGACTACGGCCACCCCGCGACCGAGACCCTCGCCCCGCTCGAGGCCGCGGGGACCGAGGTGCTGCGCACCGACCTGGACGGCGACATCGCGGTCGTCGAACGCGGCGGCGACCTGCTCACCCAGACCCACTGACCCGTCGCAGCGGTGTCGCCGCTCTGTGGCAGGCTTGCCGCACCATGGCAGGTCCCTCACAGCCGCGCGCGGCAGACGTCCTCGGTCGAGTCACGCTGGTGACCGGCAAGGAGGAGTTCCTCAACGAGCGCACGGTCGTCGCCGTCCGCGACGCCGTCCGCTCCCACGACGCGGAGGCGGAGTTCTCCGAGACCGTCGGCGGCGACCTGAGCCTGGCGACGCTGGGCGAGCTGGCCGCGCCGTCGCTGTTCTCCAGCATCCGCTGCGTCGTGGTGCGAGCGCTGGAGAACCTCCCCGACGAGTCCGTCGACGGGCTGCTGGGCTACGCCGCGGCGCCGTCGGAGGACGTCGCGCTGGTGCTCGTGCACGGCGGTGGCACCAAGGGCAGCGGGACGCTCACCAAGCTGCGCAAGCTGTCGACGGTCACCGAGTCCAAGTCGGGGGAGCTGCGGGCCTCGGAGTTCCCCTCGTTCGTCGCCGCCGAGGTGCGCAGCCACGGCTCGAGCATCGACCAGGAGGCCGCCGACTTCCTGGTCCAGGCGGTCGGTCAGGACCTCCGGTCGCTCTCCGCGGCCGCCAGCCAGCTGACCAACGACTTCCCGGGCCAGGCGCTGAGCATCGAGAAGGTCAAGCAGTACTTCGGCGGCCGGGCCGAGGCCAAGTCCTTCGCCGTCGCCGACGCTGCCTTCTGGGGCCGGCGCACCGCTGCGCTCGAGGAGCTGCGGTGGGCCCTCGACGGCGGCACCGCCCCGGTGCTGGTGACCTCGGCGTTCGCCGGGGGAGCGCGCGGCGTGGCCCGCTACAAGTCCGCCCCGCGCGGCATGCGCGACGCGGACCTGGCCCGCGAGGTCGGCGTCCCGCCGTGGAAGCTGCGCACGATCCGCGACCAGTCCCGCGGCTGGTCCGACGGTGGCATCGCCCGCGCGATCCGCGCGATCGCGCAGGCCGACGCCGAAATCAAGGGTGCGGCCAGCGACCCGTCGTACACCCTCGAGCGGCTCGTCCTCACGATCACGGCGCTCCGCGACCCGCGGTGACCCCCCCAAATGCACGTTGACCCGCCCGAAAGTTTCGGGCGGGTCAACGGGGTGAGGCTCAGAGAGAGGCGGCCTTCTTGGCGATCGCGGACTTGCGGTTCGCGGCCTGGTTCTTGTGGATGACGCCCTTGGAGGCGGCCTTGTCGAGCTTCTTCGCAGCGTCGCGACCGAGGGCGACCGCGGTCTCCTTGTCGCCGGTCTCGGCGGCCTCGCGGAACTTGCGCACGGCGGTCTTCAGGCCGGTCTTGACGGCCTTGTTGCGCTCGTGACGCTTCTCGTTCTGCTTGTTCCGCTTGATCTGGGACTTGATGTTCGCCACTGGAGCAGCCTTCTGGTCGGTGTGGTCAGGGTCTGATGTCTGGGGTGCGCATCGGCGTGCGGACAGCCGGACACGCGACGAACAAGGTTAGCAGCGCCGGGCGCGACCGCCCAAACCGGCGCTCAGGCCCACCCGCGGCGCTCGGAGAGCCACTCCCAGCACACCTCACCCTGCCACAGCTGCGCGGCGCGCATGTGCGGGGAGGTCGGCGGGGAGGGGAGCGCGGCGGAGTGCAGGAAGTAGCCGGTGACGAGCGCGAGGACGACGTCGATCGCCTCCGGGTCGAGGTCGCGGGTCAGGACGCAGTCGGCGAGCACGGTGTCGACGTCGAGCCCGTCGCCGCGGGGTCCGATCATCAGCAGCAGCGTGTCGATCCAGGCCGCGCCGGCGACCGGCCAGTTCCAGTCGCACAGCAGCACGCGGCCGTCCTCGGCGAGCAGGAGGTTGTCGTCCCGCACGTCGGTGTGCACGAGCGTCGATCCGGCCGTGACCTCGGCGAACCGCGCGGCCAGCGCGCCGGCCTCGTCGGCGTGGGCGCGCGCCAGCCCGTCCCAGTACGCCGGCCACTCGGCGAACTCGGTCGCGAAGTCGTCCAGGCCCAACCCCTCCGGCACCGGTGTGAGGGCGGCCGCCATCTGCTCGGTCATGGCCACGCACGCCGCCAGGTCGGCGGCGCGCCAGGGACGCGCGGGTGCGCGGGATGCGACGTGCTCGATGCCGAGCACCACCCACCCCTCGGGGTCGCCGTCATCGTGGACCCACAGCAGGCGGGGCGCCGGCGCCTCGGCAGGCAGCGCCGCCAGCTTGCGGGCCTCCTCGCGGTAGGCCGCGGCGAACATCCGCTGCGCCTTCTGCGAGGCGGCCTTCACGAAGTGCCTCGACCCGTCTGCGCAGGTCAGCACCGATGCGAACCCCGGCGTGAAGCCCGCACCCTGCGACTGCGCATCGACCACGGTCGAGCCGCAGTGCTCCTCGACCAGCGCCCGGACGTGCCGCGGCAGGTGCGGCCACT
>NZ_JANINT010000146.1 GCF_024509035.1 Nocardioides sp. | reverse complement strand
GGGGAGGCGCTCGTCGTGCCGGACGCCCGGGCCGACCAGCGCTTCGCGGGGCTGCCCTCCGTGGTCGGCGAGCCGTTCATCCGGTCCTACGTCGGGCAGCCGCTCCGCGGCCCGGACGGCAGCCACATCGGCGCGGTCTCCCTGCTCAGCGACGGGCCCTGCGAGGTCCCGCCGACGGGGCTGGCGATGCTGCGCGACATCGCCGACTGGGTGGAGAAGGAGCTGTTCCTCGACAGCGAGGTCGAGCAGGCGGCCGTCGTCCAGCAGCGACTGCTCCCCAAGCGCCCGCCCGCGCTGCTCGGCCTGGAGGTGGCGGGCTCGTGCCGTCCGGCGCGCGACGTCGGCGGTGACTTCTACGACTGGTTCAGCTGTGAGGGCATGGTCCAGGTCGCGCTCGCCGACGTGATGGGCAAGGGCATGGGCGCCGGCATCGTGGCCGCCAGCGTGCGCGCGGCCCTGCGCGCGGCCTCGCCCGCCCACGACATCGCCAACGCGGTCACCCGGGTGGGCACGAGCCTCGAGACCGACCTCGTCGAGAGCTCCACGTTCGTCACCCTGTTCACCGCGCGCATCGACTCCGACACCGGCGACGTGACCTACGTCGACGCCGGGCACGGCCTCGGCGTCGTGCTCTCGGCCGACGGCGGCGTACGCCGGCTGACGACCGGGGACCTCCCCGTCGGGGCGCTGCCGGGCTGGCGGTGGACGAGCGGTTCGACGGTGCTGGAGCCGGGGGAGCGGCTCATCGTCGTCAGCGACGGCTACGTCGACCCCTTCCAGCACCCCGGCGAGGCTCTCGAGGTCCTGCTGCCGCACCTGCACCCGCACGCGACCGCTGCCGAGACCGTCGACATCATCATGCGCCTGGCCGAGGACTACGAGGTCGGCGACGACATGACGGTCCTCGTGGTCCGCCGGACCGACGGGTGAGGCCCCGAGCCCGCTCCGGCCGCGTGGCAGCGGCGGCCGCGCTCGCCATGGTCCTCACGACGCTGCTGACCCCCGCGCTCGCCTCGCCGACGCCACCTCGCACGCATCCGACCGCGCCGGGTCGCGGACCGGTGCCCGCCCGGGTGGTCCTCGCGCCGCAGAGCGGGGCGTGGCTGGGCGTGTCGATCGACTGGGCCAACGACTCGCTGTCGGCGTACGCGGACCGGCTCGGCCGGCGGCCGGCCGTCGCGGTGAGCTTCGTGCAGATGCCGCTGACCCGCGACGACCGACGCAACCTCGACGCGGCCGTCGACCAGGCCCGCCAGGTGGGCAGCATGCTGCTGGTGACCCTCGAGCCGCACCGCGGGCTCGCGGCCGTGACCCCGCGCGCCACCACGCAGCTCGCCATGCGGCTCGCCGGCTACCAGCGCCTCGGAGTCACGACGTTCGTCCGCTTCGCCCACGAGATGAACGGCTCCTGGTACCCGTGGTCCCAGGACCCGGCGGCGTACGTCCGGACGTTCCGGCAGGTGGCCGCGACCGTGCACCGGATCTCACCGCGCAGCGCGATGATGTGGGCGCCGAACTACGGCGGGGGCTACCCGTTCACCGGCGGCCGCTACCAGGCGCCGGCCGGCAGCGAGCGCGCCGCTCTGCTGGACACCGACGGCGACGGCGCCGTCACCGGTGCCGACGACCCCTACCGGCCCTACTGGCCCGGCAGCGCGGCCGTCGACTGGGTCGGCATGTCGGTCTACCACTGGGGCAGCACCTATCCGTGGGGCGAGAACGAGGTGCCCGAGCCCGGCAAGTTCGCCGACCTGCTGCACGGGACCTACGACGGCCTCGCCGGCGACGAGACCGGCGTCCCGGACTTCTACGCGGAGTACGGCGTCGCCATGGACCGGCCAGTCGCGGTCACCGAGACGGCCGCGTTCTACGTGCCCGGGGCGGGCGGGGCACGCGAGCTCGCGGTCAAGCGGGCCTGGTGGCGCCAGGTGCTCGCGCCGGCGATCCACCGGGATCTCCCGATGCTGAAGATGGTCAACTGGTTCGAGTGGTCCAAGCCCGAGCCCGAGGTCGGGACCGTGGTCGACTGGTCGGTGACCCGGACGAAGTCCATCCGGACGGCCTTCCGTCGCGACCTGCCGGGCTGGCTGCGTGGGGCTAGCCTCGCGAAAGATCGAGGCTAGCGCGCCAGTGCCACGACCGCCGCACACGCACACGCCCACAGCACGCTGACGAACGTCCCGATGATGAACCGTTCGGCCGCACCGGTGCGGACGCCGTCCTCGGCGGCGCGGAGCTCGGGGTAGCGTCCCAGGCCCTTGACGGCCAGGACGACCGCGAGCCCCTCGGGCCAGCCGGCGACGAGGGAGGCCAGGATCGCGCCCCGCTCGAGGGCGCCGATCCAGGCGCCGCCGCGCAGCACGCGGCCGGCGGACTGCATCGAGTCCGGAGGTGCCTCGCGCCGGTCGACGAGGTCGAAGACCAGCGCGGTCACCGGCCCTCCTCCGGCGACGGCGAGGGCGCCGGCGAGCAGCACGAGGACAGTGGTGAGCCCGCGCCCCTCGACGCTCACCGAGGGCGGGGCTGCGGCGACGATGCCGGCGGCGAGCAGCACGAGGAGGGCTGCCGGCGCCCAGATGCGGCGGGCGGTGCGCGCCCAGGCGCCGACGGCGCAGAGCAGCCCGAAGGCGAGCAGCACGAGGACCAGGGCGCCCCAGGTGTCGGCGGTCACGTCGTCTCCTCCAGCAGGATCCGGGCGAGGACCCCGGCCAGCTCCTCGGCCCGCCGTGCCTCGACGATGCCGGCGGCCTGGGCGCGCTGGCTGACCGCTGACTGGCTGATGCCGAGCCGCTTGCCGGTCTCGGCGTAGGAGAGTCCGTCGGCGACGAGGTCGGCGACCTCCCAGCCGCGGGCGGTGCGCCGCGCCAGCACCGCGGCCCAGAGCCAGAGCGTGCTCTCGAGGGCGCGCCCCGCCCAGTGGTCGGCCACGACGCGCACGTGCCACGGGCTGGTCTTGGCCTCGGTGACGGCGACGCGCGCCTGCAGGAAGACCGGACCGCGCCCCGCGCGGGAGTGGTCGGGGAGCGGCTCCTCGACCGTGCCGACCCCGACGCCGACGTACCACCGGTCGTCACGGAGCAGCTCACCGATCGCGGCCATGGCCGCGTCCGGGTCGTCGAGGACGCCCTGCAGCTCGTCGCCCGCGGTGCGCTCGAAGGCCAGGAGCGTCGGGATCGGCGCCAGCCGCTCGAGGGTCGCGGGGATGCGGTCCTCCGAGTGACGGCTGTCGCGTTGGTCGACGGTGAGCACGATGGCGACGGGCATGAGGCTCCTTCCTGAAGAAGAGCCTAGATTAGGGAAAAACCTAATGCAACCGCGCGATAAGGAAATAACCTCACCTGCGGCCGATGATGCCGACCACCGGCGGCGCCTTATGGTTGACGACCGAGACGCGGAACCCACCCTCGACGAGCGCCGCTGAGGCCTTCTTCACGATCGTGGGGACCAGCTCGGGTCGGTTGGCCTCGTAGAACAAGAACACGTCACCGCCGGGGACGACGCGCTCGTGCAGCAGCGCGACCTCCTCGGCGCAGGAGCGCACCCAGAACAGGTTGACGTTGAACGCGAAGACCTTGTTCAGGCGCTTCACCGGCACCCGCAGGGTCGCCAGGTCGATCTGGCGCACGGTGAGCCGTCCCGACTCGACGTGCTGGGCGCACCGGCGCTTGGTGCGGTCGACCCCGGACTCGGACCGGTCGATCGCGAACAGCTTCCCGGTCTCGAGACGCTCGCAGATCAGCTCCGCTCCCGCTCCGGGGCCACAGCCGATCTCCAGGACGTGGTCGGACGGCTGGACGTCCATGATGTCCACCGCCCACCTGATCCGGGGCGGGATCGTCTGCGCTGCCATGGGGTCCAGCCTGCCAGACGCCGACCCGGCCCGGGAGGACCGGCTCGCCTCGTCCGCCGCACGACGGCTCAGGAGTCGCGCCCTAGTAGGTTGTCGGGCGTGATGAAGGTCGGAGTGCTCGGAGCGCGGGGCAAGGTCGGGACCGAGGTCTGCCGGGCGGTCGAGGCCGCCGACGGCTTCGAGCTGGTCGCGCAGGTCGACGCCGGGGACGACATCGAGACGCTGGTGTCCTCCGGCGCCGAGGCGGTCGTCGACTTCACCCACCCCGACGTGGTGATGGGCAACCTCGAGTTCTGCATCGAGCACGGCCTCCACGCCGTGGTCGGTACGACCGGCTTCGACGACGCGCGCCTCGACCGGCTGCGCGCCTGGCTCGCCGGCTCGCCGCGCACCGGCGTGCTGATCGCGCCGAACTTCTCGATCGGTGCGATCTTGATGATGCGCTTCGCGGCCGTGGCTGCGCCGTTCTTCGAGTCCGTCGAGGTGGTCGAGCTCCATCACCCGACCAAGGCCGACGCGCCGTCGGGAACGGCGCGGCGTACGGCGGAGCTGATCGCCGCGGCCCGCCGGGAGGCCGGCGTCGGGCCGGTGCCCGACGCGACCACCACCGCCCTCGACGGTGCGCGCGGCGCGGACGTCGAGGGCATCCGCGTGCACGGGCTGCGGATCCGCGGATTGGTGGCCCACCAGGAGGTGATCCTGGGCGGGCTGGGGGAGACGCTCACGATCCGTCACGACTCGCTCGATCGCGCCTCGTTCACCCCCGGCGTGCTCGCCGGTCTGCGGGCGATCGGCGACCACCCGGGGCTCACGGTCGGGCTGGAACACTTCCTCGACCTGGCCTGAGGCCGATCCGCTCGGGGATCAGCACCAGGGCCGCGAGCAGCAGGACGTCGACCACCGCACCGATGACGGCGGCCCACAAGAAGACCACGCAGAGCACCAGTGAGGCGGCTGACGCGACGACGGCGACCGACCGCGCCGCACCGGCATGGCGCAGCACCATGACCCCGGCCACGGCCATCGCCAGACCGGCCGCGGCCCAGGTGGCCGACGCCATGCCGAGAACCACGTCGTTGCTCGCGTGCCAGGCCCCGCCGAGCAGGTCGGCGGGCTCGTCGTCGGAGATGCGTTGGATGTTCGACGTCGTCCCGACGCCGTGGGCGAGCGCGTGAAGCAGGAGTAGCACGCCGAGCGCGACGGCAGCGTCCAAGCGGTGCCGATGCCACTCCACCGAATGGGTGACAGCCATGCCCCCATGCTGCGAGCGCCGACATGGCTGCGCCAGAGGACAAGGGCCCTGGGGCCGGAACACTTCCTCGGCCTGCAGGGATCCGCCGGAAGATCGCCGGTTCTGCACGTTCCTGCATTGCAGGAATCCGCACGTACCGGCTGGTTCCCCTTCTCGTTGTGGCGGGTGAGGCTTCGTCTCCGAAGTCTCACCACCACCCCCACGAGAAGGACCACCACACATGCGCAGAATCTCGGGCGTCGCCACGGCGGCAGTTCTCGCTCTCACCGCCGTCGGCATCCAGGCCGGCGGCAGCCAGGCCGCTCCGCAGCGGCCCGACGCCGTCCAGGCCCTGCTCGCCCACCCGGGTGCGGCACTCGCCAGCAACGGCACGGCGTTCACCGTCACCCACACCGTCACCGACGCCGACGGCAGCACGCACGTCCGCATGGACCGCACCTACCGCGGACTGCCGGTCCTCGGCGGTGACCTCGTGGTCCACCGCGGCGCCTCCGACGGCTGGAAGGGCGTGACCCAGACGCTCGAGAACGAGGTGCACGTCTCCACGACCCCTGCGGTCGCCAAGAGCGCAGCGGCCGACCGCGCGACCGCCCGCACCAAGGCGACGCGGGGCATCACCGGAGCGAAGGCCGAGTCGAGCCGCCTGGTCGTCGACGCCACCACGGGCACGGCGCGGCTCGCCTGGGAGGTGATCACGGGCGGCACGCAGAAGGACGGCACGCCCAGCCGCCTCGCGACGTACGTCGACGCCACGACCGGCGCGGTGATCCGCCGCGAGCAGCAGATCCAGACCGCGGACGGGTCGGGCCAGTCGCTCTACTCCGGGACCGTCCCGCTGCAGCTGACGCTCTCGGGGTCGACGTACCAGCTCAAGGACCCGACCCGGGGCAACACCTACACGACCGACATGGGCAACGCGTCCGACTCGCTGGGGTGCCAGTACTTCGGCTTCAACTGCAAGGCCGGCACGCTCTTCACGAGCCCGGACAACCTGTTCGGCAACGGCTCCACCAGCAGCCGCGAGTCCGCCGCCGTCGACGCGCAGTACGGCACCAACATGACGTGGGACTTCTACAAGTCCACCTACGGACGCAACGGCATCTTCGGCAACGGGTCGGGCTCCTACAACCGCGTCCACTACGGCAAGAACTACGTCAACGCCTTCTGGGACGGCACCAAGATGACCTACGGCGACGGTGACGGCACCAACTACGGCCCGCTGGTCTCCCTCGACGTGGCCGGACACGAGATGTCCCACGGCGTCACGGAGAACACGGCGGGCCTGAGCTACTCGGGCGAGTCCGGCGGCCTCAACGAGGCGACCTCGGACATCTTCGGCACGATGGTGGAGTTCTACGCCGCGAACGCCAGCGACCCGGGCGACTACCTGATCGGTGAGGAGTTCGACCTCAAGAACCACGTCGGCTTCCGCCGGATGGACAACCCGGCGTCCGACGGGTCGTCGTTCAACTGCTGGTCCTCCACCGTCGGGACCGCCGACGTGCACTACTCCTCGGGCGTGGGCAACCACTTCTTCTACCTGCTCGCCGAGGGCTCGGGCGCCAAGACGATCGGCGGGGTCGCGCACAACAGCCCGACCTGCAACGGCTCGACCGTCACCGGCATCGGCCGGGACGCGGCGGCCGCGATCTGGTACCGCGCGCTGACGGTCTACATGACCTCCGGCACCAACTACGCCGGAGCGCGCACGGCCACGATGAGCGCCGCCAAGGACCTGTACGGCGCCGGCAGTGCTCAGCAGAACGCGGTGGCCGCGGCCTGGAGCGCGGTCAGCGTCAACTGATCCAGCACTGGCAGCAGGGCGGTGACCATGGTGGTCACCGCCCTGCTGTGCGTCTCAGGCCAGGGCGGCGAGGCCGTCGAGGACCCGCGCGAGACCGAAGTCCCAGGCCAGCCTCGCGTCCGAGGCGCCGCCCATCGCCTCCCCGGCCGCGGCGCCGACGGTCTGCGCGAGGGGGTGGCGATCGCCCAGGTACTCGGCGAGTCGCACGCTCCACTCCGGCCAGTGCTCGGCGAGCTCGGCGGCGTGCGGCCGCGGGCGCATCGCGACCGCGGCCGAGCGGGCGAAGTCGAGCACGAAGGTGAGGGCGGCGTCGCGGCTCACCGGTGGGAGGTGCAACGGCTCGAACGCGGCCAGCTCGTGGTCGTACTTCGCGATCGTGCCCGGCCCCAGAGCGCTGCGCTCGTCGGCGAGGTCCGTCAGCCAGGGATGTGCCTGCAGCAGCGCCAGGTTGGACTCCGCGACGAGCCGGACGCGCGATCGCCAGCCGAGCCTGCCGTAGGCCGGGCGGTCCATCCGCGCGTGCGCGGCGTCGGCCATCAGCACCAGGAGGTCGTCGCGGCTGTTGACGTGCGTGTAGACCGACATCGCCGAGACGCCGAGTCCCTCGCCGAGGCGCCGGATCGTCACCGCCTCGATGCCCTCGGCGTCGGCGAGCCCGATGGCGGTGTCGACCACCTGGCCGGTCGACACCCGGGTGCGCGGGCCACGGCTGCCCCCGGTGGGGGCGGCGGGGTGGTCGCGCCACAGCAGGTCGATCAGTGCCCGCGGCACGGTTCCTCCATGGCGGGAATCATTCCAGAGCGCGATACGTTGTACGCCGTACAGAGTTGTCCGAATGGGCGGGCAGCTCAGCACGAGGGGAGTCGCATGCACATCAGGTCCACCGCCATCTCGCTCAACGTCGCCGACGTCGAGGCGTCGGCGCTCTTCGCCATCGAGCACCTCGGGTTCACCGAGGCGATGTCCGCCGACGGGTTCGTCTCGCTGGCCCACCCCACGGCCGGCGTCAACGTCGTGTTCCTGCGCACCGGCCTGTCGACGTTCAAGCCGCAGGAGATCGCCGGCCCGGCCGGCCAGGGGCTGCTGCTCGCGTTCGAGGTCGACGGCCTGGACGCCGAGTTCGAGCGGATCAGCGAGGCCGGGGTGCGGGTGATCACGTCGCCGGAGACCGAGCCGTGGGGAGAGCGCTACTGCCAGTTCGCCGACGCCAACGGCATCGTCTGGCAGCTGGTCGAGTGGGTCGCGACGCCGGAGTAGTCCGGCTCCGGTGATCGAGCGGCGCCGGTGATCGAGCCTGTCGAGATCCCGGAAAGCAACGCAGGGCGGTGACCGTGGTGGTCACCGCCCTGCCTGCGCTGCGGGGGTTTGGAGGCTCGGGCGCTAGCGCGCCTTCGCAGCTCAACAATCGGGGTCGTCGGACCTCAAGGCTCGACGGTCACTTTGATGGCCTCGCCGTTCTGGACGATCGAGAACGCGTCGAGGACGTCGGAGAGCGGGATGTGGCGGGTGATCAGGTCCTTGACCGGGACCTGGCCCGTGGAGATGTACTCGAGGGCGCGCTTGTTGTGCTCGGGGGCCGAGCCGTTGGCGCCGTGGATGTGCAGCTGACGGTAGTGGACGATGTTGGAGTCGCAGGTGATCGTCGGGTTGGTCTTGGGCAGGCCGCCGAAGAACGAGATCCGACCGTTGCGGGCGGCCATCGCGATCGCCTGCTCCTGGGTGATGTTCGCAGCCGTCGCGGTGATGACGACGTCCGCCCCGCGGCCACCGGTGAGCTCCATGACCTTCTCGACGACGTCGACCTCCGAGCCGTTGATGGTCTCCTCCGGCTGCACGGCGGCGGCCGACATCGCAAGGCGGTCGGCGTTCACGTCGACGAGGTAGACCGGGCCGGCCTGGTGGACGCCGCGTGCGATGCGGATGTGCATGCAGCCGATCGGACCGGCACCGAAGACCACGACGGTGTCCCCGGGCTCGATGCCGAGCAGCTCCTGGGCGTTGATCGCGCAGGCGAAGGGCTCGGCGGCGGAGGCCTCGTCGAAACCGACGTTGTCGGGGATGCGGTTGAGGCCGTCGACCTTGAGGACCTGCTTCGGCACGATCATGTACTCGGCGAACCCGCCGTCGTACTGGTAGCCCATCGAGGTCTGGTTCTGGCAGACCGCCATCCAGCCCTTCGTGCACTCGTAGCACTCGCCGCACGGCACGGCGGCGATCACCTGGACGCGGTCGCCGACCGCCCAGCTCGCGCCGTACGTCGCGTTCACGTCCGCGCCCACCTCGACGACCTCGCCGGCGATCTCGTGGCCGATGGTCCGCGGGGGAGTGAGGTTCTGGTGGCCGTTGTGGAGGATCTTCACGTCGGTGCCGCACGTGGAGCAGTTGCGCACTCGCAGCTTGATCTCGTCGGGGCCGCAGGTGGGCTCCGGCACGTCCTCGAGTCGCACGTCCTCGGGTGCGTAGAAGCGCAGGGCCTTCATGTTCTCTCCTCGTCGCGGGTCGGTGGTGGACCCACCGTAGCACCGTTTATCTGTGTTTATCTGTGAACATGTGGCTCTAGGCCCTTGACGGAGCGTTTTTTGCGGAGATATACAGGCAATCACAGATTCGCCATGGCGCTCGTCACACCCGTGCCGGCCGCTGGGCGACAAGGTCCGACCAGCCTGCGCAGGCTGGCGCCTCAGGAGGAAGAGCAGCATGGCCACAGCCACGCAGACGCCGGCGGAGCGAACCTCGGCCCGCGTCCACGTCCAACGGTTCGGCACCTTCTTGTCGAACATGGTGATGCCCAACATCGGCGCGTTCATCGCGTGGGGCCTCATCACCGCGATGTTCATCGAGGTCGGCTGGCTGAATCTCGGCGGCGGCGACAACGCCTGGCTCAGCCCGCACGGCTGGGTCGCCCACATCGGCGGCTGGGGCGACTACGCGGGCGGCGGCATCGTCGGCCCGATGATCAAGTTCCTGCTGCCGGTGCTCATCGGCTACACCGGCGGCAAGATGGCCTACAACGACCTCACCCGCGGTGGTGTCGTGGGCGCGATCGCGACGTTCGGCGTCATCGC
Organism: Nocardioides sp.; assembly: GCF_024509035.1. Classification (GTDB taxonomy): domain Bacteria; phylum Actinomycetota; class Actinomycetes; order Propionibacteriales; family Nocardioidaceae; genus Nocardioides. The sequence continues at coordinate 23,639 of NZ_JANINT010000146.1, read as the reverse complement.
CGGCACCGAGATCCCGATGTTCATGGGCGCCATGATCATGGGCCCCCTCGGTGGCTGGAGCATGAAGCACATCGACAGCATGTGGGCCGGGAAGATCAAGCCGGGCTTCGAGATGCTGGTCGACAACTTCTCCGCCGGCATCTGGGGCGGCATCCTCGCCACGTTCGGCTTCTTCGCACTCAGCGACGTGCTCACCTGGATCTCCGACCGTCTCGGTGACGGCGTGGAGTTCCTGGTCAACCACGACCTGCTGCCGTTCGCCTCGTTCGTGATCGAGCCCGCCAAGGTGCTGTTCCTCAACAACGCCCTCAACCACGGCGTGCTGACCCCGCTGGGCCTCAACGAGTCGGCCGAGGGCGGCAAGTCGATCCTGTTCCTGCTCGAGGCCAACCCGGCCGCCGGCCTGGGCCTGCTGCTCGCCTACAGCATCTTCGGCAAGGGCATGGCGAAGGCGTCGGCTCCCGGCGCTGCGATCATCCACTTCTTCGGCGGCATCCACGAGGTCTACTTCCCCTACGTGCTGATGAAGCCCAAGCTGATCCTCGCGATGTTCGCGGGCGGCTTCACCCAGATCCTGATCAACGTCATCTTCTCCAGCGGTCTGCGGTCTCCCGCCGCCCCCGGCTCGGTGTTCGCGGTCTACATCTCCGCGCCGACCGACCTGAAGAACCTGACCGGCATCACCCTCTCGATCATCGGTGGCGCAGCGGCGTCCTTCTTCGTGGCGGCGATCCTGCTGAAGACCGACAAGACGATCGAGGCCGAGGACGAGCTCGTCACCGCTACCGCCAGCATGGAGGCGATGAAGGGCAAGAAGTCGGTGGCCTCCTCCCTGGTGACCGGCTCCGCCGCGACCAGCCACGTCGGCTCCATCACGAACATCGTGTTCGCCTGCGACGCCGGCATGGGCTCCTCCGCCATGGGCGCCTCGGTGCTGCGCAAGAAGATCCACGACGCCGGGTTCCCCGAGGTCACCGTGGTCAACAAGGCCATCGCCAACCTGACCGACACCTACGACCTCGTCGTCACCCACCAGGACCTCACCGCCCGCGCCCGGCAGAAGACCGGTTCGGCGATCCACGTCTCGGTGGAGAACTTCATGGCGAGCCCGCGCTACGACGAGATCGTCGAGCTGGTCCGCGAGCACAACGGTGCGGGTCGCGCGACGGTCGGTGCAGGCGCCGACGGAGAGGAGCCTGCCCTAGCCGGTGGGCTGCTGGCCGACGAGGCGATCGTGCTGGACGCGCCGACGGAGTCGCGCGACGCGGCCATCACGCGGGCCGGTGAGCTGCTGGTCTCGGCCGGCGCCGTCACCCCGGCGTACGTCGAGGCGATGCACGTGCGGGAGACCTCGGTCTCCACGGCCATGGGCAACCTCCTGGCCATCCCGCACGGCACCAACGAGGCGAAGGCGGCGGTGAGCCGCACCGCGCTGTCCTTCGTCCGCTACCCCGAGCCGATCGACTGGAACGGCAAGCAGGTGCGCTACGTCGTCGGCATCGCCGCCGTGGGCAACGAGCACCTCAAGCTGCTCGGCCGGATCGCCGAGGTGTTCGTCGATCCCGAGCAGGTCCGCCGGCTCGAGACCGCCACGTCGGTCGCCGACGTCCGCGCGGTCCTCGGGGAGGTCCAGCCGGTCTGACCGGCTGCACGTGGGGACGCTGGCCCGGAGGTCACACCATCCGGGCCAGCGCTGCCACGACCGCGGCGCCGAACACCACGACGAGGAACGGCGCCCGGAGCACCAGCAGCACCACCGCCACGATCAGCCCGAGGGCACGAGCATCCAGCACGATCTCGTGCCCTCGGGCCACCACCTGCACCGCGACGAGCGCGGAGAGCAGGGCCACCGGGATCAGGTCGGCGATCCGCTCGGCCACCGGATGCTCCAGGACGCGGGGCGGGACCGAGAGGCCTCCCAGCTTGAGCAGGTAGCAGCCCGCGCCGGTCGCCAGGACGGCCACCCACAGGGCGCTCATCCGCGCTCCCTGCGTGGCAGCACGCCGGCGACGAGCGCCACGCCGGCAGCCGCGAGCACGGGTACGCCGGCCGGCACGAGCGGCACGACGCCCAGCGCCACCGCGGCCGCGGCGACGGCGACGAGCTGGTTGGCGCGCGAGTGCAGCCTCGGCCACAGCAGGGCCAGGAAGGCGGCCCCGACGGCTGCATCCAGGCCGTAGGTGCGCGGGTCCCCGAGTGCGTTGCCCGCGACCGCGCCGGCGGCTGTCGCGAGGTTCCACAGCACGAAGATCGACGCGCCGGTCCAGGTGAAGGCGAGGCGGGCGGTGGCGGTCGAGGGCCGCGTCACCGCCATCGCCGTCGACTCGTCGATGAGCACGTGCGCGCCGAGCGTCCGGCGCCAGCCGGTCCACGCGAGCAGGGGCGCCATCCGCAGGCCGTAGAGCGTGTTGCGGGTGCCGAGCAGCAGCGCCGTCAGCGCGCCCGAGAGGGGAGTGCCGCCGGCCGCCACGACGCCGACCAGCGCGAACTGGCTCGCGCCGGTGAACGCCAGCAGCGACAGCGCGCACGTCTGCGCCACGGTGAGGCCGGCGGCGACGGAGACGGCGCCGAAGCCGACGCCGTACGCACCGGTGGCGAGCCCGACGCCCAGGCTGTCGCGGATGATCGACGAGCGCTCAGCAGGCTCGAGGGCAGGCTCGAGGGCAGGCTCGAGAGGGGCGTCGTTCACGCCCTGACGTTAACCGTGGAGCGGTCAGTGCCGGCGCACGCGCACGGGGCGTGGACGGTGGTGGAAGTCGTGCAGGAGCACGTACCCCAGGAGTGCGCCGGCGAGGGCGCCCCACGCCGCTCCGGCAACCGCGGCGGCCGACGCGGAGACGAACTGTGCGATCCAGATCCCGGACATGATGCCGACCGCGAACACGGTGGCGATGACGAGCATGCGGTACAGCGGCGGGAGTGGACCGAACACGAGTGGCCCCCGTTCTGGAGTGGATCTCCATCGTGCACCCGCTGCCCGGGATTTCAAGAGGCGTTCGCTAAGAGAGTGCTGTGTGCAGGCGGACCTGCTTGACCCGGGTCGTGCCCTCGCCGTCCAGGTCGAGCTCGCGGTGGGCGGTGTCGGCGGCCCAGCCGGCATCGGTGAGGAAGCCCCGCAGGACGTCGTCGGACGCGATCGTCCAGGTGACCGCGCGGGTGAAGCGGTCGGCCTGCATCGTGTCGACGGCCGCTTGCAGCAGCCGCGAGCCGTGGCCGCGACCGCGCTCGCCCGGGTCGACGGCCAGCTCGCGCAGCTCGGCGTCCGCGATCGGGTCGCAGTCGGGGTCGTCGGCGGGAGTGGTGATGGCCAGGCCGACCACGCGGTTGCGCTCGAGCGCGACGAGGACCCGGTTGCGAGCGTCCTTCGGGGCGGACAGCGACGCCCGCCACGCGGCGGCCGCCGCCTCGACCTGCTCGGGGCCGGGCAGCGCGTCCGCGGGAAGGAGGTCGGCGTAGGTCTCGCGCCAGGCGCGCAGCTGCACCTCGGCGATCGCGGGAGCGTCGTCGGCCCAGGCGACCCGGACGGAGACGTCGGCGCTCGGGCCGGGGGAGCTGCTCATGAGGTCATCCTGACAGCCGCCCCGTGGTGTTACACACTCATGCAGGAGCGGCTGTGATCTGTAACACGTGGTGGTAGCGTGCCCGCATGTCCGCTGAGGTGTCCTTCGACGAGCTGCTCGCCGACGACGGCCGGGTCGAGCCGCGCGACCCCATGCCCGAGGACTACCGCCGCTCGCTCGTGCGCCAGATCGCCCAGCACGCCCACTCCGAGATCATCGGCATGCAACCCGAGGGCAACTGGATCAGCCGCGCGCCGAGCCTGCGGCGCAAGGCGATCCTGATGGCGAAGGTGCAGGACGAGGCCGGCCACGGCCTCTACCTCTACGCCGCCGCCGAGACGCTCGGTGTCGACCGCGAGGACCTGCTCGACCAGCTGCACACCGGCCGGCAGAAGTACTCCTCGATCTTCAACTACCCGACGCTCACCTGGGCCGACGTCGGGGCGATCGGCTGGCTCGTCGACGGCGCCGCGATCGTCAACCAGGTCCCGCTGTGCCGCTGCTCCTACGGCCCCTACGCGCGGGCGATGATCCGGGTCTGCAAGGAGGAGTCCTTCCACCAGCGCCAGGGCTTCGAGATCCTGCACACGCTCGCTCACGGCACGCCGGCGCAGAAGGCGATGGCCCAGGACGCGGTCGACCGCTACTGGTGGCCGGCGCTGATGATGTTCGGTCCGCCCGACGCCGACTCGCCGCACTCCGCCCAGTCGATGGCGTGGGGGATCAAGCGGTTCTCCAACGACGAGCTGCGCCAGCGGTTCATCGACATGACTGTCCCCCAGGCCGAGGCGCTCGGGCTGACGCTGCCCGACCCCGAGCTGCGGTGGAACGCCGAGCGGGGCCACTACGACTCCGGGCCGATCGACTTCACCGAGCTGTTCGAGGTGATCCAGGGCAACGGCCCCTGCAACGCCCAGCGGATGGGTCACCGGGTGCGGGCCCACGAGGACGGGGCCTGGGTGCGCGAGGCGGCCTCGGCGTACGCGGCCAAGCAGGCCGCCCGGGCGGCCGGGGAGGTCGCGTGAGCACCCGCGACTGGCCGCTGTGGGAGGTCTTCGTCCGCTCCCGGCGGGGTCTGTCCCACGTGCATGTCGGCTCGCTGCACGCCCCGGACGCCGAGATGGCGCTGCGCAACGCCCGCGACGTCTACACCCGTCGCCAGGAGGGCGTCTCGCTGTGGGTGGTGCCGTCGGCCGAGATCGTGGCCTCCGAGGCCGGCCAGCGCGAGGAGTTCTTCGACCCCGCGGCCGACAAGATCTACCGGCACCCGACGTTCTACGAGATCCCCGAGGGCGTGGAGCACCTGTGATCACCCCACCGAGTTCTACTCCCTTCTCCTATGTCCTGGGCCTCGCCGACGACGCGCTCGTCTCCGCCCAGCGGATGGGCTGGTGGATCAGCCGTGCCCCTCAGCTCGAGGAGGACCTCGCGCTGGCCAACATCGGCCTCGACCAGCTCGGCCAGGCGCGCAACCTCCTGACCTACGCCGGGGAGCTCGAGGGCGCCGGCCGGTCCGAGGACGACCTCGCCTACCTGCGCGACGACCGGGACTTCCGCAACGTCTGGCTCGTCGAGCGTCCCCAGACCGACTTCGGGGTCGCCATGGCCAGGCTGCTGGTCTTCAGCGCCTGGCAGGCCGAGCTCTACGCGGCCCTGGCTCTCGGCGAGGACCCGACGCTGGCCGCCATCGCCGGGAAGGCCGTCAAGGAGGTGGCCTATCACCTCGACCACGCCCGTCGGTGGGTCGTGCGGCTCGGCGACGGCACCGAGGAGTCGCACGCGCGGATGCAGGTGGCGCTCGAGGCGGAGTGGCCCTACGTCGAGGAGCTCTTCGGCCCCGTCGACGGCGCCGTGGTCGACCCGGTCGCGCTGCGTGACGCGGTGCTCACGACCGTCGAGAGCGTGCTCGCGGAGGCGACGCTCGTGGTCCCCCAGGTCGCCCCCGCGCGCGGCGGCGGCCGCCGGGGCCTGCACACCGAGGACCTCGGCTACCTCCTGGCCGAGATGCAGCACCTGCACCGGTCGCACCCGGGGGCGACGTGGTGAGCCCGATGACCTCGATCGTCGGGGGCGGCGGCGCCTGGAAGATCGCAGCCGACATCCCCGATCCGGAGCTGCCGGTCGTGACGATCGCCGACCTCGGCATCCTGCGTGACGTCACCGAGGACGACCAGGGCCGTGTCCACGTCCGGATCACCCCGACGTACTCCGGCTGCCCGGCCATGGAGACGATCCGCACCGACCTCATCGAGACCCTGACGGCGGCGGGCTACCGGCACGTCGACGTCGAGTTCGTGCTCGCCCCGGCCTGGACGACGGACTGGATGAGCGAGGAGGCGAAGGCCAAGCTGCGTGCCTACGGCGTCGCACCACCCGGCGCCGGCCCGGTCAGCGTGCCGCTGGCCGTGCGCTGCCCGCAGTGCGGCTCGCTGGACACCCGCGAGTCGAGCCGCTTCGGGTCGACGGCCTGCAAGTCGCTGTGGGTCTGCCGCGCCTGTCGCGAGCCCTTCGACCACTTCAAGGCCATCTGATGGGACGGAGCTGAGTGTCCGCCACGTTCCACTCGCTGCGGGTCGCGGCGATCGACGAGCTCACCGACGACGCCGTCGCGCTGACCTTCGAGGTCCCCGACGAGCTGGCGCGAGAGTTCGACTTCGTCCCGGGCCAGCACCTGTCGATCCGCGGGGGAGCGGGTGCGACCGACGAGGTGCGCCGTTCCTACTCGCTGTGCACCTCGCCGGCCTCGGGCGAGCTCCGGATCGGCGTCAAGCGGCTGCCCGGCGGCGCGTTCAGCGAGGGGGTGGTCGGCCGGCTGCGCGTCGGAGACCACCTCGACGTGATGACGCCCGCGGGGAGGTTCACCGCGGCGATCGACCCGGCCGCCCGGCGTACGCACGTGGCGATCGCCGCCGGCTCCGGCATCACCCCCGTCCTGTCGATCGTCACGGCGATCCTGGAGGGCGAGCCGGAGTCGTCGGTGCTGCTGGTCTACGCCAACCGCACCCACCGCTCGGTGATGTTCCTCGACGAGGTCCACGACCTCAAGGACGCCTATCCGACGCGGCTGCAGATCGTGCACGTGCTCTCCCAGGAGCGCCAGGACGTCGACCTGCTCTCCGGCCGGCTCGACGGCGCGCGGCTCGAACGGATCCTCGCGGCGCTGATGCCTGCGACCGAGGTCGACGAGTGGTACCTCTGCGGCCCCCAGCAGATGGTCGGCGAGCTGCGCGGGACGCTCGACGGTCTGGGGGTCGAGGCCCGCCGCGTGCACAGCGAGCTCTTCCACGCCGACCCCGTCGCGCGCGTGCCGGTCTCCGCGCTCGCCGGCGCACCCGAGGGCGCGGCTCGGGTGACGGTCCGGCTCGCGGGGCGCGCCTCCGACCTCGACCTGCGGCCCGACGACGTCCCGGTGCTCGAGGCCGCGTTGCGGGTCCGCTCCGACCTGCCGTTCGCGTGCAAGGGCGGCGTGTGCGGCACCTGTCGCGCACGGGTCGTCGAGGGGAGCGTCGCGATGGATGCGAACTGGGCGCTCGAGCCCGAGGAGATCGAGCGCGGCTACGTGCTCACCTGCCAGGCGCACCCGACCTCGGACCGCGTGGTGGTCGATTTCGACGGGTGACTAGTGTCGCCGACATGGAGATTCGCAACCTCGGCCGCAGTGGACTGAAGATCTCGGAGATCGCCTACGGCAACTGGCTCACCCACGGCTCCCAGGTCGAGGAGGACGCCGCCACCGCGTGCGTCCGGCAGGCGCTCGACGAGGGCATCACGACCTTCGACACCGCCGACGTCTACGCCAACACCGCCGCCGAGTCGGTGCTCGGCCGCGCGCTGAAGGGCGAGCGCCGCGAGGGCCTGGAGATCTTCACCAAGGTCTACTGGCCGACCGGCCCGGGCAAGCACAACGACCACGGCCTCTCCCGCAAGCACATCATGGAGTCGATCAACGGCTCGCTCACCCGCCTCGGCACCGACTACGTCGACCTCTACCAAGCCCACCGCTACGACGACGAGACCCCGCTCGAGGAGACGATGGAGGCGTTCGCCGACGTCGTCCGCCAGGGCAAGGCGCTCTACATCGGAGTCTCGGAGTGGCGCGCCGACGACATCCGCCGCGCCCACGAGCTGGCCCGCGAGCTCAAGATCCCCCTGGTCTCCAACCAGCCGCAGTACTCCATGCTCTGGCGGGTCATCGAGGCCGAGGTCGTCCCGACCTGCGAGGAGCTCGGCATCGGCCAGATCGTCTGGTCGCCGATCGCCCAGGGCGTGCTGACCGGCAAGTACCTTCCCGGCCAGGCCCCGCCGGCGGGCTCGCGCGCCACCGACGAGAAGGGCGGCGCGAACATGATCGGGCGCTGGATGCAGGACGACGTCCTCGAGCGGGTCCAGCTGCTCCAGCCGATCGCGCAGGAGGCCGGCCTGACCATGGCCCAGCTCGCGGTCGCCTGGGTGCTGCAGAACAGCAACGTCTCGGCGGCCATCATCGGCGCCAGCCGGCCCGAGCAGGTCACCGACAACGTCAAGGCCGCCGGCGTGCGCCTCGACGAGGCCACGCTGAGGGCCATCGACGAGGCCGTGGACCCGGTCGTCGAGCGCGACCCCGCGCAGACGCGCAACCCCCGGCGCCGCGACCTCGGCTCGTAGGCCAGGCGCGGGCGGGACGTTCCCCGAGGTCTAGCGGTAGTCCTCGGGGAGGGTCTGGCCGATCTTCACCTTCGCCTTGGGCAGCCGCATGAACTTCATCTGCAGCGCCCGGGTGACGGCGTAGTAGGTCAGGCCCTTCGTGGGGCTGTTCGGGAAGCGTCGGGACATCTCGCGGCGCAGCCGGAAGCGCAGCACCAGCATGTCGGCGAGCACCATCACGACGGTCACCAGGAGCACGGTGCTGCCGATGTTGGCCAGCTGGCGGCTGCCGGAGTAGGACAGCACCATCGTGACCAGCATCAGCGGGATGACCAGCTCGATGAGCGAGAACCTGCTGTCGACGAAGTCGCGGATGAACCGCCGCTCCGGCCCCCGGTCGCGGGCCGGGTAGTAGCGCTCGTCGCCCGACTTCATCGCCTGACGGATGCTCTGGCTGGACTGGGAACGGGCCGCACGCTGGGCGGCCATCTGCTCCTTGCGGGTGCGCGGGACCTTCGCGCGCGCCTTGGCGGCCGCCTCCGCCTCCCGCCGGGTGGGCGTCGGACGGCCCTTGCCGCCCACCTTGGTGACGGTGGGCGTGGGAGCGGTGGTCTCGGTCTTGTTGCGACGGAACAACGGAGGGCCTTACACGGGGTCGGACAGGGCGGGTGCTGATCGAGCACCAGACTACCGGCGCCGTCGCACGTGCTTGCGTTTGAGCCTAGGCTGGGGCCTCGACCGGCGTACGCCGGCGAATGACCCCAAGACTCAGCATGACTGGAGAGGGATCCGTCCTCATGGGTATGTGGCAGCGCATCAGCCTGATCTTCCGCTCGAAGGCCAACAAGGCCCTCGACCGCGCCGAGGACCCGCGGGAGACCCTCGACTACAGCTACCAGCGCCAGCTCGAGCTGCTCTCGAAGGTGCGCCGCGGCGTCGCGGACGTCGCGACCAGCCGCAAGCGGGTCGAGCTGCAGATCAACCAGCTCGAGCAGCAGTCGGCCAAGCTCCAGGACCAGGCCCAGAAGGCCATCACGATGGACCGCGAGGACCTGGCGCGTGAGGCGCTGACCCGCAAGTCCGGGCTGACCACCCAGATCAACGACCTCAAGACCCAGCACGCCCAGCTCCAGGGTGAGGAGGAGAAGCTCACCTTGGCCCAGCAGCGGCTGCAGGCCAAGGTCGAGGCGTTCCGCACCCGCAAGGAGACCATCAAGGCGACCTACACGGCAGCCGAGGCCCAGACGCGCATCAACGAGGCGATGTCCGGCATCGGCGACGAGATGGGCGACGTGGGCGCGGCGATCCAGCGCGCCGAGGACAAGACCGCGCAGATGCAGGCTCGCGCCGGTGCGATCGACGAGCTGATCGCCTCGGGTGCGCTCGACGACGTCAGCGCCGTCAGCTCCGGTGACGACATCGCCCGCGAGCTCGACGCGATGAGCTCGCAGGCCGACGTCGAGGCCGAGCTCGCCGCGCTCAAGGCCGGCAGCAGCCCGCAGGCGATCGAGGGCGCCGAGACCGGTGGCGCGATCCTCCAGGCCGAGGCTGAGAAGGAAGGCACCGAGGGGAACCAGGCCTGACCCCTCGCCGTTGTCCTGGGTGAGACCATCCCATTGGTCACCAGGGAGAATGGACACATGGCACGCACGCGTTTCGTCGGCGACGCCGGGCTGACGGCCCGGATGACGCTGGTGATGTTCCTGCTCGGCGCCCTGTTCGTCGGGCTGATCGCGATCGTCGGCACGATCTTCGCGAGCTCCTTCGGAGCGGGCGCGGGCGTCCTGATCGGAGTCGTGGGCCTCGGGATCGTCTGGTTCCAGTGGTACAAGTCCGACACGGTCGCGATGAAGGCGATGCGGGCCCGTGAGGTCAGCCGGGAGCAGGCCCCGGAACTGCACGACATGATCGAGCGGCTCTGCGCGCTCGCCGACATGCCCAAGCCTCGCATCGGCGTGGCCGACACCGACCTGCCCAACGCGTTCGCCACCGGCCGCTCACCCCAGCGGTCGGTCGTCGTCGTCACCACCGGCATCCTGCGCCGCCTCACCGCCGAGGAGCTCGAGGGCGTGCTCGCCCACGAGCTCTCCCACGTCGCGCACCGCGACGTGCTGGTCATGACCGCCGCCTCGAGCGCCGGCATCGTCGCGGGGATGCTCACCCGGGGATCGCAGTACGGCGCCTTCTTCGGCGGCGGGCGTCGCGACAACAACAACGGCGGTCTGCCGATCTGGCTGGTCGTGCTGCTGGTGAGCCTGGTGACCTACGCGATCAGCTTCCTGCTGCTCAAGCTGCTCTCGCGCTACCGCGAGCTCTCGGCCGACCGCGCTGGCGCCTATCTCACGATGAAGCCGCAGGCGCTCGCCTCGGCGCTGCAGAAGATCACCGGTGAGATCAACCAGATCCCTCAGCGCGACCTGCGCCAGGCCAGCGCGATGAACGCGTTCTTCATCGCCCCCGCGGTGCAGGGCGTCTCGCTGCGGACCCTCACCTCGACCCACCCGACGCTCGAGCAGCGCCTCGAGCAGCTCGCGAAGATCCAGGCCGAGCTCGGCCGGCCGGCGGCGTAGCCGACACTGGCTGCATGGGATTCTGGGACGTCATCGCCGGCCGCAGCCGGCCCAAGGCCGCGAACCTCGACTCGTTGTTCCTGGTGCCGAGCGCCGCGATCACGCTGCAGACCGCCATCGGTCTCACTCCCACCGGCGAGGGGTCGGTCTGCTACCGGGCGGCCGCGGGTGCCGCCTTCCAGCAGACGCAGGACGACGTGGTGGCCCTGCTCGACGCGGACCCCGATGCTCCGGACGTGCAGGTCTCGCGCGACGAGTACGGCTTCACCTGGCTGGTCGCCCACCGCGACCCCTCCGACACCGCCGGCCTGTGCACCGACCTGCACGCGGTCAACACGGCGCTCGAGGCCCAGGGGTTCGGCACCGGGCTGCTGTGCTCGCTGGTGCCGTTCGCCGACGTGTCCGGCCGCCGGGTCGGCCTGGTCTACCTCTACAAGCAGGGCACGTTCTACGCGTTCGCGCCCCAGCCCGGCTCGGGCCGTGAGCGCGACAACCTGCTCGAGATCCAGATCCGCGACACCCTGGCTGCGGAGCTGCCGATGGAGCAGGACCTCGGCCGTTGGCTGGCCGTCTGGGGCGCGCCCGGGCTGTGACGTCTCGGGTGCTCGGCCGGACGCGTCCGGCGTACTAGATTTGCGGCCTCGGGGACCGGATCGACCCAAGCTGGGGGGCTGTGACACGTGACGACGACCGAGCTCGACGCCCCGCGCGTCGCCGAGATCGGCAAGTACCGCGTCCTCACGGAGCCGCCGCGGCCCGACCTGCTGGCGTTGGTCGAGATCGCCGCACAGGTGGCGCGGGTGCCGATGGCCACGATCAACCTGATCACCGACACCGCGCAGCACCAGATCGCCGCCTATGGCTTCGAGGCCTCGATCTGCGCGCGCGAGGACTCGATGTGCAGCCTCGTGCTGCATGACGGCGAGCCGGTGGTCGTGGCGGACGCCAGCCAGGACGACCGGTTCCGCGACAATCCGTTCGTCACCGGTGTCCTCGGGAACGTGCGGTTCTACGCGACGCACCAGCTCGTGACGCCCGAGGACGTGGTGATCGGCACGTTGTGCGTGTTCGACACCGTGCCGCGCGAGCTCAGCGAGGAGCAGGAGCACGCGCTCGTCGGCCTCGCCGACCGGGTCGTCGACCTGCTCGAGCTCGAGCTGCGCACCCGCGAGCTCAAGCGCTCCAACGAGCAGCTCGCCGCGTTCGCCGGACAGGTCAGCCACGACCTGCGCAACCCGCTCGCGGCCGTCTCCCTCTCGCTCCAGCTCCTGCGCGAGGAGCTCGACGGCCGCGCGGACGCGGACGGTGGCTCCGCGACCTTCCTCCTCCAGCGCGCGCAGGGCGGCGCTCAGCGGATGCAGAGCCTGATCGACGAGCTGTTGGCCTACGCCCGGGTCGGCGCCGAGCTCCAGCGAGTCCCGGTCGACCTCCATGCGGTGCTGGACGACGTCCGGGCCGACCTGACCACCGCGCTCGTGGGGTCCACCCTCCTCGCGGGCGACCTGCCCACGGTGATGGGTGACCCGGTGCAGCTGCGGGCCGTGCTGCAGAACCTGGTGGCCAACGCCTTGAAGTTCACCCGCCCGCGCGAGCCCGCGCACGTCGAGGTCGACGCCGTGCGCGTGCGCGACGGGTGGCGGGTCGAGGTGTGCGACCGCGGTCCCGGCATCCCGGCCGACCAGCGCGACCGGGTCTTCGCGCCCTTGGCGCGCATCGACGAGAGCGTGGAGGGCTCGGGCATCGGCCTGTCGACCTGCCGTCGGATCGTCGAGGCGCACGGCGGCCGCATCGGACTCACCGACGCGGCGTACGGCGGCACGTGCGCCTGGTTCGAGCTGCCCGACTGAGCGTGGATCCAGGCTGAGGCTGGGCGGCGGGGCCGCCGCTCAGTCCTTGTGGGTCTTGCCCGGCAGGGACAGCATCCGCTCCAGCGCGACCAGCGCCCACTTCTCGGTCTCGGGGTCGACCTCGATGCGGTTGACGACCGTGCCGGCGACCAGCGACTCCAACGCCCACACGAGGTGGGGGAGGTCGATGCGGTTCATCGTCGAGCAGTAGCAGACGGTCTTGTCGAGGAACGAGATGTTCTTGTCCGGGTGGGCGGCGGCGAGGCGCTTGACCAGGTTGAGCTCGGTGCCGATCGCCCAGCTCGAGCCCGCCGGGGCGGCCTCGATCGTCTTGATGATGAACTCCGTCGACCCGACGAGGTCGGCCTTGAGCACCACCTCGTGGCGGCACTCGGGGTGCACCAGGATCTGCACGTCGGGGATCGTCGCGCGCAGCTCGTCGACGACCTCGGGGGAGAACCGGCCGTGCACCGAGCAGTGGCCCTTCCACAGGATCATTCGCGCGTCGCGCAGCTGCTCGGGCGTGAGGCCGCCGCCGGGACGGTGGGGGTCCCACACGACGCAGTCGTCGACGGTGAGGCCCATCTTCTGCACCGCGGTGTTGCGCCCGAGGTGCTGGTCGGGCAGGAAGAGGATCTTGGCGTCGGGGCGCTGCTCGAAGGCCCACTCCAGCGCCACCTCGGCGTTGCTGGAGGTGCACACGAGGCCACCGTTGCGACCGCAGAACGCCTTGATGTCCGCCGAGGAGTTCATGTAGGTCACCGGCACGACCGCGCCGGCGATGCCGGCGGCCTCGAGGGCCTCCCAGGCCAGCTCGACCTGCGTGAGCCGCGCCATGTCCGCCATCGAGCAGCCTGCCGCGAGGTCGGGCAGGATCACCTGCTGGCCGGGGCCGGTCAGGATGTCGGCCGACTCGGCCATGAAGTGCACACCGCAGAACACGATGAACTCGGCGTCGGGCCGGGCGGCCGCGTCGCGGGCGAGCTTGAAGGAGTCGCCGGTCACGTCGGCGAACTGGATGACCTCGTCGCGCTGGTAGTGGTGGCCGAGCACGAAGACGCGGTCGCCGAGCGCCTCCTTGGCCGCGCGGGCGCGCTCGACCAGGGCGGGGTCGGAGGCCGGTGGCAGGTCGCCGGGGCACTCCACGCCACGCTCGCTGGTGAGGTCGGTGCCGCGGCCCAGGGGCAGCAGCGGGAGGTCCACGGTCGTCATGGCGCCCATCCTATTTGTCGGCTCTGGTCTCGCGACCCGGTGGTCCTGTCACAGCAGTGCACCGTTGTGAACGTACGGCGAGGGCGGCTTCATCCCGTGCAGCGCGAGATATCCCTCGGTGTGCAGCTCGAGGCGGGCGGCGAAGCCGACGTCGAGCGCCCACTGGTTGGCCCCCGTCAGGTGCGGGACCGTCGCCGTCTCCGGGCCCTCGGCGAGCACCGCCCACAGCAACCGGGTGGCCGTGCGCCGGTTGGACGCGGCCAGCAGCGCGAGCCGGCCGCGCTCGTCGAGGTAGGCGTAGCCGGACCCGGTGGTCGTGTCCGACACCAGCAGCCGCCAGGTCGCGAGCATCGCCTCGTGGTCCACGCCGTGCCCCGCGCCGCGGGCCGCCCGGTCGAGGGAGTCCATCAGCTCGACGTCGGCCGCGCTGCCCTCGCGCACCTTCTCGACGACCGGCAGCACCGAGCGGTCGACCCGCCCGGTGAGGTACATCTGCGGGTGCAGCTCGAACCCCGCCTGGTGGTAGACGCGCACCGCCGTGGTGTCCGACGACGCCGAGAGCATCCGCCGCGTGCACGCCCGGCCGTGCTGCAGGGCCGCGGCCAGCAGCGGCTTGCCGATGCCCTGACCCTGTCGGCCGGGCAGCACGGCGTACGTCGCCAGGCACCACAGCACCTCGCGCCGGAACGACGTGGCGATGCCGACGAGACCGGACTCGTCCTCGGCCACCCAGCAGCCGCCCGGGTCCGTGCGCACGAGGTGGCGGGTGCGCCGGATCCACGAGTCCCGGTGGATCGCGGTGCGGCGGGTGGGCTCGGGCGCCGTCGCTCGCCGCATCCGGCTGTCGAGCTCGAAGAAGCCCTCGTCGCTGACCCGCTCGGCCTCCGGCACGTCCTCCTGGGTCATCGGGCGGATCTGCACGTGGGAGAGACTAGGCCTCGTGCGCATCCTCGTGGCCCCCGACAAGTTCGCCGGCACGCTGACCGCGGTCGAGGCGGCCGAGGCGATCGCCTCCGGGTGGCGCCGCCGCGCGCCGGGGGACGAGCTCGACCTGGCTCCGATGGCCGACGGCGGCCCCGGCTTCGTGGGCGTGCTGCACGCGGCCCTCGGCGGTGACCTGCTCGCGGTCACGGTCAGGGGCCCCCACGGCGTGCCGACGCCGGCCACCGTGCTGCTGGTCCCGGACGGCACGGCGTACGTCGAGGCCGCCCAGGCGTGCGGCCTGCACCTGAGCGCCGGCGGGCGGGCCGAGGAGGCCACGACGTACGGCGTCGGTGAGCTGTTGCTGGCCGCGGTCGAGGCGGGCGCGGAGCGGGTCGTGGTGGGTCTGGGTGGCAGCGGGACCAACGACGGCGGAGCCGGGCTGCTCGCCGCCCTCGGCGCGACCGCCGACCGGCCGCTGGATGCCGGCGCGGCCGGGCTGGCCGGGATCACGCGCGTCGAGGTGCCCCGCTACCCGTTGCCGGTGGTGGCTGCCACCGACGTCGACAACCCGCTCACGGGCCTGTTCGGCGCGACCAAGGTCTACGGGCCGCAGAAGGGCGTCCCGGAGGACCGGCTGCCGGTGCTCGACGGGTGGCTGGAGGAGCTGGCCGTGGCGACCGACCGGCGCCTGTCGCTGGAAAAGGGTGCCGGCGCGGCGGGCGGGCTCGGCTTCGCGCTGCTGCTCCTGGGCGCGACGCGCGCGCCCGGCATCGGGATGGTCGCGGACGCCGTGCGGCTGCCGGAGCGCTGCCGGGAGGCCGACCTCGTGATCACCGGGGAGGGCGCGTTCGACTTCTCCAGCCGGTCAGGCAAGGTGCCCTACGGCGTGGCCGAGATCGCGGCCGAGGCGGTGCGCCCGTGCATCGCGCTGGCCGGGCAGGTGCTGGTGGGGGCGCGGGAGATGCGGGCGCTGGGCATCGAGTCGGCGTACTCGCTGGTGGAGCTGGTGGGGGAGGAGCGCGCGTTCGGCGACCCCGCCGGTGCGCTTGCGGACCTCGCCGAGCGGGTCGCGAGGACCTGGTCACGGCAATGACCGGAATAACCGGCCGTGTGCGACCATTGATCGAGTAACACCCGCTTCCGCCGACCTTGGGAGAACCGCACATGACCGAGCAGGTCGAGACCACCACCGAGCGCCGCACGGACTCCATCAACCTGAGCCCGGTGGCCGCCGCCAAGGTGAAGAGCCTCCTGGACCAGGAGGGCCGCGACGACCTCGCGCTCCGCATCTCCGTGCAGCCGGGCGGCTGCTCGGGTCTGCGTTACCAGCTGTTCTTCGACGAGCGCAGCCTGGACGGCGACGTCGTCACCGACTTCGACGGCGTGTCCGTCGTCGTGGACCGGATGAGCGTCCCCTACCTCAACGGCGCGATGATCGACTTCGTCGACTCGATCGAGAAGCAGGGCTTCACGATCGACAACCCGAACGCCACCGGCTCCTGCGCCTGCGGCGACTCGTTCCACTGAGCTGACATCCGAAAGGCCCCGCCGGCATCGCCGGCGGGGCCTTTCGCATGTCCGAGTCCCGTGGTCGGGTCAGTCCCCGTCGAGCTGGAGGTTGAGGGCGCCGGCCAGCCGGGCGGCGGCCGCGGAGTACTCGATCTCACCGCGCTTGCGGATCTCGCGGGGGAAGTCGGCGAAGTGGATCGAGGGCGCCGGGCGCAGCGCGGCGCGCACCGCCTCGCAGTCGCGGGTCATCTCCGAGGGGGTCGTGAGGTCGTCGTAGGCCAGGCGTCCGGGGGTCTTCTCAGCGCTCATGTTCTCGACGGTAGGCCCTACTGCTGGGTACCTGGAGGAGTACCAATGAGTAGTGTTCACGGCATGTCGCTGCTGATCGCGGGCTCCATCGCCACCGACCACCTGATGAGCTTCCAGGGCAAGTTCGCCGACTCCTTGGTGGTCGAGCAGCTGGACAAGCTCTCGGTCTCGTTCCTCGTCGAGGACCTGGAGATCCGGCGCGGGGGAGTGGCCGCCAACATGTGCTTCGGGCTGGGTCAGCTCGGGCTCACCCCGGTGCTCGTCGGCGCGGCCGGCGAGGACTTCGGCGACTACCGGTCCTGGCTGGAGCGGCACGGCGTCAACTGCTCGCACGTGCGGATCTCCGAGACCAAGCACACCGCACGGTTCGTGTGCACCACCGACGCCACGATGGCGCAGTTCGCCTCCTTCTACCCGGGCGCGATGAGCGAGGCCCGGCTCATCGAGCTGGCCCCGATCGCGGCGCGGGAGGGCGCGCCCGAGTACGTCCTGATCGGTGCCGACGACCCCGACGGCATGCTGCGCCACACCGAGGAGTGCCGGCAGCGGGGCTACCCCTTCATCGCCGACCCCAGCCAGCAGCTCGCCTTCAGCGGGGGCGACCTCATCCGGCCGCTCATCGACGGCGCCGCGATCTTGTTCTCCAACGAGTACGAGTCGCACATGATCGAGCAGAAGACCGGCTGGTCCGCCGAGGAGATCCTCTCCCGGGTCGGCATCCAGGTGACCACGCTCGGCAAGGACGGCGTGCGCATCACGCGCAGCGGCGAGGAGCCCATCGAGCTCCCGGCCGCCAAGGACGTCCCGGCGGTCGAGCCGACCGGGGTCGGCGACGCGTTCCGGGCGGGCTTCCTCGCCGGGATGGCCTGGGGCGTCGGGCTCGAGCGTTCCGCGCAGGTCGGGTGCGTGCTGGCGGCGTACGTCGTGGAGACCGTCGGCACCCAGGAGTACGGCTTCACCCCGGCCCAGTTCCTGGGCCGCTTGGAGCACTCCTACGGGCCGGACGCGGCCGAGGACATCGCCCCGTTCCTCAAGACGCTCAGCTGAGCCTGCGCACCAGGTAGCGAGGCGTCCCGTCGGGGGCCGTCTCCTCGCCGGCGTACTCCTGCCCGCGCATCCGGCACCATGCCGGCACGTCGGTGCGGGCCGCCACGTCGCTGGCGACGACCGCGACCAGCCCACCCACGGCGACCTCGCCGATCCGCTTGCCGAGCTCGATCACCGGGAGCGGGCAGAGCATCCCGCGGCAGTCGAGCTCGAGGTCGGCAGGCGTGCTCACAGGCCGACCTCGGCCCGGATGTCGCGGACCACGCCGGGCAGTACGTCGAGGAAGCCGTCGACGTCGGCCTCGGTGGTGTCGCGGGTGAGGGACACGCGCACGTTGCCGTGGGTGAGGACCCCCATGGCCTCGAGCACCCGGCTGGGCGTCAGGGTCGACGCCGTGCAGGCCGAGCCGCTCGCCACGCCGTAGCCGCGCCGGTCGAGCTCGGTGACCAGCGCCTCGCCGTCGACGTAGAGGCAGGAGAACGTCACCAGGTGGGGGAGGCGGTCGACCGGGTCGCCGACGACCTCGACGTCCGCGACGTCTGCCGCAGCGGCCCGGATCCGGTCCACGAGCGCCCGCTGGCGGGCACCGACGTCGTCGCGCTCGGCCACGACCGCCCGGAGCGCCGCGGCCGCTGCCAGCGCCGCCGGGACGTTCTCGAAGCCGCTGGCCCGCTCGTCGACCCGGTCGTCCCCGGGGAACGGGTTCGCCCACCGGGTGCCCTTGCGGACCACGAGGACGCCGACGCCGGCCGGGCCGCCCCACTTGTGTGCCGAGCCGGCGAGCACGTCCCAGCGGGCCGGCAGGGGGAGGCGGCCCATCGACGCGCAGGCGTCGAGGAACAGCGGCACGCCGTCGGGCAGCCGGTCGACCGGCTGCAGGGTGCCGACCTCGTGGTTGGCGCTCTGGAGCGCCACGACGTCCGCTCCGGCGAAGCCCTCCGGGTCGACCCTGCCGAGCCGGTCCACCGGGACCTCGAGCGGCTCGGGGCCGGTCCACCGGGCCGCGTGCACCACTGCGGAGTGCTCGACGGCGGCGTACCCGATCCGGGCGTCCCCGGCCGGCGCCGTCCCGAGGCGCAGCCCGAGCAGGCCGCGGTGGACCGCCTCGGTGCCCGAGGCGGTGAAGGTGACCTCGTCGGGACGCACCTCCAGGCACTCCGCGACCACCGCGCGGGCGTTGTCGAGCAGCAGCCGGGCGTCGCGGGCCGGCCCGTGCAGCCGCCGCGGGTCGGCGTACCCCCGCTCGAGCGCCGCGAGGAGCGTCTCGCGGGCGGCCGGGTGCAGCGGCTCGGCGGAGGCCGAGTCGAGGTAGACCGGGCGGGGGAGGGCGCTCGGACGGTCGGCGCTGGTCACGTGGCCGAACCTATCTGCCACCGGTCCGACGCCTCCCAGGCGCCTCCGGGCCACCCCGGCGGGTACCAGCGGGTAGAAGGTCCCGGGACTTGTGTCCGCGCCAGGGCCCCCCAGGGGGCAATAGGTCCTGGGATTCCGATAAGGTGCGGCTCATCCGAGTTCGTTGAGAGAGAGGCTCAGGCGTTGAGTCTGCAACTCCCCAAGCGCACCGCCAGCACCCGCGGGACCGCCCGCAGGGTGACCGGGCTGGCCGCGATGGGTGCCGCCGTGTTGGTGCTGGGTGGCTGCTCGTCCGAGACCGAGGGCGAGTGGAAGCGTCTGGCGATGCCGGATCCGGCGTCCGAGCAGGGTGAGCACATCCTCAACCTGTGGCAGGGCGCGTGGATCGCCGCCCTCATCACCGGCGCGGTGGTGTGGGGCCTGATCTTCTACTCGATCTGGCGCTTCCGGCGTCGTAGCGAGGACGAGATCCCGGTCCAGACGCGCTACAACCTGCCGCTCGAGATCTTCTACACGATCGCCCCGATCATCATGGTGATCGTCTTCTTCGCCAAGACCGTCGACACCCAGAACGCCGTCCTCGACGACGACCTCCCGGTGGACAACACCATCGAGGTCGTGGGCCAGCAGTGGTCCTGGACGTTCAACTACGGTCTCGGCGAGCAGGACGAGGCGGCCAACGACGACGCGTCCGACGACGAGTTCCCGTACTCCTCCTACGCCTACGAGGCCGGCACGGCGTCGTACGTCCCGACGCTCGTGCTGCCCGTGGGGGAGACCACCCGGTTCAACCTGCACTCGCCCGACGTGATCCACGACCTGAGCGTGCCGGCGTTCCTCCTCAAGATGGACGTCGTCCCGGGGCGGGTCAACCACTACGAGATCACCCCGAACCGCACCGGTGAGTTCGCGGGCAAGTGCTTCGAGCTCTGCGGCACCTACCACTCGCGGATGCTCTTCAACGTCAAGGTCGTGACCCGGGCGGAGTACGACGCCTACCTCCAGGACCTGCAGGACGCCGGGGCGACCTCCGACACCCCGCTGCTCGGCGGCGAGAGCACCCGCACGCAGGTCGGTCTCGACAGCGACGAATCCGAGGGAGAAGGCAAGTGACCGCCACCGCCGCACACCCCAGCGCCATCGCGGGACGTCCCCGACTCGGTGAGCAGCTCGCCCGCGTCTTCACGACCACCGACCACAAGCTGATCGGCAAGCTCTACCTCGGCACGTCGTTCGCGTGGTTCATGATCGGCGGCCTCATGGCCATGCTGATCCGCTCCGAGCTGGCCTACCCGGGCATGCAGGTCGTCAACGACGAGGTCTACAACCAGCTGTTCACGATGCACGGCACGATCATGCTGCTGCTGTTCGCGACGCCGCTGTTCTTCGGCTTCGCCAACGTGATCATGCCGCTGCAGATCGGCTCGCCCGACGTGGCGTTCCCGCGCCTGAACATGTTCAGCTACTGGCTGTTCCTCTTCGGCGGCCTGATCGCCGCCTCGGGGTTCCTCACCCCCGGTGGCGCCGCGTCGTTCGGCTGGTTCGCCTACACGCCGCTCTCCGACGCGGTCCGGTCCCCGGGGGTCGGCGGTGACCTGTGGATCATGGGCCTGTGGATGGCCGGCCTCGGCACGATCCTCGGTGCGGTCAACTTCATCACCACGATCATCTGCATGCGCGCGCCCGGCATGACGATGTTCCGGATGCCGATCTTCGTCTGGAACACCCTGGTCACGAGCCTGCTCGTCCTGATCGCGTTCCCCGTGCTGGCCGGAGCGCTGCTCTCGCTCGAGGCCGACCGCCTGCTCGGCGCTCACGTCTTCGACACCGCTCACGGTGGCGCGATCTTGTGGCAGCACCTCTTCTGGTTCTTCGGCCACCCCGAGGTCTACATCATCGCCCTGCCGTTCTTCGGCATCGTGACCGAGATCCTCCCGGTGTTCAGCCGCAAGCCGGTCTTCGGCTACATCGGCCTGGTCGGAGCCACGCTCGGCATCGCGATCCTCTCGGTCGCGGTGTGGGCCCACCACATGTTCGTGACCGGCGCCGTGGACCTGCCGTTCTTCTCCGGCATGACCTTCCTGATCGCCGTACCGACAGGTGTGAAGTTCTTCAACTGGATCGGCACGATGTGGGGCGGGTCCATCTCCTTCGACACGCCCATGCTGTGGTCGATCGGCTTCCTGACGACCTTCCTCTTCGGTGGTCTGACCGGTGTCATCCTGGCGAGCCCGCCGCTGGACTTCCACGTGTCCGACTCCTACTTCGTGGTCGCGCACTTCCACTACGTGGTGTTCGGAACCGTGGTGTTCGCGATGTTCGCGGGGTTCTACTACTGGTGGCCCAAGATGACCGGTCGGATGCTCGACGAGCGTCTCGGCAAGGTGCACTTCTGGCTGCTGTTCGTCGGCTTCCACACCACGTTCCTCGTGCAGCACTGGCTCGGTGTCGAGGGCATGCCCCGTCGCTACGCCGACTACCTGCCCGGTGATGGGTTCCAGGCCCTCAACCAGGTCTCGACCATCGGTGCCTTCCTGCTCGGCGCCTCGACGCTGCCGTTCCTCTACAACGTCTACATCTCGCGTCGCGCTCCGCTGGTCAACACCGACGACCCGTGGGGCTGGGGTCGCTCGCTGGAGTGGGCGACCAGCTGCCCGCCGCCGCGGCACAACTTCGTCGCGATCCCGCGGATCCGCTCGGAGTCCCCGGCCTTCGACCTGCACCACCCGGAGGTGGCGGCGATCGAGCTCGAGGACAACGAGATGGCACGGGTCGGTGGACCGGCCGACGCTCCCGACATGGAGGGTCGCGAGGAGATGCTGCGCGACCGCAACAACGACCCGGAGGGCAACGCCTGATGAAGTCCGAGGCCTGGATCTTCGCGATCACCGCGATCTTCTTCGCGCTGGTCAGCCCGGCGTACTGGTTCATCACCTCCGACTGGACCGGCACCTCCGTCCTGACGATGACCTTCCTGCTGGCCGGCATGGTCACCCTCTACCTGGCGTTCCACGCCCGGTCGATGGAGCCGCGGCCCGAGGACCGCAAGGACGGCGAGATCGCCGACGGTGCGGGTGAGCTGGGGTTCTTCCCGCCGTACTCCTGGTGGCCGCTGTGGTGCGCGCTGACGCTCAGCACGATCGTCTACGCCACCGCGCTCGGTGCGTGGTGGCTGCTGATCATCGGCGTGGCGCTGGGGGCGATCGCGCTCAGCGGGTGGATCTTCGAGTACTACCGCGGAGAGCACGCGCACTGAGCGACCCGGTCGGCGGCGCGCGGCGGTGCCCCTGTGGTGTCGAATCGGCTCGATAGGGCCCGCCGGTTAGGCTGGTCGCAGGACCACACGCTCGTCACGGGGAGTTCTCGCATGTCCACCAGTCGTCCGCGCCACGGCGCGCTCGCAGCCTTCGCACTGGCTGCGGCCTTGACGCTCACGGCCTGTCAGTCCGACGACGTGCCGGGGGCCTCCGCCCTCGGCGCCGACGGCCCGAGCGCGTCCGCGTCCCAGGACGTGCCGGCGCTCCGGTTGGTCCCGAGCGTCAAGAAGGACGCCACGAACGTCCCGGTCGATCGGGAGCTGTCCGTCCGGGCGACCGGCGGGACGATCGACACCGTGCAGGTCACCTCGCCGGAGGGGAAGATCGCGGGCGAGGTCGAGGCCGACGGCAGCCGCTGGGTGGCGTCCTCGCGCCTCGAGCCGGGCACGGCGTACACGATGACGACGGTCGCGAAGAAGACCGACGGCACCCAGGTGCGCCGTACCTCCCGCTTCACGACCCGCGACCTGACGCTGGACGAGCAGACCTATCCCTCGGTCGCGCCGCTCGCCGACGAGACCGTCGGGGTCGGCATGCCAGTGATCGTCACCTTCGACCTGCCGGTCGCCGACAAGGCGTCGTTCGAGAAGCACATGACCGTGACCTCCACGCCCAGCCAGCCCGGCTCGTGGCACTGGATGAGCGACACCGAGGCCCACTGGCGCCCCAAGGCGTACTGGAAGGCCGGCACCGACGTGCACGTCGACGTCGACGTCAACAGCGTGGCCGCCGGCAACGGGATCTACGGCCAGGAGAGCCGCGAGCTCGACTTCCACGTCGGCGACGCGCACATCTACCGCGTCAACGCCCAGACCCACCAGATGAAGGTGTTCAGCAACGGCAAGCTGCTGCGCACCCTGCCGATCACCACCGGCAAGCCGGGGTTCACCACCCGGTCCGGCGTCAAGGTCATCATCGAGAAGTTCGACAGCAAGCGCATGAACTCCGAGACCGTCGGCATCCCCGCGGGCAGCGCCGACGCCTACGACATCGACAACGTCCAGTGGGCCATGCGCGTGACCTACTCCGGGGAGTTCATCCACGCTGCGCCGTGGTCGGTCGGCTCGCAGGGCTACGCCAACGTCTCCCACGGCTGCACCGGCCTGAGCACCGAGAACGCCGGTTGGCTCTACGCCATGTCGCGGCGCGGTGACGTCGTCGAGTACACCGGCACCGATCGCCCGATGACGCTCGACAACGGCTACGGCGACTGGAACGAGTCCTTCCAGCAGTACCGCCAGGGCTCCGCACTGTCCTGATCCAGCTTGACCCGCCCGAAACTTCGCGACGGGTCGACGCGAACGGTGGAGATCGACGTTGACCCGCCCGAAAGTTTCGGGCGGGTCAACGTTTCTCCACAGGTGTGGG
>NZ_JANINT010000145.1 GCF_024509035.1 Nocardioides sp. | reverse complement strand
GCGGCGGCGCTGCGGATCGTGCGCGGGCCGAGGGTGCCGACGAGCAGCTCGGGACCGCCGTGCTGGAGGGGTGGCGGACCGACCGGGCGTACGGCGTCGACGACCCGCTCACCGGCCCAGACCCGCCGGATCGTGGCGACCCGGTCGGCCATCGCCGCCATGGTGTGCGTCGACCAGTCGGCGTCGGCGGCCCGGTAGTCCTCCTCGCGCCCGCCGACCCCGAGGCCGACGGTCAGCCGGCCGCCGGAGAGGCGGTCGCCGGTGGCGAGCGCCTTGGCGAGCGGGACCGGCGCGTGCAGCTGCGGGACCACCACGGTCGTCACGACGCGCACCCGCGACGTCCAGGCCGCGACCGCCCCGAGGAGCGTGAGGGCGTCGGGGTTGTCGAAGGCCATCCGCTCCCCGAAGCACACCGAGGAGTAGGGGCCTTCGTCGATCGCCCGCGCCCAGACCTCCAGCGTGTCGTCGGCCGCCCACAGGTCGGGCTCCATCACCGGCAGCGTCATCCCGACGTCCATCAGGACCCCACCTTCTTCGAGTCGTCCGCCTGAGGGTGGCGTCTACCGGTGCGAGAGGCGGACGACCCTAGCGGATGCGGAAGGAGTGGTCGCTGATGTCGAAGAAGTAGTTGTCGACCGCCTCGATCTTCAGCCAGGCCCGACCGGTGGTCCTCGGGAACCGGACCTTCGCCCGGCCGTCGTTGGCGGTGGTGGCGAGGACGTGGGACCAGGTGCGGCCGTGGTCGGTCGAGAGCACGAGCCGGACCCGGGGCGCCATCCAGCGGGTGCCGTTGACCTCCCACCGCACGACCTTGCGCGAGCCGCCCTCGACCAGCCCGCCCTTGCGGAACGAGGAGACCAGGAACGGGCCGGCGTGGCGGGCGACCTTGATCGTGACCTCGTCGTACCCGACGCCCCCGCCGCCGGGCTGCTGGTCGCGGGCGGTCAGCCGGAAGTGCATCGGCTCGCGGTAGGCGGAGGTGGGCAGGAACTCGGAGTAGCAGTTGCGCGGGCGCTTGGCGACCGGCTTGTAGTCGTCGAGGTTGTCGGGCAGGGCCGGGACAGGTCCGCACGTGCCGGTGCGGGCGTTGGTGTTGCCGGCCATGATCTGCGCGAGGTCGGGGAACGTGCGGGTCGGGCTGCCGGTGGCGATGTTCTCGCCGGGCGAGTGGTACTGCAGCGTGGCGTCGTCGCTGACGTTCGCCCAGGTGCCGAACACCCGGAACAGCGGGCCCCACGGCTTGCGGTTGCTGACCAGCGCGGTGCCGCCGTGGCCCCCGGCGTCGTCGTTCTGCTCCCAGAGGTAGACCAGCGGGTCGCCGTCGGGGTCGGTGCCGGAGCCGGTGAGCGTGAACGGCGTGCGGGTCGGGATCGTCCGCGTCCGCGGCGCCGTGACCACGGGGTTGTGGTTGTCGGTCGGGTTGATCCGGAACCCGTGGTTGCCGGGCTCGCCACCCTGAGCGGTCTCGCCGACGTGGGCCGAGACGCCCGCGTCGGTGGACGACACCGCCAGCGCGTCCATGTCGTCGCGGTCGCTGTCCTCGGTGTAGGGGTCGGTGTCGCCGGCGAAGATCACCTGGAAGCCGGTGTCGTCGGGCTCGGTGACCGGCGCCGGGTAGGTCTCCCCGCCGGAGTAGGGGTCGTAGCCCCAGCCGACGACGGTGACGTTCGCACCGGTGAGCTCCTCGACGGCGGCCTCGATGTGGGCCGCGTCGTACGTCGAGCCGCGGGTCAGCGTGACCGGCGCACCGCCGCCGGGGTAGGCGATGCGGATCGACTCGCCGTCGGTGTCGAAGCCGGTCAGCGAGACGTTCTGCACCTCGACCGGCGCCTGGGCCGTGCCGCTGGTGTAGGCCGCGACCTCGTCGAGCGTGCGCTGGGAGAAGTAGGGGTCGGTGTGCGGCTGCAGGTCGTCCTGCAGGCAGATGCCGGCGTAGGCCATCACCGAGGAGCCCGAGCCGGGCTCGACGGAGGTGCCGGAGTTGCGGTTGCCGCCCGAGCAGGCGTTCTGGACGCCGTTGAACGTGTGGTTGCCCCCGAACTGGTGGCCCATCTCGTGGGCGACGTAGTCGATGGCCATGAAGTCGCCGGTCGGGTCGGGCAGGCCGGTGCAGCCCAGGCCCTTCTCGATGCTGCCGACGACGCCGAGGCCGGCGATGCCGCCCCCGTTGACGCCGAGCATCAGGTGACCGATGTCGTAGTTGCTGGCACCGATGATCTGGCCGAGCACGACCTGGTTGCGGACCAGGCCCGGGACGTCGCAGTAGTCGAGCTGGCCGGGCACGTTGTCGGGCGAGTCGGGGTCGCCGACGCCCGGGTCGAAGCAGGGATGGGCGCCGCACGGGCCGTCGGGCCCGGAGGCCTTCTCGACGGTGTCGAGATTGAGGTCGTCGGTGCCGTCGACCAGCACGAGGTTGATCGCGAGGTCGTCGTTGTAGATCTGGTTGACGCGGTTCATCAGCGTGACCTTCTCGGCGGTCACGTTGGCGCTGCCGAAGTAGGCGGCGTACGACGGGTCCGTGACCAGCGCGAGCCGGTAGACCCGCTGCTGCACGGCCTCGCCGCCGGCCTGCGAGCGCGCGGCGGAGCGCTGGGACGAACGCCGGGCGTCCGCGCGCTGGACCTCGGGGAGCTCGCGCTCGGCGACCCGCTCGGTCTCGCGCGGCAGGCTGCCGCCGTAGTAGCTGAGGTGGACCGCGGCGTCGCCACGGCGGTTGTAGGCGGGGTCGACGTACCACGCCGACTGGCCGCCGGTGCGGACCGAGGCGTGGAAGCCCATCGGGGTCACGTCGAGGGCGATGGTGGTGCCGCGGTGGTCGAGCGAGCGGCCGGCCCACGTGCTGATCTCGGGGTGGGCGGCCGCGAGGGCCGGCTGCATCAGCTGGGTGCGCTGGACCGCGAAGCGCTCGACGCCGCCCGACGGGGTCGGCACCGAGAAGACGGTCGAGTCGCTCGCGCCGGCGCGCGGGGCGCCGCGCAGGGCGGCGCGCACCTGGGCGGTGTCGACGCGCACGGCGGCGTAGGACGAGGGGTGCACGCGGACCTGGGGGCCGGTGGGCCTGAAGTCGCGCACCGGCCGGTAGATCGCCCGGTCGAGCCCCCGCGCGTCGGCGGAGTCGGGGGCGGCGTCGGCCGACGACCAGGCGAGCGGCAGCACGGAGGCGGCCAGGGCCAGGACGAAGAGCGCGGCAACGGACCGGATCGGTCGCGGCATGGAGTCTCCCTCTCGAACCCGCGCCCGTGGTCGGGCGCGGTGCTCGCAGCCTAGAGGTCCGCTCCGACGGTGCCTACTGCCCCATCGGGCTAGCGGTCAGCCATCGTCCGAGCAGCGTGCCCTCGGCCTCGAGCAGCAGGTGCAGCCGGAGGGGTACGTCGACGGGCGGGCCCTGCGTGATGCGGGGGTGCTCCCCGGCCACCAGGCGCGGGACGACCGTCGTGCACAGCTCGTCGGCCACCCCCGAGGCCAGCAGGTCGCGCAGCAGGTGCGGACCGCCCTCGCAGAGCACGTGGCCCCAGCCGCGGTCGGCGAGCACCTGCTTGAGCAGCGGCAGGTCGACGCGGTGCGAGCCGAGCACCAGCACCTGCTCGGGACCGAGCAGGTCGCGGGCGGCGTCGAGGCCCTCGGCCGCGCTGCAGGTCGCGAGCAGCACCGATCCGCGGGGCGCGTCGCGCAGCCCCTCGGGCACGTCGCCGCGCCGGCTGACCAGCACCAGCGGCGTACCGGCCGGGCCGTAGGCCTCCGCCCGCGCGGTGCCGGCGCCGACGACGATCGCGTCGGCCATCGCCCGCAGCTGGTGGAAGACCTGGTGGTCGACGGCGTTGTTGATCGACCCGCTGGTGCCGGTCTCGCCGGTGGCCGCGCCGTCGACGGTGGCGACCATGTTGACGCGCAGCCAGGGCGTGCGCGGGACGGCGTAGAGCTCGGCCAGGTCGTCGGTGTCGGGGCCGACCAGGACCCTCATCGTTCCCACCTCATCACCCAGTACTGCACCCCGTAGGGGTCGTCGTCGTAGTCCACCCGGGCCTCTCCCAGCTCTCCGAGCTCGGCCATCCGCCCGATGCCCTCGACGCTCGCCCACAGCTGCTCGGCGAGCGCGGCGTCGACCTCGGGTCGACCGGCCCGCAGCGACGCGCCCAACCCCTCGTCGAACGGGTGCGCGCGCTCGTCGAGGTGCCCCGGCGCCTTCTCGGTGCGCTTGGCGCTGCCGTTGCCGATGACGAGGTACGCCGACGCGCCGGTGGTCGAGCGGTCGCCGGTGGTCGAGCTCGTCGAGACCCCCGCAGCGTCGACGAGCGCCCGAGCCACCCGCTCCCCCTGCGGATCGGCGAGGATCACCGGGCCGTCGCCCAGCCACCGCACCGCCTCCAGGCACGCGGCCCGCAGCTCGGCGACCGGGTCGTCGAGGCCGGCGTACTCCGGCAGCAGCGCGAGGACCCCCGGCACCAGCACGACTCTCATTGCAGCCCCCGGATCGCGCGCTTCGGTAGCCG
Organism: Nocardioides sp.; assembly: GCF_024509035.1. Taxonomy (GTDB): domain Bacteria; phylum Actinomycetota; class Actinomycetes; order Propionibacteriales; family Nocardioidaceae; genus Nocardioides. Next base: position 1,087 of record NZ_JANINT010000145.1, on the reverse strand, counting down.
CCGGCCGGCGATCGTCTCGATCATGTCGACGGTCTGGCGGGTCTCGACGACCTCGTGCACCCGGTAGATGCGGGCGCCGGCGAGCGCACAGACCGCGGTGGCGGCCAGGGTGCCGGTGAGCCGCTCCCCCACCGGGACGTCGAGGCTCTCGCCGACGAAGTCCTTGTTGGACAGCGACACGAGCACGGGATAGCCGGTGGCGACCATCTCGCCGAGCCGCCGGGTGACCTCGAGGGAGTGGAAGGTGTTCTTGCCGAAGTCGTGCGCCGGGTCGATCACCACCGAGGCCGGGTCGACGCCGGCGGCGATCGCGCGCTCGGCGTAGGCGACGGTGTCGTGGATCGCGGCGGCGACCACGTCGTCGTACTCGAGGCGATAGGGGCGGGTGCGCGGGGTGACGCCGCCGGTGTGGGTGCAGACGATCGCGGCGCCGGCCTCGGCGGCGGCGTCGACGAGCTCGGGGTCGGCGCCGCCCCAGGCGTCGTTGAGGACGTCGGCGCCGGCGGCGCAGACCGCCCGGCCGACCTCGGCGCGCCAGGTGTCGACGGAGATCACCAGGCCGGGGAAGGCCTCACGCACGCGGGCCACGAAGTCGACGACGCGCGCCTTCTCCTCGGCCGCGTCGATCTCGACGCCCGGCGCGGCCTTGATGCCGCCGATGTCGACGATCTCGGCGCCCTGCTCGACGACCAGGGAGACCCGCTCGAACGCCTTGTCCTCGGCCCAGGTGGCGCCCTTGTCGTAGAACGAGTCGGGGGTGCGGTTGACGATCGCCATCATCAAGGTGGCCTCGTCGGAGAACGCGTGGCGGCCCAGCTGCAGCGTCACGCGACGCTCACCGCCGGCGGCCGCTCGTCGGCGGCCGTGCCGGGCGCCACGTCGGTGCCGACCCGGGCGAGCGCGGCGGCCAGGATCTGCGCCGACATGCCGGACAGGTCGCGCAGCGACTGGTGCCGGTGGGCGCGGGTGCCGAGGTCGACCTGGGCGATCGCGTCGAGTCCGTGGCGGCGCACGGTGTCGACGAGGGCGGCCAGCTCCACGGCGTACCCGGTCGGCACGCTGAGCTGCTCGAACAGGCTCCGGCGTA
>NZ_JANINT010000144.1 GCF_024509035.1 Nocardioides sp. | reverse complement strand
GAGCACTACACCGAGGCCGCGACGGCAGGGCGCTGGACGATCTGGGCGGAGCGCCCGTGAGGTCACGCCCGGTCGCGACAGCGGCGTACGTCGTGCTGCTGCTCGCGTGGTGCTGGTTCGTCGGCATCCCGAAGGACCCGGCCGGCGTGCTCATCTGGATCTGGCTCGGCACGGTCGCCTGGGACGTCGTGCGGCCGTGGCGCCACCACCGGCAGTTCTGGCTCGACTGGTGGAAGCCGCTGCTGGTGCTCGTCCTCTACTGGCTCGTGCGCGGCCTCACCGACGAGATCGGCATCGCCCCGCACTACACGATGCCCGTGCGCGTCGACGAGTGGCTGGGCTCGTGGGGGGGCGGCGCCGAGGTGCCGACCGTGACGCTCCAACGCGCGTGGTGCGGCGTGCCCTGCAGCAACGACCTGCCACCGCGCTGGTGGGACGTTCTCTTCACGACCGTCTACGCCTCGCACTTCCTCGTCGCGCTCGTGCTGGCCGGGATGCTGTGGCGGCGCAACCGGCTCGAGTGGGAGCGGTGGCTGCGCCGCTACCTCTCGCTGTTGCTCGCCGGGCTGACGATCTACGTCGTCTACCCGATGGCACCGCCGTGGATGGCAGCGCGTGACGGCTACCTGCCCGAGGTCCACCGCATCACCGGTCGTGGCTGGTCCGAGCTGGACCTGCACCGGCAGACGATGGTGATGTTCGGGATGGGCAACAAGGTCGCGGCGATGCCCTCGCTGCACGCCGGGATCGCGTTCCTCGTCGCGATCTACCTCATCGGCCGGCTCCGCTCCCCTGCTCGCTGGCTGCTGCTGGCCTATCCGCTCGCGATGTCGCTCGCGCTGGTCTACTTCGCCGAGCACTACGTCGTCGACACGCTCGTGGGCGGCCTGCTCGCCCTGGTGGTGGCGGTCGCGTGCCGTCGCTGGGAACGCGTGCGCGCCGCCTGAGCACCGAGATTCTCGGGCCAACGGTCAGGTCCTGGCCTCAATGACTGTCACAAAGGACGCATTCCGGTTGTCGTACGGATGTGTCCGGCCGTGTCCGGGGCCCCGATGAGTTCGGGACCCGACGGGGGTCGGACTAGGGGAAAACCCCGATGCCGACTGTCCCGCCTCCTTGAGAGAGTCCCACCATGCACCGTCAGATCGCCGGCAAGCTCACCGGCCGGGTCACCAAGTGGCTCGTGCTCGTCGCCGTCCTCGTCGTCGCCGGGCTCATGATGCCCTTCGGGGGCAAGCTCACCGATGTCCAGAACAACGAGACCGAGTCCTGGCTGCCCTCGAGCGCCGAGTCCACCAAGGCCTTCGAGAAGCTGAAGGCGTTCCAGGACGAGTACGACGTCGGCACGACCGTCGTCTACCACAAGGCGGGCGGGCTCTCCGAGTCCGACCTCGCCGCCATCGAGGACCAGGCCGGCGAGATCGAGGCCATCAAGGGGATCACCGACGTCGTGACGCCCCAGCGCGCCGAGGCCGCCGGCATCCCCGCGCCGTTCGTCTCCGAGGACGGCGAGGTCGCCAAGCTCCAGTTCACCGTCAACTACGGCGACAAGCTCTGGGAGGAGCTGCCCGACCTCAAGGACCGGCTCGACGAGATCACCGCGATCGACGGCGTGGACACCTACCTCGCCGGCGCCGGCGGCCAGAGCGCCGACGCCGCCACGATCTTCACCTCCTTCGACGGCAAGCTGCTCTTCGTCACCCTCGGCGTCGTCGTGCTGATCCTCCTGGTCAGCTACCGCAGCCCGCTGCTGTGGGCACTGCCGATCCTCAGCGCGGCCATCGGGCTGATGACGACGATGGGCCTGCTCTACTTCCTCGCGAAGTACGCCGGGCTCACGGTCAACGGGCAGACGCAGTTCATCCTCACCGTGCTCGTGATCGGCGCCGGCACCGACTACGCGCTGCTGCTGGTCGCCCGCTACCGCGAGGAGCTGCGCCGTCACGAGGACCGCCACGAGGCGATGGCGTTCGCGCTGCACCGCGCTGCGCCCGCGATCCTGGCCAGCGCGGCCACGGTCGTGGTCGGCCTGCTGTGCCTGACGTTCGCCGAGCTCAACTCGACCGCCGGCATGGGCCCGGCCAACGCCATCGGCGTCGCGGTCACGTTCCTGGTGATGGTGACGCTGCTGCCCGCGCTGCTGGTGATCTGCGGGCGGTGGATCTTCTGGCCGCTGATCCCCCGCTACGGCTCGCAGGAGCCCACCGCGTCCGGTCTCTGGGCGCGGGTCGGCAAGGGCATCTCGCCGCGACCGCGGACCGTCTGGGTCGGCACCGCTCTGGTCCTGGCCGCGTTGTGCCTGGGCTTCCTGCGACTCGACACCTCCGGCATCCCCAGCGACGAGATGTACACGACCGAGCAGGACTCCGTCACCGGGCAGACGATCCTCATCGAGCACGGTCTGGTCGATGCGAGCACGCCCGTCCAGGTGGTCGCGAACGAGGACAAGGCCAAGGACGTCGCGGCCGCCATGGCCGGCGTCGACGGCCTCGCCCAGCCCGTCGTCGTGGCCGCCGAGGACGGCGTCGCGCTGATCGCCGCCGAGCTGACCAGCGACCCCTACGCACCGGCGGCGTACGACACCGTCGAGGACGTGCGGACGGCGGTCCACGGGGTCGACGGCGCGGACGCGCTCACGACCGGCATGACGGCGGTCTCGCTCGACATCGAGGACGCCGCCTCACGCGACAACAAGGTGATCATCCCGATCGTGCTGCTCGCGGTGCTGCTGATCCTGATCGGCCTGCTCCGGTCGCTGGTGTCGCCGCTGATCCTGGTCGGCACGGTGATCTTGTCCTTCGGCGCCGCGCTCGGCATCTCCGGTCTGGTCTTCGACTTCATCTACGGCCACGAGCACACCGACACCGGATTCCCGCTGTTCAGCTTCGTGTTCCTGGTGGCCCTCGGCATCGACTACAACATCTTCTTGATGACGAGGGTCCGCGAGGAGACCGCCAACCACGGCACGCGGCGCGGCTCGCTGATCGCGCTGTCCTCCACCGGTGGGGTGATCACGTCGGCCGGCATCGTGCTGGCGGCGACGTTCGCGATGCTCGCGACGATGCCGATGACCTTCACCCTCCAGCTCGGCACGACCATCGCGCTCGGCGTCCTGCTCGACACGATGATCGTCCGCTCGGTGCTGGTGACCGCGATCAACCTCGACGCCGGCGGGAAGATCTGGTGGCCCAGCCCGCTGGACCGCAAGCCGCCGATCGAGCCCACCGAGGGCGTGGCCCTCACGCCGGAGGCGGAGCCGGAGCCGACACCGGTCTGACCATCAGCTGACCATGGGCTGGGCCAGCCGCCCCCATACCGGGGCGGCTGGCTAGCCTGAGCAGATGAGCGAGCTGCAGCCCACCCCGCAGCAGGTCCGCCGGGCCCTGGCACGCGCCGAGCGCGGCGCCGCGCTGGACGTCGCCGAGGCGGCCGTCCTCCTGGCCGCGACCGGAGCCGACCTGGATCGGCTCACCGCCGCCGCGGCCCGGGTGCGCGACGCCGGGCTGGTCGCGGCCGGCCGGGCCGGGGTCGTCACCTACTCCCCCAAGGTCTTCATCCCGGTCACGCGGCTGTGCCGCGACCGGTGCCACTACTGCACGTTCGTCGAGACCCCGGCCCAGGCGGCTCGAGACGGGCGTGCGCCGTACCTCTCCCCCGACGAGATCCTCGCGATCGCCGCCCAGGGCGCCGAGCTCGGCTGCCTCGAGGCGCTGTTCACGCTCGGCGACCGGCCCGAGGATCGCTGGCCCGAGGCCCAGGCCTGGCTGGACGAGCAGGGCTACGACTCCACGCTCGCCTACGTCCGCGCGATGGCCGTGCGGGTGCTGGAGGAGACCGGTCTGCTGCCCCACCTCAACCCCGGCGTGATGTCGTGGGAGGAGATGAACCGGCTCAAGCCGGTCGCCCCCTCGATGGGGATGATGCTCGAGACGACCTCGCGCCGGCTGTTCGAGACCAAGGGCGAGGCGCACTTCGGCTCCCCCGACAAGGACCCGGCCGTGCGGCTGCGGGTGCTCGAGGACGCCGGCCGGCTCTCGATCCCGTTCACCACGGGGCTGCTGGTCGGCATCGGCGAGACCCTCGAGGAACGCGCCGAGACGATCTTCGCGCTGCGCGCGAGCATGAAGGCGTACGGCGCGATCCAGGAGGTGATCGTCCAGAACTTCCGCGCCAAGCCCGACACGGCCATGCGGCACACCGACGACCTCGACCTGGACGAGTACCGCGCCGCGATCGCGGTCACCCGCATCGTGCTCGGCCCCAAGGCGCGCGTGCAGGCGCCGCCGAACCTCGTCGACACTGATCTGTCTTCTGGGGAGTGCCGGGCACTGCTCGAGGCGGGCGTCGACGACTGGGGCGGCGTCTCGCCCCTCACCCCGGACCACGTGAACCCCGAGCGGCCCTGGCCGTCCCTGGAGCGGCTCCGCGACCTGACCGCGTCGTGCGGCTTCGAGCTCGCGCCCCGGCTGACCGTGCACCCCGAGTACGTCCGCGCCGGCGAGCCGTGGCTCGACCCACGGGTCTCGGCCCACGTGGCCGCGCTGGCGACCGCGGACGGGCTGGCCCGGCCCGGCGTACGTCCCACGGGGCTGCCGTGGCAGGAGCCCGACGGCGGGTTCGCGTCCGTCGGTCGCACCGACCTGTTCGCCGCCGTGGACACCGAGGGCCGCACCGACGACCGGCGCTCGGACTTCGCGAACGTCTATGGAGACTGGGACGCCGTGCGCGAGGCGGCGTCGTTGACGGGTGCGGGGGTCTCGACAAGCTCGACCATCGGGTCGGCGGCGCTGCGGGCGGCGGAGAAGGACCCGGGCAACCTCTCCGACGAGCACGCGCTGACGCTGATGACGGCGGAGGGCGAGCTGCTCGAGCAGGTGTGCCGGCTGGCCGACGACCTGCGCCGCGAGGCGGTGGGCGACGAGGTGACCTATGTCGTCAACCGCAACATCAACTTCACCAACGTCTGCTACGTGGGCTGCCGGTTCTGCGCGTTCGCCCAGCGGCGCACGGACGCCGACGCCTACTCCCTGTCCCTCGACGAGGTCGCCGACCGGGCTGCCGAGGCGTGGGAGCTCGGCGCCACCGAGGTGTGCATGCAGGGCGGGATCGACCCCGAGCTGCCGGCCACGGCGTACTTCGACCTCGTCAGCGCGGTCAAGCAGCGGGTGCCCGAGATGCACGTCCACGCGTTCTCGCCGATGGAGGTCGTCAACGGCGTGGCCCGCACCGGCCTGTCGATCGAGGACTTCTTGATCAAGGCCCGCGAGGCGGGCCTCGGCTCGCTGCCCGGCACCGCCGCCGAGATCCTCGACGACGAGGTGCGCTGGGTGCTCACCAAGGGCAAGCTGCCCACCCGCACCTGGATCGAGGTGGTCTCCACCGCCCACCGGGTCGGCATCCCGACGACCTCGACGATGATGTACGGCCACGTCGACAACCCGCGCCACTGGGTCAACCACCTGCGGGTGCTCTCGCGCATCCAGGATGCAGCCCTGGAATCGGGGGCGGGTGGGTTCACCGAGTTCGTGCCGCTGCCGTTCGTGCACACCTCCGCGCCGATCTACCTCGCCGGCGTCGCCCGGCCCGGCCCGACGCTGCGCGACAACCTCGCGGTGCACGCG
>NZ_JANINT010000143.1 GCF_024509035.1 Nocardioides sp. | reverse complement strand
GGGATCGACAAGAACGAGGCGGGCTACCCCGAGCAGTGCGTCGTGGTCAGCACCGTGAGCACCAAGCAGGTGCGCGGCGTGAGCTACCAGGACTTCATCAGCTGGGGCGCGCACGGGGTCGCCGGCGTCACGGCCTCGATCTCCCCGCAGGCCGGCACCCGCACGTACTTCAACGAGAGCGTGATCCCCGACAAGACCGTGACCGAGACGTCCGAGGACGGCGGGGTCGTGTGGACCGAGCTGCCCCCGGGTGAGTACACGCTGTCCGCGCACGGCGCCGGCTCGACCTGGCCGGACGTGCACGTGACGTGCGCCGACGGTCGCATCGTCAACGCCAACCCGCCGTGGGGCCTCAACCAGCAGGCCACGACCGTGCCGACCAAGGTCAAGCCGACGTGGGCGCCCCGCAAGGGCCACGCGCCGCGCCTGACCGGCCTGACCGTGGGCAAGGTGCCGTTCCAGACGCTGCCGGAGTACGCCGCGACGCACGGCTCGACCATCGACTTCCGTGGGCTGGTCACGGTCGCGTGCGGCGACGGCTGCTTCGCCCCGGTGACCACCCACGCCAGCCTGACCAAGCCGACGGACCTGATGCGGCTGCTCGGCGACTCGGCGAGGAAGCTGCGACCCGGCCGGACGCTGATGGTCACCCTGGCCGTGCCCGGCTACGACACGCGCATCGACTCCTGGAAGATCAAGCCGCGGCGTACGCCGGTGCGCGCCACCCAGTGCATCCCGCTGGGCGAGAGCGTCGTCCGCGACGCCTGCTGACGGCGCGGTCGACCCACTCCCGGAGTGTCCGGACGGGATCCCGCGGGGTTCGACATCTGACCCCTGCGGGATCAGATATCGAACTTGTAGCCCAGGCCGCGGACCGTGACGAGGTACTTCGGCTCGCCCGGGTCGGGCTCGATCTTGGCGCGCAGCCGCTTGACGTGGACGTCGAGGGTCTTGGTGTCGCCGACGTAGTCCGAGCCCCACACCCGGTCGATCAGCTGGCCGCGGGTGAGCACCCGGCCGGGGTTGCGCAGGAACATCTCGAGCAGCTCGAACTCCTTGAGCGGCAGCCGCTGCGCCTGGCCGTCGACCGTCACGACGTGGCGCTCCACGTCCATGCGCACCGGGCCGGCCTCGAGGGTCGGCGGGGCGAGGTCGGGCTCCTGGCCACGACGCAGCACCGCACGGATGCGCGCGACCAGCTCGCGCGGCGAGTAGGGCTTGGTGACGTAGTCGTCGGCGCCGAGCTCGAGGCCGACCACCTTGTCGACCTCGTCGTCCTTGGCGCTGACCATGATCACCGGGACGCTGGAGGTCTGGCGGATCTGGCGGCACACCTCGGTGCCGGGCAGGCCGGGCAGCATCAGGTCGAGGAGCACGATGTCCGCACCGTTGCGGTCGAACTCCGTGAGCGCGTCGTTGCCGTTGGCCGCGATCGCGACCTCGTAGCCCTCCTTGCGCAGCATGTAGGCGAGAGCGTCGCTGTAGCTCTCTTCGTCCTCGACGACGAGTACGCGGGTCACCGGCCAGCCTCCTGGTTCATGGTCGACGAACGGGCCGAGAAATAGCGGGGGAGGGTCAAGGTGAACGTAGACCCTTGGCCCTCCACGGACCACACGCGGACGTCTCCGCCGTGCGTGGCCGCGACGTGCTTGACGATCGAGAGCCCGAGGCCGGTGCCGCCGGTGGAGCGGTGCCGGGCGGGGTCGACGCGGTAGAAGCGCTCGAAGATGCGGTCGATCTCCTGGGCGGGGATGCCGATGCCCTGGTCGACGACCGAGATCTCGACCATGTCGTCGTCGGCCTTGGTCGAGACGAGCACGGTGGCGTCGCTGTCGGAGTACGACACCGCGTTGGCCACCAGGTTGGCGACCGCCGCGGTCACCTGCTCCTCGCTTCCGAAGACCTGCAGGTGCGGGGTGCCGCCGGTGACGATCGAGATGCGCTTGGAGTCGGCGTCGATCGCGCTCGTGTCGACCGCGACCTTGATGACCTCGTCGAGCTCGACCGGCATCGGCTGCTCGAGCGGCTCGTCGCCCTGGAGCCGCGACAGCTCGATGACCTGCTGCACGAGCCGCGAGAGACGGTCGCTCTCGGTGAGCATCCGGTGGGAGAACCGCTTGACCGCCTCGGGGTCGTCGGCCGCGTCGTGGACGGCCTCGGCCAGCAGCCGGATCGCGCCGACGGGCGTCTTGAGCTCGTGGCTCACGTTCGCGACGAAGTCGCGGCGCACGGCCTCGACCCGCCGCTCGCGGGTGCGGTCCTCGACCAGCGCCAGCACCAGCCGCGAGCCCAGCGGCGCGACCCGCGCGGTCACGTGCCGCGAGGGCAGGCCGGGCCGGCTCATCAGCAGCTCGGTCTCCCGGATCTGGCCGTCGCGGCGGACCTGGTGCACGAGGTCGGCGAGGTCGGAGGAGAGCAGGGAGGTGCCGCGCACCAGGCCCATGGCGTACGCCGGCGCGGAGGCCTTCAGGACGACGTCGGCGTCGTCGACGACGACCGCGCTGCTGCGCAGGACCGAGAGCACCGCGGCGACCCCGACCGGGACGACCGGCTCCTCGATCGGCTGGGTGTGGTGCTGCTGGCGGTCGCTGAGGTGCCACGCCAGCACCGCGCCGCCCGCGACGACGGCGCCGATGAGCGCGGCGAGGAACGCCTGCGTCGTCGCATCCACACCTGAATCGTACGAGCCATTTCATCCCGAGTTCGCCCATGGAACGAGGGCTTCGAGATGTTCACTCCTCGTTCACGTAGCGGCCCCGGCTGTCCATCTGGCCCACCTAGGCTTGCGCGCATGCGAGAGGCCTTCCATGAACAGCTCGACCAGATGTTCGCCGACCTGGCGAGCATCTGCGAGAACGTCGAGACCGCGGTCCGCCTGGCGACCGAGGCGTTGCTCTCGGGCGACGCCGGCATCGCCGAGGGTGTGATCAGCGCCGACGCGGAGATCGATCGGGCGCGCGAGCGCGTGGAGGACTCCGCGTTCCTGCTGCTCTCGCTCCAGCAGCCGGTGGCCAGCGACCTGCGCACCGTGGTCGCGGCCCTGCGGATGGTCAGCGAGCTCGAGCGGATGGGCGACCTGTCCGTGCACGTCGCCAAGATCGCCCGCCTGCGGGTGCCCAACCTGGCCGTGCCCGCCGACGTCTCCCCGACGATCGAGCGGATGGCGCACGTCGCCGAGGGCATGGTCCGCCGCGTCTCGAAGATCATCACCGACCGCGATGTCGACGAGGCCCTGGCGCTCGTGCGCGAGGACGAGGAGATGGACCAGCTGCGCCGCAGCACCTTCGCGGACATGCTCTCCGCCGACTGGGCCCACGGGGTCGAGGCGGCCGTCGACGTCGCCCTGCTCGGTCGGTACTACGAGCGGATCGCCGACCACGCGGTCTCGGTCGCCAACCGGGTCGTCTTCGTCGTCACCGGCGAGAACCCCCGCTCGGTCAACGCCTGAGGCGCGCCGTGGGGGATGGTCCCTGACGTTCGCGGGTCGCGGAGCGCGAGAACCCGCAATCGTCAGGGACTATCGCACGCTCAGCGACCCTGGTTGGCGACGGCAGCGGCAGCGGCGGCAGCGGCCTCGGGGTCGAGGTAGCGGCTCGGGCCGGTGGGGCGGAAGTCGTCGTCGAGCTCGTAGACCAGGGGCATGCCGGTGGGGATGTTCAGCCCGGCGATGTCCTCGTCGCTGATGCCGTCGAGGTGCTTGACCAGCGCGCGCAGGCTGTTGCCGTGGGCGGCGATCAGCACGGTGTGGCCGGCCTGCAGGTCCGGGATGATGTCGGACTCCCAGTAGGGCAGGAACCGGGCGATGACGTCCTTGAGGCACTCGGTGCGCGGCATCTCCTCGCCGAGCCCGGCGTACTGCGGGAGACCGAACTGGGAGAACTCGCTGTCCTCCTCGATCGGCGGCGGCGGGACGTCGAAGGAGCGGCGCCACAGCATGAACTGCTCCTCGCCGTAGGCCTCCAGCGTCTCCTTCTTGTTCTTGCCCTGCAGCGCGCCGTAGTGACGCTCGTTGAGACGCCACGAGCGCCGCACCGGGATCCAGTGGCGGTCGGCGGCGTCGAGGGCCAGGCACGCGGTGTTGATCGCGCGGCGCTGCACCGAGGTGTGCACGACGTCGGGCAGGACACCCGCCTCGCGCATCAGGTTGCCGCCGTGGACCGCCTCCGCGCGGCCCTTGTCGGTGAGGTTGACGTCCACCCAGCCGGTGAACAGGTTCTTCGCGTTCCACTCGCTCTCACCGTGGCGGAGCAGGATGAGCGTGTGGGTCATGGGGTGTTCTCCTCGGCTGGGTGCGATATCAGTGTTCTGAGGTGACCGGAGCCTCGGCGTCGCACTCGTAGGTGTCGCTGGAGGAGCCGGTGGACGGGGTGGGGGCCAGGCCCTCGAACTCGTTGCAGGGCGGTACGACGGGCACCGACATCTCGGTGCTCTCGCCGTTGTCGAACTCGATCGTCACGGTGACGGCGTCGCCGGGGCCGAAGTCGCCCGTGACCGGGATGCCGCCCTCGGTCGCGAGGTTGACCAGCTGGCCGGGCCCGACCTCGATCGGCGTGACGTCGGCGGTCAGCGTCGAGTCGCCGGAGCCGGCCAGCGCCTCGACCGAGACGTCGGCGTCGGCGTCGTTCGAGTTGTTGGCGAACGAGGCGATGAACGCGCCCTCGCCCTGGTGGCCGGAGACGATCACGGCGTTCAGCACGTCGACCGACGCGTCGCGGTCGTTGATGCCGGCGGAGGGGGTGTAGACCCGGTCGGTGGCGTAGTCGAAGCCACAGGACGTCAGGGTCGCGGCGAGCGTGAGAGCGCCGACGGTCGAGAGCAGTCGGGCGGACGTGCGAAGCTGCATCTTCTAGGCCTTCACGGGTCTACGGCAGGGTGCGCGCACAGCCTAGTGGACGCGCTCGCGCTCGTGGACGCCCGCCCGCCGGCGGCGGACCGGCCGCTGGGTCCTCCGCTGGGTCGGCGACGCGGTGCTCAGGCGCCGAGGCCGACGGTGTTGCCGACGACCAGCAGGCCGGCGAGCGCCAGCACGACCCAGGCCAGGGCGAGGACGAGCAGCCGGGTGGCCCCGATCTTGAGCGCGATGCGCAGCGCGACGTGGCGGTGGCCGTCCTCGTGGTCGGCGACCAGCCCCGGCAGCGCGCACAGCACGTGCACGCCGATGCCGAGTGCGGCCGCGAGCGCCACCATCGCCGGCTGGGGCGGGTTGCCGCTGGCCTCGCCACCCCACCCGCCGTAGGACAGGAACGCCGGGTAGCCGGCGTACGCCACCGCCCACGGCAGCCAGGACAGCCAGCCGCGGCGCAGCACGACGTTGTCGACCAGCCCGACGCCGACCGTGGCGAGGTAGATGCTGCCGGCCGTGACGCCGTTGGACACCGAGAGCGGCACGAGCAGCAGCACCGCGCAGATCAGCGCGAACCAGGCCGTCCCGGGGTCGAGGTAGCCCTCGGCGATCGGCTTGCCGTTGGGCAGGTGCCGCGCGTCGCGGCGTCGGTCGAGCAGGTCGTTGTGCCAGCCCAGCACCGCCTGGCCGACCAGCACCGTGACCAGCACGAGGCCGACCTCGCGCCCGGCCCGGCCGCTCAGCGCGGCAGCGACCGCGAGGCCCGTCGCGGTCAGCAGCGCGTGCCGCGGGTGGGCGGCGCGCACCAGCAGGACGGGCGTGGCGTG
>NZ_JANINT010000142.1:10677-34028 GCF_024509035.1 Nocardioides sp. | reverse complement strand
CGACGGTGCCGAAGTCCACGACCTCGCCGTCGACGTGCTTGGTGACCACCTTGACGTTGGTGAACACCAGCGTGTCGCCGTCCTCGAGCTGGTGCTCGGGCGCCGGCTTGGTCTCGTCGTGCTTGCCGAGCTTGACGCCGAGCTCGTCGAGGGCGTCCTCGACGGTGAGGGCGGTGACCGTGCGCTTGACCATCTCGTGCTTGCCGAGCTTGACCTTGAGGGTCTTCGGCGTGACTACCGCGAGGCTCATACCCCCGCGGTCGATCGTGCCGCCTCGGCTGACCGACAGCTCGGCGTCGGTGTAGCGACGGCCGACCTCGGCGAGAGCGTCGGACACCGTCGTCGCGGTGACCCAGTAGGTGCGGGTGTCGCCGTCGACGTTCAGCTCGAACGGACGGGCGTACTGGACCGAGATCTTGCTGCCGTCCTCGATGCGCTCGTCGACGCTCGGCGCGACGATGTCGCGGGCGGAGACCTCGATGCCCTCGGACTCGAGGACGTCTCCGACGGTGCCGCCGAAGGCGGTGACCTGCTGGTCCTTGCCGTCGATCGAGAGGGTCACGGTCTTGCTGAGTGCGCTGTAGCCCCAGGTGCTCCCCGCGACTGCGAGGACGACGACCGCCGCGAGGGCGACCATCAGCGGGCGGCTCCTGCTGGCTCGGCTCAGCAGGCTCCTGCTGGGCTGTTGCTGGTCATTGCTGTGCTCACTGGTGGGCACGATTCTCCGAACGTCGTACGACCCGGGCCTCGGGTGCCAGTGCGTCCCGACGTGTGTTCCCACACGCACTGGTCAGGGGTGGTGCAGTCCCGATCCCGGCCAACTCGTGGTCCAGCCGAACAGCCAACGTGCCAGAAATGCAAACCCTCGGAGGCGGATTTGCGGGAATCGTGAGGAGGATCTCGACGGCAAAATCCGTGCTCCGCGGGGCCCCCTGCGGCGTGCACACCCGTGCTGACCTGCGCAAACGCCGCACCCGGGGACGGACTACCAGGCTCCACCGAAGGCTCGGTCGGTGGTGGCGTCCACCGCGACGCAGAGGTCCGCGAGGTCGTCGCCGCGCACCTCGGCCATCGCCCGCATCGTCAGCGGCACCAGGTAGGAGGCGTTCGTCCTCCCGCGGTGCGGCGTCGGGGTGAGGTACGGCGCATCCGTCTCCACCAGCACCCGGTCGAGCGGCGTGATCGCGAGCGCGTCGCGCAGCGGCTGGGCGTTCTTGAACGTCACCGTCCCGGCGAAGGACAGGTACGCGCCGCGGTCGAGGCAGCGGCGGGCGAACCCGGCGTCACCGGAGAAGCAGTGCATCACCCAGCGCTCGGGCGCGCCCTCCTCGTCGAGCACGTCCAGGACCGCGTCGTGGGCGTCGCGGTCGTGGATGACGAGCGTCTTGTCGAGCCGCTTCGCGAGGTCGATGTGGCGCCGGAACGACTCGACCTGCACCGCGCGCCCCTCCTCGCCGGTGCGGAAGAAGTCGAGGCCCGTCTCCCCGACCGCGCGCACCTTGGCGTGCGCACCGGCGAGCTCCTCGATCTCGGCCATCGCCGCGTCGAGGTCGGGCAGACGCGGCGCCTCGTTCGGGTGCAGAGCGACGCCGGCGACCAGGGCGTCGTACGTCGCGGCGGCCTCGACCGCCCAGCGCGCGCCGGGCAGCTCGCAGCCGATCTGCACGATGCGGGTCACGCCCACGGCTGCAGCCTCCGCCAGCGCCTCCTCGACAGCCCACGGCTCCTCGTCCCCACGGGCGGTGTCGAGGTGGCAGTGGTTGTCGACGACCGGATGGGGCAGCGGCTCGGGGCGCGGCGGTCGGGTCATGCCGGGACTCCTGGGGCGCCGACCCGGCGCAGGATCGCCGCCGCGCACTCCTCCGGTGCCTGGGTGGGGATCCAGTGCGAGACGCCCTCGAGCACGACCAGCTCGTAGTCGGCGTCGATCCAGCGCCCGGTCTCCTCGGCACCCGTGCGCGCGACGGCGGTGTCGCCGTCGCTCCACACGAACGTCGTCGGCACGGCGACCCGTCCGGTGCCGCTCGGGTCGCCCAACGCGATCGCGCGGTACCAGCCCAGGGCGTGCGGCAGCGCGCCCGCGTCCACGATCTCGCGGCGGAACCGCGCGACCTCCTCCTCGGTCATGCCCGAGCGCAGCAGGCTCCGGTCGAAGAAGCCGCCGGTCGTGCGGGCGCTCAGCTCCGCGAGCCGCGGGAGCTGGAAGAACCCGATGTACCAGGACCTGACCCCTTGGGTCGAGGTGAGTCCGGCCTTGAGGAACGCGCGGGGGTGCGGCACCGAGATCGCGGTCCACGTGCGCAGCAGCTCGGGCCGGCGCGCAGCCAGCATCCAGCCCACGACCGCGCCCCAGTCGTGCCCGACGAGGTGGACGGGCGCGCCGACCAGGTCGACGAGCGCCGCGACGTCGCCCGCGAGCTTGCCGAGGCGGTAGTCGCGACGGCGACGCGGCCGAGCTCCCGGCGAGTAGCCGCGCTGGTCGAGCGCGTAGGTCCGCAGCCCGGCGTCGTGCAGGAGCGGGGCGACGTGGCGCCAGGAGGTGTTGCGCTCCGGGAAGCCGTGCAGCAGCACGACCGGCTCCCCGTCGAGGGGGCCCGCGTCCGCGACGTCGAAGGTCAGGCCGTCGTGGTCGAGCTGGGTGATGCGTCCGGTCATGGTGCCTCCTGTGCCCCGTGGACCAGGTTGTAGACCTCGCGCTTCGGTACGCCGGCGCGCCGGGCGACCTCGACGATCGCCTCCTTGCGGCGCACGCCGTCTGCCTCGAGCTCGGCGACGGCGGCGCGCAGGCTGGCGGGGTCGTTCGCGATCGCGGCCACGGGCTCGGCCCCGGCCACCACGAGGGTGACCTCGCCGCGCACGCCCTCGGCCGCCCACGCGACGAGCTCGGCGAGCGGTCCTCGGCGTACCTCCTCATGGGTCTTGGTGAGCTCGCGGCACACCGCGGCGGCCCGGTCGCTCCCGAGCACCTCGGCCATCGCGGCCAGCGTCGCCTCGGTGCGGTGCGGTGCCTCGAAGAACACCATCGTGCGGCGCTCCTCGGCGAGGTCCTCGAGCCGGCGCCGGCGCTCGCCGGGCTTGCGCGGCAGGAAGCCCTCGAAGCAGAACCGGTCGACGGGCAGCCCGCTCACCGCGAGTGCGGTGAGGACCGCGGAGGGGCCGGGCACGGCCGTCACCCGCACGTCGTGCTCGACGGCGGCCGCGACCAGGCGATAGCCGGGGTCGGAGACGCTCGGCATGCCCGCGTCGGTGACCAGCAGCACCCGCTCGCCGGCGAGCAGGCTCTCGAGGAGGACCGGGGTGCGGGCGGACTCGTTGCCCTCGAAGTACGACACGACCCGGCCGGTGAGCGTGACCCCCAGGTCGGTGGTGAGCCGCTTGAGCCGGCGGGTGTCCTCGGCCGCGATCACGTCGGCCGTCGCGAGCTCGTGCACCAGCCTCGGCGGCGCGTCACCGACCTGGCCGATCGGGGTCGCCGCGAGCACGAGCACGCCGCCGGTGTCATCCACGGGTCGATCATCGCAGTGTCGCGATGCCGGGCCCGTATCCTCGGGCCCGTGACGACCGGCGCCGCTCCTTCCGCGTGGGAGCGAACCCGGAGCCGGGTCCGCCTCGAGGATCCCTTCGTCGGCTGGACCGCGAGCATCGCGGTGGCGCTGCTGGCGGCCTTCCTGCGGCTGTGGAAGCTCGGGACGCCGCGGATCTTCGAGTTCGACGAGACCTACTACGCCAAGGACGCCTGGGCGCTGCTGAACTACGGGTTCGAGCGCAACAGCACCGAGAAGGCCAACGAGCTGATCCTGCAGGGCCAGACGCTGCACGGCGTCTTCAAGGACTCGCCGGAGATGATCGTCCACCCCGAGGTCGGCAAGTGGCTGATCGCCGCCGGCATCAAGGTCTTCGGGATGGATCCGTTCGGGTGGCGGGTGGCCTCGGCGGTGATCGGCTCGCTGATGATCCTGGTGCTGGTCCGGCTGGCCCGGCGGCTCACCGGCTCGACGCTGCTGGGCGTGGTCGCCGGCCTGCTGATGTGCTTCGACGGGCTGCAGTTCGTGCTCTCCCGCCTCGCGCTGCTCGACATCTTCGTGGCGTTCTTCCTGCTCTGCGGCGTGCACTGCGTGGTCGCCGACCGCGACTGGCACCGCGCCCGGATGGCCCGCCTGGTGCCCGAGACGATCACCGACGCGCGCTCCTGGGGACCGGTGCGCGGGCTGCTGTTCCGTCCGTGGCTGCTGCTGGGCGGCGTCTGCTGGGGCCTGGCCGTCGGCTCGAAGTGGGAGGCCCTCTACCCGCTCGCGGCGTTCGGGCTGCTGGTGTGGCTGTGGTCGGCGGGCGCGCGACGCTCGTTCGGCGTGCGCTGGCCGGTCATGCGCTCGGCACTCGTCGACGGCGTACCGGCGTTCGTGCACCTCGTGCTCGTCGCCTTCGTCGTGTACGTCGCCACCTGGACCGGCTGGATGATCCACGCCGAGGAGTACGAGAAGAGCCTGTCGGCCACGCAGTACACCCACTTCGACGGCGGGAAGGACTGGCCGACGCGCACCGAGGCCGACGCGTCGGGCTTCGGGGAGGTCACCCAGTCGCTGCGGTCGCTCTGGTACTACCACCAGGACGTCTACACGTTCCACACCCAGTTCCTCAACGACAGCACGCACACCTACGCGTCCAAGCCGTCGGGCTGGCTGCTGCTCAACCGGCCGGTCGGCGTCGCCGCCGACACCGGCATCAAGCCGGGCACCCAGGGCTGCCACGCTCCCGCCGACAGCGACTGCCTGCGGCAGGTGCTCCTGCTCGGCACGCCCACCTTGTGGTGGGCGGGGTGTGTGGCCCTGATCTTCGCGGTCGTCATGTGGGTCGGATCGCGGGACTGGCGCTACGGCGTCGTCGTGGTCGGCGCCGCATCGACCTGGCTGCCCTGGCTGCAGTACGACGACCGGCCGATCTTCTCCTTCTACGCCGTCATCACGCTGCCGTTCCTGGTGCTGGCGCTCGTGATGGCGATCGGGCGCATGATCGGTGCGGGCTCGGCGCGCCGCCGGACCGGCGGCGTGATCGCCGCCGGCACGTTCTTCGTGCTGGTGCTGCTGAACTTCGCCTGGTTCTGGCCGATCTACACCAACCAGCTCCTCACCCACGGCGAGTGGCTCGACCGGATCTGGTTCTCCCGCTGGATCTGAGGTCGTAGCTCGAGCTCGTCGAGACCCCCGCAGCCCGCCCACGGCACCGGATGTACGTCGGCTTGCGGGCCGTCGTGTCTTGCGGCAGTGGGCAGCGAAGGCGGGTAACGGCGGGCGCGGGCTTTCCGCCCGGCCGCCGAGCGCCCCTGCCTTCAGGCCGCGCCGACCATCCGCAACGCCAGCAGCCGGTAGTGCGCGGCGACCTGGTCGGGGGTCCAGCGGCCCTCGTCGCGGTACCACCGGGCGACGTCGATGCCGAGCGAGAGGATCGCCAGGGCCGTCATCCGGACGTCGGGCGTGGAGAACACCCCGGCGGCGACACCGCGGTCGAGGACCCCGCGCACGACCACGTCGATGTCGTGGCGGATCGCCCGGATCGCGGCGAGGTGCTCGTCGGTGAGGGCCGAGAGCTCGTAGTTGATCACCCGCGCGCCGGTGTGCTCCTCCGCGTGGTCGCGCACGAAGTCCTCGACCAGCCGGCCGAGCTGCTCGACCGGGTCGGCGATCCCCGCCACCGACGTACGCACCAGCTCCAGCACCCGCAGGTGGCCGACGCGGGCGAGCTCGAAGAGCAGCTCCTCCTTGGAGCGGTGGTGGACGTAGAGCGCGGCGGGGCTCATGCCCGCGGTGGTGGAGATGTCGCGGGTCGTCGTGCCGTGGAAGCCGCGGGCGGCGAAGGCGTCCACCGCCGCGGTCGCGAGCCGGGTCCGGGCGTCGGGCACGGGGGTGGACTCGCTCACGCACGGCATGGTAAGCAAGCGCTTAGTCAGCCCGCAAGGCCATCACCAGGAGGACACGTGCAGGGAATCGCCGGCAAGGTCGCGATCATCACCGGAGCCAGCCGCGGCATCGGGCTGGGCATCGCCCAGCGGCTGGTCGACGAAGGCGCCAAGGTCTGCCTGACCGCGCGCAAGCCCGAGGCGCTCGAGGAGGCCGTGAGCAGCCTCGGCGGACCCGAGCACGCGATGGCGGTGGCCGGCAAGGCCGACGACCCCGAGCACCGCGAGGACGCCGTGCGCCGCACCATCGAGGCGTTCGGCAGCCTCGACCTGCTCGTCAACAACGCCGGCATCAACCCGGTGCTCTCCAGCCTCGTCGACATCGACCTGGGCGCCGCTCGCAAGATCGTCGAGGTCAACGCCCTCGGCGCGCTGGCCTGGGTGCAGGCCGCCCACCGCGCGTGGATGGGCGAGCACGGCGGCGCGATCG
Source organism: Nocardioides sp. (assembly GCF_024509035.1). GTDB lineage: Bacteria > Actinomycetota > Actinomycetes > Propionibacteriales > Nocardioidaceae > Nocardioides. The sequence continues at coordinate 27,645 of NZ_JANINT010000142.1, read as the reverse complement.
TCAACATCTCCTCCGTCTCCGGGGTCAAGCCCGCGCCCGGCATCGCGATGTACGGCGCCTCCAAGGCGATGCTCATCAGCCTCACCGAGTCGCTGGCGGTCGAGCTCGGACCGACCGTGCGCATCAACGCCGTCGCGCCCGCGGTCGTGAAGACCCAGTTCGCCGGCCCGCTCTACGAGGGCCGCGAGGACGAGGTCGCCTCGACCTACCCGCTCAAGCGGCTCGGCGTCCCCGAGGACGTCGCCGGCGCGGTCGCGTTCCTGCTCTCCGACGAGGCCTCCTGGGTCACCGGCCAGACCCTCACCCTCGACGGCGGCCTGACCCTCACCGGCGGGGTGTGATGCACCCACAGCTGCAGGACAAGGGTGTCGTCGTCACCGGCGCCGGGCGCGGGATCGGCCGCGCGCTGGCGACCCGCGCCGCCGCCGAAGGCGCCCGCGTCGTGGTCAACGACCTCGACCCGGCCACGGCCCAGGCCGTCGCCGACGCCGTCGGAGGTACGGCGATCGCGGGCGACGCGTCGTCGGCCGACGGCGTCGCCGCGCTGATCGACGGCGCGACCGAGGTGCTGGGCCGCATCGACGTCTACTGCGCCAATGCCGGCATCGACGGCGCCGGCGGAGTCGACAGCCTGCAGACCTCGGACGAGCACTGGCACCGCATGCTCGACGTGAACGTGATGGCCCACGTCCGCGCGGCCCGGCTGCTCGTCCCCCGCTGGCTCGAGACCGGGGGCGGGCGGTTCGTGGTCACCGCGTCGGCAGCCGGGCTGCTCACGATGATCGGCAGCGCGCCGTACTCCGTCACCAAGCACGCCTCGGTCGCCTTCGCCGAGTGGCTCTCGGTGACCTACGGCCACCGCGGCGTCACCGTGCAGGCGATCTGCCCGCAGGGCGTGCGCACCCAGATGCTCGAGGACGCCGGGCCCTTGCAGGAGCTGCTGTCCCGCGACCAGGCGCTCGAGCCCGAGCAGGTCGCCGACGCGTGGACCACGGCGCTCGCCGACGACCGCTTCCTGGTGCTCCCGCACCCCGAGGTCGCCGGCTACTACGCGGCCCGCGCCACCGACACCGACCGCTGGCTGGCCGGGATGCGCCGGCTCCAGCACAAGATCGACGAGAGCGGACTGATGCGATGAGCGAGCTCCAGACCAGCGACCTTCCCGGGCTCGACCTGGCGGCCTTCCGCTCCTGGTACGACGCCCAGCGACCCGGCGAGATCGCCGGCGAGCTCGGCGGGCGGCTGATCGCCGGCGGCAAGTCCAACCTGACCTACGAGGTCACCGACGGCACCGCGTGGTGGATCGTGCGCCGACCGCCGCTCGGCCACGTGCAGGCGACCGCGCACGACATGGGCCGCGAGTACACCGCGATGACCGCGCTGCGCGACACCGAGGTGCCGGTGCCCACGACCTACGCCCACTGCGGCGACCCGGACGTGATCGGCGCCCCGTTCTACGTCATGGAGCGCGTGGTCGGCACCGCCTACCGCTCCGCGCAGGAGCTGCGGGCACTGGGCGCGGAGCGCACGGCGAGCATCGCCCGCGAGATGGTCGACGTCCTCGCCCGGCTGCACACCGTCGACCCGGCCTCTGTCGGGCTCGGCGAGCTCGGCCGGCCTGCCGGCTTCCTGGAGCGGCAGGTCCGTCGCTGGGGCCAGCAGCTCGAGGGGTCCAAGACCACCGACCGTCCGAACGCCGACGAGCTCCACCGCCGGCTCACGGCGCGCGTGCCTGAGGACGACGGCGAGTGGACCGGGATCGTGCACGGCGACTACCGCCTCGACAACCTGCTCACCGGCACCGACGACCACATCAAGGCCGTCGTCGACTGGGAGATGGCGACGCTCGGCGACGTCCGCACCGACCTGGCCCTGCTGCTGGTCTACGACCGGCTGGCCGACCTACCGGCGGCCGGGCTGGTGTCCGACGTCGCCACGGCGCCCGGCTACCCGAGCGGCGAGGAGCACCTCGCGCGGTACGCCGAGACGCGCGGCCGCGACCTGGGCGACATGGGGTTCCACCTGGGGCTGGCCTACTTCAAGCTCGCGGTGATCCTCGAGGGCATCACCTACCGCTTCCTGCAGGGCGCCACGGTCGGCGACGGGTTCGACCGGATCGGCGCCGGCTTCGACCCCCTGATCGCAGCAGGGCTCGCCGCCCTCGGAGAGGACTGACATGCACTTCGGACACGACGACAAGACGACCGAGCTCATCGAGCGGCTCGAGACGTTCATGGCGGACCGGATCGTGCCGTCCGCGCCGCTCTTCCACGAGCAGCTGGGCCGGCTCGAGGACCGCTGGGCCTGGTCGGAGGCACCGGTGCTCCAGGAGCTCCAGGCCGAGGCCCGTGGCCTCGGGCTGTGGAACCTCTTCCTGCCCCGCGAGCACGCCGACTCCCCCGGGCTGACCAACCTGCAGTACGCGCCCCTGGCCGAGATCACCGGCCGCTGCGGTCACCTCGCCCCGGCCGCGCTCAACTGCGCCGCCCCGGACACCGGCAACATGGAGGTGCTCTCACTCTTCGGAACCGACGAGCAGAAGGAGCGCTGGCTCCGCCCTCTGCTCGCAGGCGAGATCCGCTCGGCGTTCGCGATGACCGAGCCGGACGTCGCCTCCTCCGACGCGACCAACATCGAGACCCGCATCGAGCGCGACGGCGACGAGTACGTCATCAACGGCCGCAAGTGGTGGATCACCGGCGCGATGAACCCGCACGCCGAGATCTTCATCGTCATGGGCAAGACCGATCCGTCGGCCTCGCGGCACCGCCAGCAGAGCATGGTGCTCGTCCCCCGCGACACCCCCGGCGTCGTCGTGAAGCGGCCGATGGAGGTCTTCGGGTACGACGACCACGAGCACGGCGGCCACGCCGAGCTGGAGTTCCACGACGTACGCGTCCCGGCCAGCAACCTCATCGGCGAGGAGGGGCTCGGGTTCGCGATCGCCCAGGCCCGTCTGGGCCCTGGCCGCATCCACCACTGCATGCGGGCGATCGGCGTCGCCGAGACCGCCATCGAGCTGATGTGCCGCCGCGCGTCCTCGCGGGTCGCCTTCGGCCGGCCGCTCGCCGACCAGGGCGTGGTCCGCGGCTGGATCGCCGAGTCGCGGGTCCGCGTCGAGCAGCTGCGGCTGCTCGTGCTCAAGACCGCGTGGCTGATGGACACCGTCGGCAACCGCGGCGCCCACACCGAGATCCAGGCGATCAAGATCGCCACCCCCGAGACCGTGCAGTGGATCCTCGACAAGGCGATCCAGGTGCACGGCGGTGGCGGGCTCTCCCAGGACTTCCCGCTCGCCTACGCGTTCGCGCAGATCCGCACGCTGCGCTTCGCGGACGGTCCCGACGAGGTGCACAAGAGCTCGCTGGCCAAGGCCGAGATCGCCCGCTGGAACCAGGACTGACCCCGATGGACCTCAGCCTGTCCGAGGAGCAGCAGGCGTTCCGCGACCTGGCGCGGGAGTTCCTCGACCGCGAGGCCGTCCCGCACCGCACGGCCTGGGACCGCGCGGAGTCCGTCGACACCGCGATCATCCCGAAGATGGCCGAGATCGGGTTCTTCGGCCTGACGATCCCCGAGGTGTACGGCGGGCTCGGCGGCGACTACCTCACCTACGTGCTCGGCATGGAGGAGCTCGGCCGGGCCGACTCCGCCCTGCGCGGGATCGTGTCGGTCTCCAACGGCCTGGTCGGCAAGTCGATCCTCGGCTTCGGCAGCGAGGAGCAGAAGCAGCGCTGGCTGCCCGGTATCGCCGACGCCAGCGTCCTCGGCTGCTTCGGCCTCACCGAGCCCGACACCGGCTCCGACGCCGGCAACCTCAGCGCCCGGGCCCGCCGCGACGGGGACGACTGGGTGATCAGCGGGCAGAAGCTCTTCATCACCAACGGCACCTGGGCCCACGTCGCGCTGGTGTTCGCCCGCACCGGCGGCCCGGGGCCCAAGGGCGTGAGTGCGTTCCTCGTGCCGACGGACACGCCCGGCTTCGAGGCCCGCGAGATCAAGGGCAAGCTCGGCCTGCGCGGCCAGGCCACCGCCGAGCTGTTCCTCTCCGACGTGCGCGTCCCCGCCGACGCGCTGCTCGGCGAGGAGGGCCAGGGCTTCACGATCGCGATGACCACCCTGGACAAGGGCCGGGTCTCGGTGGCCGCGGGCTGTGTCGGCATCGTCCAGGGCTGCCTGGAGATCGCGCGCGACTACGCCGTCTCCCGCACCCAGTTCGGCCGGCCGCTCGCGTCGTTCCAGCTGGTGCAGGAGCTGATCTCCGACCTCTCGGTCGACGCCGACGCCGCACGCCTGCTGGTGTGGCGCTGCGCCGACCTGATCGACCGGGGCGAGCCCTTCGGAACGGCCGCGTCCAAGGCCAAGCTGTTCGCCTCCGAGGCGGCCGTCCGCGCCGCGGGCAACGCGATCCAGGTCTACGGCGGGGCCGGGTACGTCGACGAGCACCCGGCCGAGAAGTACCTGCGCGACGCCCGCGTGATGACGCTCTACGAGGGCACCAGCCAGATCCAGAAGCTGCTCATCGGCCGCGCCGAGACCGGCGTCAGTGCCTTCGTCTGATCGCATCCGACCGTTCCCGAGGAGTCCCATGACCGTCGACCCGCAGATCGCCGCCCTTCTCCACTTCCTGGCCTCGGCCGAGACCACGCCCATGGCCGAGGGCACCGTCGAAGATGCCCGGCGCGGCCTGCGCACGCTCAGCGTCGACCTGCGCGACCCGGCCGCGGTGCCCGGCGTACGCACGGTGGAGGAGACCACGGTGCCGGGCGCCGAGGGCGACCTGCCGGCGCGCGTCTACCGCCCCGACCTCGACGGTCCGTTGCCGACGATCGTGCTGCTGCACGGCGGCGGGTTCGTGATCGGCGACCTGGACACCCACGACCTCACCGCCCGCGAGCTCGCCAACGGGTGCGCGGCCGTCGTCGTCTCGGTGGCCTACCGGCTCGCCCCCGAGCACCCCTTCCCCGCCGCGCCCGACGACGCCGTCGAGGCGACGCGGTACGTCGCCGACCACCTCGACGACTTCGGCGCGGACGGCCGGGTGGCGGTCGCGGGCGACAGTGCGGGTGGCAACCTCTCCGCCGTCGTGGCGCAGACGTTCCGCGACGAAGGGCGCCCGCTCGCCGGCCAGCTGCTGATCTATCCCGTGACCGACATGGCCGGCAGCTATCCCTCGCACGCCGAGAACGCCGAGGGGTACTTCCTCGACACCGCCAGCATGGCGTGGTTCCAGCAGCAGTACACCGGCGACCGCACCGACCTCAGCGACCCGCGGCTCAGCCCGCTGCGCGGCGACCTGACCGGCCTCGCCCCGGCGGTGGTCGTGGTGGCGGAGTTCGACCCGCTGCGCGACGACGGGCTCGCGTACGCCGAGGCGCTCGCGGCCGCTGGCGTCGCCGTCGAGGTACGCACCTTCCCCGGCCTGATCCACGGCTTCGTCGACATGGGCCGCCACTCCCCCGCGGCCCAGCAGGCGGTCGACGAGACCTGCGCGCTGTTCCGGCAGGTGCTCCACGGCTGACCTCGTCACACACCTGAGCTGGTCAGCGTGGACACGCCGTGCTCACTGAGCTGGGACGGGCGTTGACGCGCAGCAACGCTCACCATGCGCCGCGCGAGAGCCATCAGCTCGGTGGGCATGTCGACGGCGAGGGCGGGGATCTGGAAGTTGTCGGGCTGTGGTTTCGGGTCCAGCCAGGCCACGAACCGGTGCACGACCGCCCGCTCCGACGACGAGGGCCGCAGGTCGAAACGGATCGCGGGCACCCAGGGGTTGGACCTGTCGCTGCTGACCCGCTCGATGTCCTCCCACGGGACCGCGATGTCGTAGGACCAGCCCCGATAGGTCACCGTGCTCGCAGTGAGGACGACCTCCCGCCCCTCGGCGAGCAGGCCACGGACGCAGTCGGGGACGAGCAGGAGCGGCAGGGGGAGGAGGACCCACATCAGCACCGTGCCCTCGGGCGACTCGACCAGCGACACGCCGGCGCCGAACATCATCGCCATGCTCAGAGCCGTGCACAGCAGGGCCAGCGGGCGGTGCGGCCGCAGCCCGACGCGGACGGCGAGGCCGGAGGCATCCCAGGTCTCCCGGACCCGCTTGTCCAGGCGCCGGCGTCCGAACATGCTGAGGCGGAAGCTGGCGGCGCACGTCAGGAAGAAGCCGCCCAGCAGCAGAGCGCTCCACGCGCCGGTGCGGACACTTGCTGTCACGAGGACAAGGCCCCCCACGATGCTGACGAGGATGAACAGCTGCATCCCGACAGCGTCACGGGCTTCGCTCCCCACGAACCGTGGATCGATCCTCACGGCGCCCCCCGGTGGCCGGCGGAGTGCGGGGACGACAGCACCTCGGCGGCGTAGTCGAGCAGCTCGGCGCCGGGGTCGGGCCCTTCACTCTCCTCGCTGTCGGGATCGTCGTGCCCGTAGACGAGGTGGTCCACACCCTTGTCGCCGAGCAATGACCCCGCCGCACCGCCGACGAAGGCGGCGCCCCCCACGGCGACCGCGCCGATCACCGTGCCCGGTCCTGGGACCACGCTGCCGGCACCGGCGCCGGCCAGCGCGGCGAGTCCGGCCCCCGCGAGGAAACCCGCACCCTGGGACACGACCGCCTGCTGGGTGGACTCGCCCGCCTGGATGTCGCTGTAGACGCCATAACCGACCAGGGCGCCGTCAAGTGCTCCGAACCCGCCGCGCAGCCCGCGCGGCAGCTCGGGGTGCTCGGCGGCGTCGCGCAGCGCCTCCGCCGCATAGCGATGTTCGATCCTCTCGTCCACGAGCCGGTCGAGCAGGAGCCGGTCACCGGGCCTCCCGAAGCGCTCGAAGGCGCGGGCGAGGTCGTCGATCTGACCGTCGAGCCGGCGCACCTCCGAGGCGTAGAACTCCGCCCGCCCCATCAGCCCCCGGGCGGCGACCAGCAGGAGCGCCCGCTCCGCGGCGGTCATGACGAGGTCGGGGGTCAGGCCCAAGAGCGTGCGCGACTGGCGCTCGGCGAAAGCGGCCGCGCGGTCGAGGGCGGTGTACCAGGTCTGCCGGTGCGCGCGCTCGCCCGCGAGGGCGGCGTTCCACGCCTCCTGCAGCCGGGTGGTCTCGAGGAGGTCGAGGCGCCAGGCGTCGGTCGGCCACATGATCACGGTGCCCTCGACGTGCAGGCCTCCGGCGGCGGCGCTCGCCCGCACCTCGGCCATGCCGTGCTGGGTGAGGCCGAGCGTCTCGCCCAGCGACTCCACCTCGGCGGCCATTGCGCGCGCCTGCTCGGCGACACCGTCCCCCGCCGCGACCAGGGTCGCGGCGCGGCCGCCGAAGGCGTCGGCCGCGGCCCCCTGCCACGAGCCGGCGAGCGAGGAGCGCTCGGCTGCGGTCCGGTCGGCGAGGGCCGTCGTGCGTGCGGCGAGGACGGTGCGCAGGTAGTCGCCCAGCGCGCGGAACGCCGCCGGGGCACCCGGGACGTCGGTCTCGATCGAGCCGGTCATCGGCGCGCGACCTCGACGAGGCGGAGCGCCTGCTCGGCGTCGGTGGCCGCGAGGCCGGCGGACGCCACGCGGATGCCCAAGCCCAGCGCCCTGCCCTCGGCGACCAGCCGTGCCGAGGTCTCCATGAGGCTCGCCAACAGCACGGCGATCACCGCCCGGGCGTCGGCGAGGTCGCCCGCGGGCACGGACGCACCCACGGCGTCGAGCTCCGACGCGGCCGACGCCAGGGCTGCCTCGGCAGCGCGCAGCGCGCTGTGGTCACACACCAGTCCTGCGGTCGGTTCGCCGCGCATGACAACCCCCGAGTGGATAGTCGATGCCCTCAGGGTGCCCGCAGCCGGCCGGGAGGGAAAACGGTTCTCCACAGGCCGCGTCCAGCAGCGTCGTCAGGTGCCGACGGTGCCGATCGCGGAGCCGACGATGATCGCCAGCAGGAGCCCCACCCCGCCTCGGAGCCCAGGACGCCGCCCCGGAGCGGGCGGCAGCAGCCCGCTCGGCCCGCCGACGAGCGCGAACGCGACCACCCCCACCGGTGCCGCGAGCACCACGAGCCAGAACCACGCCCAGCGGGTCGCGCGCCACGGCGGCGGCCCGCCGATGACCAGCATGAGCGCGCCGAGCCAGACGGACATCAGCACCCAGCCGCACCACGCCGGCAGGCGGCAGCCGAGAAGCCCGACATCGCTGGACCGATCCCGCCAGTGGGGGCGCCGCTCGACCTGCACCGCGCCGTTCACCGAGCGCAGGTCCTCGCCCACGTCGTAGACGACCGGCAGATCTCCGACCCGAGTGCTCTGCCGCTGCGGGTGCTGCTCGGCGACCTTGGCGACTCGCCAGCCTGTGGCGGTACGCCAGTAGACGTCGACAGTCGCTCGGCCACGGAACTCCCCGCTGAAGCCGGGGGACACGGTGACGTGCTCGACCTCGCCGCTCGCCACGTCGCGGCGCAGGTCGTCGTACGTCGCGGTGCGCTCTCCTGCGAGCAGACCGACGACGACGAGGAGGACGCACGCGGCCAGCAACCCCCAGCCGGCGATCCGGGCCGCCCACCAGCCCACGGGACGCGCAGCGCCGCCGGCCGCAGCGGACGGCTCGTCGAGCCGGCTGAGGGTCCCCCGAGACTCCATGACCCCACCGTAGGGGAAGCGGTCCGACCCGGACGTCGACGACGCCGAGACCAGAGTCAGCGCGTCCGTCGGATCTTGCCGGTCCAGCCCTCACACTCGGTGAAGCAGGACTCCGAGGCCGACGTGATCCGATCGTCGATGCCCTCCGAGTGCGCGTTGTCCGCGACGTAGGTCTGGGTCCCGTCGTCGTTCGTGGCGCCGCCCGAGCTCGTGGCGCCGTGGAACTGCACCCACCGAGGTGCACCCAGGCACGAGGCGGGGAGCGTCGTCGTCCAGGTGTCGCGCTTGACGTCGAGCTTCGAGGTCACGCCGGCGCAGCGCGACCGCTGGCGGGCGGCCCACGGGCCGTCCACCGATCGCCTCACGAAGAACACCTCGGGCTTGCGCCACGAGTCCTCGACGAAGAGGTTGAGCATCGCGCCGGTCCCGTCATCGAGCCGGAACCACTCGCGGATCTCCGGCTGGTAGGCGTCGTCGTGCACGAGGTCGACGTAGGTCACCGTGACCTGGATGAGCTTGCGCGTGTGACTCACCGTCATCGTCGTGACGTCGGCGTTCGGCACCGACCCGACCTGCGTGTAGGTCTCCGAGCCGGCGTGGTTGGGGTCCCAGGAGACCTGCCACGTGTCGCTCGAGCCGTCGCTCACGGTCACGGTCTGGGCCGACGCCGCGGCCAGCGGCGCGAGCGCGAAGGCCGTCAGTGCCGCCACGGTGACGGCCACTCTCGTTGCGAACCCCACGGTCGTCCCCCCTGTCGAGCTGCACGGTGCGAGCCTCGGGCGAGACTAGGTCGGATCCCGGGCGCCCGCGGCCGAACCCGGCGATCCGCTGGCTGTCTCCGGGGGGCCGCCTGAGGGAATGTCCCGACACGGATGTCGAGAACGCCGAGGTGGCTCCGTCCCAGGGTCGAACCGCCACGATGGCGGCGTACAGAAGATCCGAAGGAGACACCACGATGGCGAAGTACCTGCTGCTCAAGCACTACCGCGGCGCGAAGCCCCTCGACTGCGCACCGATGGACCAATGGACGCCCGAGGAGGTCCAGGCCCACATCGCGTTCATGGGCCACGTCGCCGACCAGCTGCGCGAGCGCGGCGAGTTCGTCGACGCCCAGGCGCTCTCGCCCGACGGCATGTGGGTGCGCTTCGACGGCGAGGGCAGGCCGCCGGTCACCGACGGCCCGTTCGCCGAGACCAAGGACCTGATCGCCGGCTGGATGGTGATCGACGTCGACTCGGCCGAGCGTGCCCAGGAGGCAGCGGCGTACCTCTCCTCGGCCCCCGGGCCGGGCGGCGAGCCGATCCGCGAGTGGATCGAGGTGCGGCCGTTCCTGGAGAACCCGCCCACCGTCACCGACTGATGCAGCGGTGAAGGAGCGGTGATGGAGCAGCTCGTCCGCGACCTGGTCCCCCAGGTCCTCGGTGTCCTCGTCCGTCGCGGAGCCGACTTCGCGACGGCCGAGGACGCCGTGCAGGAGGCGCTGCTCGAGGCCGTACGCCGCTGGCCCGACGCCCCGCCCGACGATCCCAAGGCGTGGCTGGTCACGGTGGCGTGGCGCAAGGTCGTCGACCTGAGCCGCTCGGAGTCGGCACGCCGGGCGCGCGAGGAGCGCGTCCACGAGGAGCCGCCTCGGGGGCCGGTCGCCGACGAGGACGACACGCTCCTGCTGCTGTTCCTGTGCTGCCACCCCGCGCTCACGCCCTCCTCGGCGGTCGCGCTGACGCTGCGGGCGGTCGGCGGACTCACGACCCGGCAGATCGCGGAGGCCTACCTCGTGCCCGAGGCCACGATGGCCCAGCGGATCAGCCGGGCCAAGCGGACCGTCGCCGACGCGGGTGTCGGTGCGCCCGGGGACCTGCGGCGGGTCCTGACCGTGCTCTACCTGGTGTTCAACGAGGGCTACTCCGGCGACGTCGATCTCTCCGCCGAAGCCATCCGGCTCACCCGGATGCTCGATGCCGCGAGCGACGAGCCCGAGGTGTCCGGCCTGCTCGCCCTGATGCTGCTCCACCACGCCCGGCGGACGGCACGCTGGGACGAGCACGGCGCGCTGGTGCCACTCGCGGGGCAGGACCGCAGCCGCTGGGACACCCGCCTGATCGCCGAGGGCGTCGAGATCCTCCAGGCCGCGCTGGCGCGCGACCGGCTCGGGGCCTACCAGGCGCAGGCCGCGATCGCGGCCCTGCACTGCGACGCACGCACGGCGGAGGAGACCGACTGGTCGCAGATCCTCGAGTGGTACGACGAGCTCCTCCGCCTCACCGACTCCCCCGTGGTCGCGCTCAACCGCGTGGTCGCGGTCGGCGAGGTCGACGGGCCGCTGGTCGGTCTGCGCGAGCTGGCCGCGGTGCCCGCGGACGTCCCGCGGCGTACGGCCGTGGAGGCCTGGCTGCGCGAGCGCACCGGAGACCTGGCCGAGGCGCACCGGCTCTACGCCGAGGCCGCGGCCACCGCGTCCAGCACCGCCGAGCGGGACCACCTCATCCTGCAAGCCGCCCGGCTCCCGGGCTCCTAGCCGCGCCGCGTCTCCAGGACCCGGAACCCCTTGGCGCTGGCGATCCGCTCGGTCGGCCAGCCCTGCTCGCCCAGCCATCGCTGCAGCGAGTCGGCACCGAGGTTCTTGCCGACCACCATCACCGCGCGTCCGCTCGGCGCCAGCCGCGGCAGCCAGGTCAGCAGCAGCTCGTGCAGCGCCTGCTTGCCGATCCGGATCGGCGGGTTGGACCAGATCTCGTCGAACGTCGCCTCCGCGGACACCTGGTCGGGCCGCGCGGCGGTGAACCGGTCGGCCACGCCCAGCGTCGCCGCGTTCTCCCGGGCCAGCAGCAGCGCCCGCTCGTTGACGTCGACGGCCGTCACCGAGGCGGACGGCACCGCCGCCGCGATCGCCAGGCCGATGACGCCGTAGCCGCAGCCGAGGTCCAGGATCCGGCCGGGTGCTGGTGGCTCGGTCTCGCGGAACAGCACCGCGGTGGCGTGGTCGAGGTGGCCGCGGCTGAACACCCCCGACCCGCTCACGAGCCGCAGCTCACGACCCCACACCTCGCAGGTGAACGGCTCGCGCTCGAACGGCGCCGCCGGGTCGGCGCTGAAGTAGTGGTCCTCAGCCATGTGCGACTCGCTTCGCTCGGGTCTGCTCGGCGCGCGCCGCCAGCTCGTCGTCGGCCGGGTAGGCGACCTCCTCGAGCGTGAGCCCGTGGGCGTGGACGACCGCCACCGACGGGTCGCGGGTCTCGGCGCGCAGGATCTCACCGGCCCACGCCACGGGGCGTCGGCCCTCGCCGATCGCGATCAGGCAGCCGACCAGCGCGCGGACCATGCTGTGGCAGAACGCGTCCGCGCGGACCGTCCCCACCAGCACGCCCGACGTCTCGCGCTCCCACGACAGGTCGAGCAGCGTGCGGATCGTGGTCGCCCCCTCGCGCTGCTTGCAGAACGACGCGAAGTCGTGCCGACCCACCAGCAGCGCGGAGGCGGCGTTCATCGCCTCGACGTCGAGCGGCCGCGGCCAGGTGAGCACGTGCGCGCGGGTGAGCGGGTCGACGGCCCCGGGGGTGTCGGCGATCCGGTAGGCGTAGCGGCGCCACAGCGCCCCGAACCGGGCGTCGAAGCCGGGTGGCGCCTCGTCGGCGCGCCGGACCCGGACGTCGACGGGCAGCCGGCCGTTGAGCCGTCGTACGAGCCGACCCAGCTCGGCGGCGTCGAGCTCCTCAGGCAGGTCGGCGTGCACGACCTGGCCCCGTGCGTGCACGCCGGCGTCCGTGCGCCCGGCACAGACGACGTCGACCGCGGGCACCCGCAGGACCGTGGCCAGTGCGGCGCTCAGCTCGCCCTGCACGGTCCGCAGCCCCGGCTGGGCGGCCCAGCCGTGGAAGCCGGTGCCGTCGTAGGCGAGGTCGAGGCGGATGCGCACGACCAGCAATCCTATTGCCCCCGCGTTCTACGCTTCTGCGCGTGAGCACCCCTGCGATCGTGCTGATCGGGCCGGAGCACCCCGACGAGCTGCTCGGGGCCTTCGCGCGCTACCAGCACGAGTACGACGTGCGGCTCGTCCGATCCTGCCGAGAGGCGCTCGAGACGACGCGCGAGGTCCTCACCGGTGGCGCCACCGTCGCGTTGTTCGCGAGCGAGTCCGTCGTCCCCGACGCCGAGAGCGTGCTGCACGCCTTCCACAAGCTGCGCGAGAAGGTCCCGACCGCCCGGCGCGTGATCGCGGCCCACTGGGACCGCTTCATCATCGACGCGCCGCCGCTGCGCGCGGGCATGGCCGTCGGCAAGTACGACGCGTTCTTGCTGATGCCCCGCGGCATCCGCGACGAGGAGTTCCACAACGCGATCACCGACCTGCTGAGCGACTGGGGATCGACCGTCCCGGATCCCGAGGTCGTGTCGGTGAAGATCGTCTCCCCCGTCCGCGACGCCCTCACGCTGGCCATCCGCGACTTCCTCGACCGGATGGGCATGCCGAGCCGGGTCTACCCGCCCGACTCCGACGGCGGCCGCTACGTGCTCAACCTGTGGGAGGGCGAGCCCGCCTATCCCCTCGTGTGCGCGCTCAACCGGCCGGTGATCCGCGCGACGTCGGTGCGCGACGTCGCGATCAGCATCTACGGCGCCCCGACCGAGATCGACCTCGACCACGTCGTCGACCTCGCCGTGGTGGGCGGCGGACCGGCCGGGCTCGCGGCCGCCGTCTACGCCGCGTCCGAAGGCCTCTCGACGGTGATCCTCGAGGCCGAGGCGATCGGTGGGCAGGCCGGCACCAGCTCGATGATCCGCAACTACCTGGGCTTCCCGCGCGGCATCTCCGGCATGCGGCTGGCCCAACGCGCCCGCAACCAGGCGCTGCGCTTCGGCGCCCGGTTCTACACCGGCCAGGTCGTCGACGAGCTGCGGCCCGGCAGCGGCGAGGACCCCCACGTGCTGTGCACCGACAGTGGCGAGGTGCGGGCCCGCTCGGTGGTGATCGCCAGCGGCGTGGCCTATCGCAAGCTGCGCGTCGACCCGCTCGAGGAGCTCGTCGGGACGGGCGTCTACTACGGCGCGGCGATGACCGCAGCCCGTGAGATGGAGGGACAGGACGTCTTCGTGGTCGGCGGCGGCAACTCCGCCGGGCAGGCCGCCATGCACCTGGCCCGGTTCGCGCGGTCGGTGACGATCCTGGTGCGCCGGCCCTCCCTGGCCGAGACGATGTCGTCGTACCTGGTCAACGAGATCGAGTACAACAGCCGGGTGTCGGTGCGCACCTGCACCGCGGTCGTCGACGGCGGCGGCGACGGCCGGCTGGAGTGGCTCTGCCTCGAGGACACCCGCACCGGCGAGCGCGAGCGGGTCTCGGCGTACGGCCTGTTCCTGCTGCTCGGCGCCGAGCCGCATTGCGACTGGATCCCGCCCTCGGTCGCTCGCGACGCGCGCGGCTTCGTGCTCACCGGGCGCGACGTGCCCCGTGAGCACTGGCTCGACGGCGTGCCGCCGGCCGACCTGGCGACCACGGTCCCGGGGGTCTTCTGCGCCGGCGACGTGCGCGCGGGCTCGATGAAGCGGGTCGCGTCCGCCAGCGGCGAGGGCGCATCGGTGGTGCCGCTCGTGCACGCCTACCTGGCGCCCGAGGGCTCCTGAGCTCAGCCTGGATCCACCGATCCGCGGCGTCGCGAGCGTCACCAGATGGGTGGGCTGGCAAGGCGTCCGGCGCGACGGCATACCGGGCGTCTGATGAGCGTCGGCAACGCAGCCAGCGTGCCCAGATGGTGGCGCGCAGCAGGCGAGAATCGGTGGATCCAGGTTCAGAGCTCGTGACGGTACGGCGGGTCCGCGCCCGGCCGCGACACCGTCACCGCGGCCGCCTTGGCGGCGTGCGCGAGGACCTCGGCGACGACCTCGGGCGCGAGGTCGCGCAGCTGCTCACGACGCGAGGCACCCAGCAGGTCGCGCTCCCACAGCCCGTCGATGACGGCCGCGCCGAAGGTGTCCCCCGCCCCGATCGTGTCGGCCACGGTGACCGGCAGCGAGGCCACCTCGACCACGCCCGCCGCGTGCACCCACGTCGCCCCGTCGCCGCCGCGGGTCACGACGACCGCGGCGGGTCCGAGCTGCAGGAGCGACCGCGCGGCGGCCTCGAGGGGCAGGGTCGGGTAGAGCGCCGCCAGGTCCTCGTCGGAGGCCTTGACGACGTCGCACAGCGCCGCCAGCCGCTCCACCAGGGCGACGACGTCCGGTCCGGTGCCGGTGATCGCGGGGCGCGCGTTGATGTCGTAGCTGATCGTGGCCTCCGCCCGCAGTCGCTCGACCAGCGCCACCACCTCGTCGGCGCCCGGCTCGAGCACGGCCCCGAGCGAGCAGGTGTGGACCACCAGCGGCGCCGGCTCCTCGGCCACGTCGGGCACGCGCCACTCGAGGTCGAACTCGTAGGTCGCGGCCCCGTCCGCGCCGATCGTCGCCGCCGCGGTCGCGGTGCGGGCCAGCACGTGCGGGTCACCGGCGAGCTCGACACCCGCGGCCGCCACGTGGTCGGCCAGCACCCGGCCGCGCTCGTCGTCGGCCCAGGCGGTCACGAACCGCACCCGCCGGCCCAGCCGTGCCAGCGCGACGGCGACGTTGGCGGCGCTGCCACCGGCGTACTCGATGGTGCGGCCGTCCGCGCCGTGCACGATGTCGACGAGCGACTCCCCGACCACCAGCACGCTCTGCGTGGACCTGTCCATGGGAGATGTCTCTACCATGCCCGCATGGAGGTGCACCCGCTCGACCCCGCCTCGTCGGTCGCGCCCTACGAGCAGCTGCGCGCGCAGCTCGCCACGCGCGCGGCCTCGGGGGACCTCCCCGCGGGCACCCGGCTCCCCACGGTCCGCGCGCTCGCCGCCGAGCTGTCGCTGGCGGTCAACACCGTCGCCCGCGCCTATCGCGAGCTCGAGGCCGACGGCGTCATCACCACCGAGGGCCGCCGCGGCACGTTCGTCGCGGCCACCGCCGCCGGCGGCTCCACCGAGGCGGCCGACGCTGCGTCGACGTACGTCGCCACCGCCCGCCGGCTCGGTCTCACCCTCCCCGAGGCCCTCCACCTCCTCGAGCGCCACTGGCCCCCGAAATGACGTTGACCCGCCCGAAAGTTTCGGGCGGGTCAACGTGTCAGACGGTCAGGCTCAGGCCTTGGCGTCGTCCTCGGTGCTCTCCTCGGTGCTCTCCGCGGCGGTCTCCTCGGCGGGGGCCTCGTCCTCGGTCGGCTGCTCCTCGGCGACCACGCTGGCCTCCGGCGACGCCTCGTCGGTCAGCTCGGTGGGAGCCTCCTCGACGGCGGTGTCCTCGGCGGCGGTGTCCTCGGCGACGGTCTCCTCGGCCGGAGCCTCCTCGACCGGAGCCGGGGCAGCAGCGGCCGGGGCGGCCTTCTTCTTCGCCTTCGGGGCCGAGGGCTGGTAGGCCTCGGTCACGAGCTCGATGACCGCCATGGGGGCGTTGTCGCCCTTGCGGGGGCCGATCTTGGTGATCCGGGTGTAGCCACCCGGACGCTCGGCGAAGGTCGGCGCGATCTCGGTGAAGAGGGTGTGCACGACCGACTTGTCGCGGATGGTCTTGAGGACCTCGCGCCGGTTGTGCAGGTCGCCCTTCTTGGCCTTGGTGATCAGCTTCTCCGCGTGCGGACGCAGCGCGCGCGCCCGCGACTCGGTCGTCGTGATCCGGCCGTGCTCGAAGAGCTGGGTGGCCAGGTTCGACAGGATCAGGCGCTGGTGGGACGGGCTGCCGCCGAGGCGGGGACCCTTGGTGGGCTTGGGCATGGTTGCCTTCCAATCTCTCCGGCCGTACTAGGTACCGGGGTAGACGACCGACGGGCGCCGGTCGATTTCAATCAGTACTGCTCGTCTTCCACAAAAGCGTCGTCGTCGTCGTCGCCGTACGCCGCGAGCGCGGCGTGCGGGTCGAAGCCGGGCGCGCTGTCCTTGAGGGACAGGCCCATCTCGACCAGCTTGGCCTTGACCTCGTCGATCGACTTCGCACCGAAGTTGCGGATGTCGAGCAGGTCCTGCTCCGAGCGGCTGATGAGCTCACCCACGGTGTGGATGCCCTCGCGCTTGAGGCAGTTGTAGGAGCGGACGGTCAGCTGCAGGTCCTCGACCGGGAGGGCGAGGTCGGCGGCCAGCTGCTCGTCGACCGGCGACGGGCCGATGTCGATGCCCTCGGCCTCGACGTTCAGCTCGCGGGCCAGGCCGAAGAGCTCGACCAGGGTCTTGCCGGCCGAGGCGATCGCGTCGCGGGGACGGATCGAGGGCTTGGTCTCGACGTCGATGACGAGCTTGTCGAAGTCGGTGCGCTGCTCGACACGGGTGGCCTCGACCTTGTAGGTCACCTTGAGGACCGGGCTGTAGATCGAGTCG
>NZ_JANINT010000142.1:0-10585 GCF_024509035.1 Nocardioides sp. | reverse complement strand
ATCTCGGTGACGTCCTCCTTGACGCCCTCGATGGTCGAGAACTCGTGGAGGACGTTGTCGATCTTGATGCTCGTGACCGAGGCACCCGGGATCGAGCTGAGCAGCGTACGGCGGAGCGAGTTGCCCAGCGTGTAGCCGAAGCCGGGCTCCAGCGGCTCGATCACGAACCTCGAGCGGAACTCGTCGACGGACTCTTCCGACAGGGTGGGGCGCTGTGCAATGAGCACTTGTTCTTTCCTTTCCGGGTCCGACCGCTATTTGAAGGGCCCGAATGTGCTGGTGACGGAAGGTGGGTGGAGGGTGCCCCGTCGAGACGGGGCACCCTCGAGGGTCACTTCTTCGAGTAGTACTCGACGATGAGCTGCTCTTGGACCGGGATGTCGATCTGCGCCCGGACGGGGAGCTGGTGCACCAGGATCCGCATCCGCGACGGGATCGCCTCGAGCCACGCCGGGACGACGCGCTCGCCGTGGGTCTCACGGGCGACGATGAACGGGGTCATCTCCAGCGACTTCTCCCGCACGTCGATGACGTCGTGGGCGGTGACCTGGAAGGACGGGATGTCGACCTTCTTGCCGTTCACCTTGAAGTGGCCGTGGGTGACCAGCTGGCGAGCGTGGCGACGGGTCCGGGCGAAGCCGGCGCGGTAGACCACGTTGTCCAGGCGGCACTCCAGCAGCTGGAGCAGGTTGTCACCGGTCTTGCCGGAGCGACGCGAGGCCTCGGTGTAGTAGTTGTGGAACTGCTTCTCGAGGACGCCGTAGGTGAAGCGAGCCTTCTGCTTCTCACGAAGCTGGAGGAGGTACTCGCTCTCCTTGATGCGGCCGCGGCCGTGCTGGCCGGGGGGGTAGGGGCGACGCTCGTACGCCGAGTCGCCACCGACGAGGTCGACACCGAGGCGGCGCGACTTCTTGGTCATAGGTCCGGTGTAACGGGCCATAGCTACAAGTCTCCTGTTCTCGGGTCGGTATCAGACGCGGCGGCGCTTGGGCGGGCGGCAGCCGTTGTGGGGCGCGGGCGTGACGTCCTGGATGGTGCCGACCTCGAGGCCGATCGCACCCAGCGAACGGATCGCCGTCTCGCGGCCCGAGCCCGGGCCCTTCACGAAGACGTCGATCTTCTTCATGCCGTGCTCCATCGCCCGACGACCGGCAGCCTCGGCTGCCATCTGAGCGGCGAACGGGGTCGACTTGCGCGAGCCCTTGAAGCCGACGGTGCCGGCCGAGGCCCACGAGATCACCGCACCGGTCGGGTCGGTGATCGTCACGATCGTGTTGTTGAACGTGCTCTTGATGTGGGCCTCGCCCACGGCGACGTTCTTCTTCTCCTTGCGGCGCACCTTCTTGGCGCCGGCCGCAGTGCGGCTCTTGGGAGGCATGCAGTTATCTCCTGAAGTAGCTGGTCTGTGAGTTCGAGGTCAGTGAGACGCCGAGGCGTCGGATCACTTGGCCTTCTTCTTGCCGGCAACCGTGCGCTTGGGGCCCTTGCGGGTGCGCGCGTTGGTCTTGGTGCGCTGACCGCGGACCGGAAGGCCCTGGCGGTGGCGGCGACCCTGGTAGCTGCCGATCTCGATCTTGCGACGGATGTCGGCCTGGACCTCACGACGGAGGTCACCCTCGATCTTGAAGTTGGCTTCGATCTCGTCACGGAGCTTGACCAGCTCTTCGTCGCCCAGCTGGTGGACCCGCAGGTCGGGGTTGACCCCGGTGGCCTGCAGGACCTGCTGAGCGCGAGTACGGCCGATGCCGTAGATGTAGGTGAGTGCGATCTCGATGCGCTTGTCGCGCGGGAGGTCGACACCAACGAGGCGTGCCATGTGGCGGTTTCCTTCTGTTGTTCGCAGCGGTTTCGGTCGTGTCGCGTCCTGTCCCTCGTCGGACGGGCTCCGGCCTGCTGCTCCGGAGGTGGCTCGGGATCTGAAGTAGAGATCCCTCAGCGATCACGTTGTGGTGTTCAGTTGTGGTGCTGGGCTGACTCAGCCCTGGCGCTGCTTGTGGCGCGGGTTCTCGCAGATCACCATGACGCGGTCCTCGGGGAGGATCCGGATGTAGTGCTGGCGCATCTTGCCGCTGATGTGGGCGAGAACCTTGTGGCCGTTGCTCAGCTCCACGCGGAACATCGCGTTCGGGAGGGCCTCCACGACGGTGCCCTCGATCTCGATCACGCCTTCTTTCTTCGGCATGTCCTCCACAATCTGTCGGTTCTGTGTCTACCGTTGCTGCACCGCCACCGGCGTTCTTTCCGGTGTCGGGTGGCCCGCGAACCTCCGTCGCCCGAGGGCGGCGGTGGACCTCGTGCGGCCGCTCGTGGTCCTCATCCCGGGCACACGACCGAACCACTCGGCAGAGTGATTCGGTGGCGATGCGGGCAGCCGCGAGGCACCACGAAGCAGACCCACGTTGGGCCGACACGCCAGTCTAGCCACCCACGCCAGAGATCCGCGAATTCACCGGCCCCTGGGACGCGAGCTCGCTCGCGGCGCAGGGGTCAGCCGGGGAGGTCGAGAGCGTCGGCAGACCGGGGCGCGCCAGCGCCACGGACTGCGACGTGTCTCGAGATCCACCGGCCCGGGGAGGTCGAGGGCCCTCAGCCCGCGAGGAGTCGCAGCGTCTCCTCGCGGGCCGGGCTCGCCGCGGGCTCGGTGCCGGTCCAGGCGCCGGCGACCGGGTGGACCATGACCTCGTCGACGTCGTACGTCGCCGCGAGCTCCTCGATCCGTGCCCGCGCACGCTCAGGGGCGTCGATGACCCACCGCTGCGCCATCGACTCGACCAGCTCGACGTGGGCGGGGGGCAGCTCGACCTTCTCGGCCTCCTCGACCGAGAGCTGGGGCGCCAGCTCTCCCCCGGTGCGCAGCGTCAGCATCGCGAGCAGCTGCGGCAGTGCGAGGCGTCGTGCCTCCTCGGCGGTCTCGGCGATCACGGCGTTGACCGTGAGGAACGTCCGCGGCTCGGCGAGCTCGGGCGAGGGCTGGAACGACGAGCGGTAGAGCGCCAGCGCCTCGGCGGTGCCGCTGCCCGAGAAGTGGTGGGCGAAGACGTAGGGCATGCCCTTCTGGGCCGCCAGCCGCGCCGAGTAGTCCGAGGACCCGAGCAGCCAGATCGTCGGCACCGAACGGGCGGCGGGGGTCGCCTTGAGCGGGTAGGTCCGGCCCTGGATGCCGAGACCGACTCCGTCGGGCTCCATCATCGCGAGCACGTTGTCGACGTACTCCGGGAAGCGCGTCACCGCCTCGTCGCTGACTCCTCCGGCTCCGTGGCGCAGCGCGTAGCTGGTGACCGGGTCGCTGCCCGGCGCCCGGCCGATGCCGAGGTCGATGCGGCCCGGGAAGGCCGCCTCGAGCAGCGCGAACTGCTCGGCGACCACCAGCGGGGCGTGGTTGGGCAGCATCACGCCGCCCGAGCCCACCCGGATCCGCGTGGTGGCGCCGGCGACCAGACCGATCAGGACCGGTGGGTTCGTCGCCGCCACCGCCGGCATGTTGTGGTGCTCGGCCAACCAGTAGCGGGTGTAGCCGAGGTCGTCGGCCACGCGGGCCAGCGAGAGCGTGGCCGCGACCGCGTCGCCGGTCGTCTGGTCGGTGCGTACGGGCACCAGGTCGAGCACGGACAGGGCGGTACGACGGTCACTCACCCTGGTGCCAACCGGCGAGGGCTCGGATCCATTCCGCCGAGGGCGCGCGCGAGCCGCCTCCGGATCAGTCGTCGCCCATTGAGATCGTGCGCTTCTCGATCTCGGCCTTGGTCATGCGCGAGGACACCGCCAGGCTGACCACCGCCGTGACGGCGAGCGTGCCGACGATGACCACCAGCGAGAGCCAGATCGGGATGTCGGGCGCCCACTCGATGTGCTCGCCGCCGTTGATGAACGGCAGCTCGTTCTCGTGCATCGCGTGGAGCACGAGCTTGACGCCGATGAACCCGAGCAGGATCGCCAGCCCGTAGGAGAGGTAGATGAGGCGCTGGAGCAGGCCACCGATGAGGAAGTAGAGCTGGCGCAGGCCCATCAGGGCGAAGACGTTCGCCGTGAACACCAGGTAGGGGTCGCGGGTCAGGCCGTAGATCGCGGGGATCGAGTCGAGGGCGAAGAGGAGGTCGGTCGTCCCGAGGGTGAGCACCACGAGGAACATCGGGGTGATCAACCGCTTGCCGTTCTGCTTGCTGAACAGCTTGGTGCCGTTCCACTCGCTCGTCGCCGGCAGGTGCTTCTCGGCGAACCGCACGAGCCGGTTCTCCTCGTACTCCTCCTGGTCGTCGTCGTTCGAGCCCTCCTTGGCGAGCTTGACCGCCGTCCAGAGCAGGAACGCGCCGAAGAGGTAGAACACCCAGCTGAACTCGTTGATCGCCGCGGCGCCGACGATGATGAAGATCGCCCGCATGACCAGGGCCAGCACGATGCCGATCATCAGCGCCGTCTGCTGGTACTGCCGTGGGACCGAGAAGTTGGCCATGATGATGATGAAGATGAACAGGTTGTCGATCGAGAGCGAGTACTCGGTCAGCCACCCTGCGAAGAACTCCGGACCCGGGTGCGGCGAGAGCTCGTGCGGCTCGGCGAAGAACCAGAGCGCGAGCCCGAACAGCACCGCCAGCCCGATGAAGAACACCAGGTGCCGGCTCACCTCCGGCATCGTCGGCTCGTGCGGTCGGCGCGCGATGATCACGAGGTCGACGAACAGGACGCCGACCGTGACGACGATCGTGATCGCCCACACGAGCGGCGAAGCGACCGAGTCGCCCATGATGGCATTCATCTGTGGTTCTCCTCCGGAGTGGCCAGGGGGCCAACGTACGTCGTACGCGGGCATGGTCGGGTCTCCGGAGGTCTCTTCCGCTCGGGTCCGCACGGATCAGCGCGGGACTCGAGCCGATGGCACCGGGTCCGGACACGAGCCCGGGCCGTCCTGACGACACCACCGTGACGGGAATACTCCCCTCCTGGCTCGCCCATCCTGTCACGCGCACGACCCCGGGAGCCAACCAGCGCGGGGTCGAGGGGATCGGCGCTGGTCAGCGACCGCCGAACGGCACCCCGAGCGCGGTGAGCGCGGCCTCGCCGCCGTCGAGGGCGGTGAGCACCCAGGTCCCTCGCGCGGTGATCGTGAAGGTGTGCTCGAAGTGGGCGGCCCAGCTGCCGTCGTCGGTGACGACGGTCCAGTCGTCCTCGAGCGTGGAGGTGTCCTTGGTGCCGAGCGTGATCATCGGCTCGACCGCCAGGGCGAGTCCCTCGACCAGGCGGGGCCCCTTGCCCGGTCGTCCGTAGTTGGGGACGTTCGGCGGCTGGTGCATCTGGGAGCCGATGCCGTGGCCGGTGTAGTCCTCGAGGATGCCGTAGCGACCCTGGCTGCGCACGTGGCGCTCGACCGCGTGGGAGATGTCGGTGACCCGGCCACCGAGGCGGGCCGCGGCGATGCCGCGCCACATCGCCTCCTCGGTGACGCGCATCAGCCGGGTGAGCTCCTCGCGCACCGGCCCGACCCCGACCGTGATGGCCGCATCGCCGTGCCACCCGTCGACGATCGCTCCGCAGTCGATCGACACGACGTCGCCCTCCGCGATCACCCGGTCACCGGGGATGCCGTGGACGACCTCGTCGTTGACCGAGGCGCAGATCGAGCCGGGGAAGCCGTGGTAGCCCTTGAACGACGGCGTCGCTCCGGACGAGCGGATGTTGTCCTCCGCGATCGCGTCCAGCTCGCCGGTCGTGATGCCCGCCCGGACCGAGCCGCGCAGCAGCTCGAGGGTCTGCCCGACCACCAGGCCGGCCTTGCGCATGCCGTCGATCTGGTCGGGTGTCTTGATCTCGACGCCGCGGTCGAGGAATCCCATCAGCGTGGGCTCAGGACTCGGGGACGACGTCCAGGGCGTCGAAGATGCGCGCCGTGACCTCGTCGACCTCGCCCATGCCGTCGATCTCGTGGACGATCCCGCGCTTCTTGTAGGTCTCGATCAGCGGCTCGGTCTCCTTGAGGTAGACCTCCTGGCGCCGTCGGATGACGTCCTCGGTGTCGTCGGCGCGACCCTCGACCTGAGCCCGCTGCAGGAGCCGGCTCACGATCTCCTCCTGGTCGACCGTGAGGCAGACGACCGCGTCGAGGTGATGCCCGGTGAACTCGATCATCCCGTCGAGCTCCTCGACCTGGGCGACCGTGCGCGGGTAGCCGTCGAGGAGGAAGCCGTTGGCGGCGTCCGGCTCGTCGATCCGGTTGCGGACCATCCGGTTGGTGACCTCGTCGGGGACGTACTCCCCCGCGTCCATGTACCGCTTCGCCTCGACACCGAGGGGCGTGCCCTCGGAGACGTTGGCGCGGAAGATGTCGCCGGTCGAGATCGCGGGGATCTTGAAGTGGTCGGCGATGAACTTCGCCTGGGTGCCCTTGCCGGCCCCTGGGGGGCCCATGATGATCAGTCGCATGTCACCGGCATTGTCGCAGGGCGCGGCACCCCGGCGCAGTCGTTGGTGATCCATCGCATATCAGCGCAGGAACCCTTCGTAGTTGCGCTGCTGGAGCTGGCTCTCGATCTGCTTCACCGTGTCGAGCGCGACGCCGACCATGATCAGGATGCTCGTGCCGCCGAACGGGAAGTTCTGGTTGGCACCGATCACCGCGAAGGCGATGAGCGGGATCAGCGCGATCAGGCCCAGGTAGAGCGCGCCCGGGAACGTGATGCGCGAGAGCACGTAGGACAGGTAGTCCTCGGTCGGCTTGCCCGCCCGGATGCCGGGGATGAACCCGCCGTACTTCTTCATGTTGTCGGCCACCTCTTGGGGGTTGAAGGTGATCGAGACGTAGAAGTAGGTGAAGAAGACGATCAGCAGGAAGAACGACAGCATGTAGAGCGGGTGGCTGCCTCGCACGAGGTAGTCGTTGATGAACTGCGCCCACGCGGAGTCGTTGCTCGGGTTGAACGACACCAGCATCGCCGGCAGGTAGAGCAGCGACGAAGCGAAGATGACCGGGATGACGCCGGCCTGGTTGACCTTGAGCGGGATGTAGGTCGAGCTGCCGCCGAACATCTTGCGCCCGACCATCCGGCGGGCGTACTGGACGGGGATGCGGCGCTGGGCCTGCTCGACGAAGATGACGGCGGCGATCACGACGAAGCCGATGATCAGGACGATCGCGAAGGTCCACCAGCCCTTGGAGCTCTGCACCGACCACAGCGAGGACGGGAAGCCCGAGACCACCTGGGTGAAGATCAGCAGCGACATGCCGTTGCCGATGCCGTGCTCGGTGATCAGCTCGCCGAGCCACATGATCACCGCCGTGCCGGCGGTCATGGTCACGACCATCACCAGGAAGGTCGCGGTCCCGTTGTCGTGCAGCAGCGGGAAGGTGTCGGGGTCACAGCCCTGCAGCAGGTTGCCGGAGCGCGCGAGCGCGACGATGCCCGTCGCCTGGAGGACCGCGAGGCCCAGCGTCAGGTAGCGGGTGTACTGCGTGATCTTGGTCTGGCCGGACTGGCCTTCCTTCTTCAGGGCCTCGAGCCGCGGGATCACCACGACCAGCAGCTGCAAGATGATGCTCGCGGTGATGTACGGCATGATGCCGAGCGCGAAGATCGTCAGCTGCAGCAGCGCGCCACCGGAGAACAGGTTGACCATGCTGTACAGGTCGGCGTTCTCACCGTCGGTGGCGATGTCGATGCACGACTGGACGTTGGCGACGTCCACGCCAGGGGTCGGGACCTGGGACCCGAGCCGGAAGATCGTGATGATCAACAGGACGAACAGCAGCTTGCGCCGCAGGTCCGGGGTCCGGAAAGCGTTCGCGAACGCGCTCAGCACGAGATCCTCTTTCTCCAAGCGTGAGGCGGTCCCTGCGACTCGAACGCAAGGACCCGGGGAAGCCTAACAGGCGCAGGTGACGGGCCCCGAAAGCGCGACGGGCGCGGACGGTCCTGCCGGTGGCAGGACTGCCGCGCCCAACGCGCTGACTCGGGTCACCCGTCGGTCACACCACGGTGGTGGTGCCGCCGGCGGCCTCGATCTTCTCCAAGGCCTTCGCCGAGAACGCGTTCGCGCTCACCTGGACGGCCACGGACAGGTCACCCTGGCCCAGAACCTTGACGGGCAGGCCGTCGCGGACGGCGCCCTTGGCGACCAGGTCGTCGACCGTCACGGCGCCACCCTCGGGGAAGAGCTCGCCCAGGCGGTCGAGGTTGACGACCTGGAACTCCACCTTGTTGGGGTTCTTGAAGCCCTTGAGCTTCGGGAGCCGCATGTGGATGGGCATCTGCCCACCCTCGAAGGCGGAGGGGACCTGGTAGCGAGCCTTGGTGCCCTTGGTACCGCGGCCCGCGGTCTTGCCCTTGGAGGCCTCACCACGGCCGACGCGCGTCTTGGCGGTCTTGGCGCCCTTGGCGGGACGCAGGTTGTGCAGCTTGAGCGTCATGTCACTCGACCTCCTCGACCGTCACGAGGTGACGGACGGTGTTGACCATGCCGCGGATCTCCGGGCGGTCCTCCTTCACCACGACGTCGCCGATGCGCTTGAGACCGAGCGTGCGCAGGGTCTCGCGCTGGTTGGCCTTGATGCCGACGACGCCCCTCTTCTGCTGGACCTTGAGCTGCGCCATCAGGAGGACACCTCCTCGGACACACCGGCCGGCACCTCGACGCGGGCCTTGAGCAGCGCCGCCGGAGCGACCTCCTCGACCGGCAGGCCACGGCGGGCCGCGACGGCCTCGGGCTGCTCGAGCATCTTCAGGGCCTCCACCGTCGCGTGGACGATGTTGATCTGGTTCGACGACCCGAGCGACTTGCTCAGGATGTCGTGGATGCCGGCGCACTCGAGCACCGCACGCACCGGGCCGCCGGCGATCACACCGGTACCGGGAGCGGCGGGACGCAGCATGACCACGCCAGCAGCCTTCTCACCCTGGACGGGGTGCGGGATCGTGCCCTGGATGCGGGGGACGCGGAAGAAGTGCTTCTTCGCCTCCTCGACACCCTTGGCGATCGCCGCGGGGACTTCCTTGGCCTTGCCGTAGCCGACGCCGACCAGACCTTCGCCGTCGCCGACGATCACGAGGGCGGTGAAGCTGAAGCGACGACCACCCTTCACGACCTTGGCGACACGGTTGATCGCAACGACGCGCTCGATGTAGGCGGTCTTGTCAGCACCCTGGCCGCGACGGTCGTCGCGTCCACCACGGCGCTCGCCACCGCGCTGTCCGCGCTGGGCTCCGCTCATGAGACTGTTCCTCTTCTCTCTTCTTGCGTATCTATCGCGATCAGAAGGTCAGGCCGCCCTCGCGGGCGCCCTCCGCCAGGGCCGCGACGCGACCGTGGTACTTGTTGCCGGCACGGTCGAAGACGACGCCGTCGACGCCAGCGGACTTCGCCCGCTCGGCCACCAGCTCGCCGACCTTCTTGGCCTTGGCGGTCTTGTCACCGGCGAAGCCGCGCAGGTCCGACTCCATGGTGGAGGCCGACGCGAGCGTCTTGCCGACCAGGTCGTCGACGACCTGGACGCTGATGTGCTTCGCGGAGCGGGTGACGACCAGGCGCGGACGCTCGGCGGTGCCGGAGACCTTCTTGCGGCCCCGGACCTGGCGACGCAGGCGCGACTTGGTCCGCGCAGCGGTGTGCTTGTTGTTCGAAAGCGAGATCGCCATGGTTACTTACCGGCCTTTCCGACCTTGCGGCGGATCTGCTCGCCGGCGTAGCGGACGCCCTTGCCCTTGTACGGCTCGGGCTTGCGGAGCTTGCGGATGTTCGCCGCGACCTCACCGACGAGCTGCTTGTCGATGCCCTGCACGCCGAGCTTCGTCGGGCCGTCCACCGTGAAGGTGATGCCCTCGGGCGCGTTGAACGTGATGGGGTGGGAGTAGCCGAGCTGGAACTCCAGCTGGGTCGGGCCCTTGGACAGGACGCGGTAACCCACGCCGACGATCTCGAGACGCTTCTCGTAGCCCTCGGTCACACCCACGACCATGTTGTTGACCAGGGTGCGGGTGAGGCCGTGCAGAGCGCGGCTCTGACGCTCGTCGTCGGGGCGCTTGACGTCGAGGACGCCGTCACCCTTCTCGACGGTGATGGGCGCGGCCACGGTGTGCGACAGGGTGCCCTTGGGGCCCTTGACGGTCACGTGCGCGCCGTCGATGGCGACGTCGACAC
Source organism: Nocardioides sp. (assembly GCF_024509035.1). GTDB lineage: Bacteria > Actinomycetota > Actinomycetes > Propionibacteriales > Nocardioidaceae > Nocardioides. Next base: position 463 of record NZ_JANINT010000142.1, on the reverse strand, counting down.
CCGACGGGACCGCGACGGGGAGCTTGCCAATACGCGACATGCTTCTAGATCTCCTTCTCGGTCTCGTCGTTACCAGACGTAGGCGAGGACTTCCCCACCCACGCCCTTCTGGTTGGCCTGGCGGTCGGTCAGCAGGCCCTGGCTCGTCGAGATGATCGCGACGCCCAGGCCGCCGAGCACCTTCGGGAGACCCGTGTGCTTGGCGTACACGCGCAGACCGGGCTTGCTGATGCGGCGAACGCCCGCGATGGAGCGCTCCCGGTTGCGGCCGTACTTGAGCGTGATGGTCAGCGTCTTGCCGACCTCGCCCTCGGCCGGCTCGGTGACCTCGTAGGAGGTGATGTAGCCCTCCTGCTTGAGGATGTCGGCGACACCCTGCTTGAGCTTGCTGTACGGCATGGAGACCGCATCGTGGTACGCCTGGTTGGCGTTGCGCAGACGCGTGAGCATGTCTGCGATCGGG
>NZ_JANINT010000141.1 GCF_024509035.1 Nocardioides sp. | reverse complement strand
ACGAACTTCTCGTCGATCGTCAGCCGCCCGAGCGAGCTGCGCGGCACCGCCGGCGTGGCGTCGTCGTCGTACGTCGGCAGGAACGTGCGTCCGGCGGTCGAGCTGCCCACCTCGGTGGTCGCGGTCATCAGGCGTCCGTCCCGGCGCCCGAGCGGCTGCGGTTGACGACGACGGCCGCGAGCGTGTTGACCAGGAGCGTCAGCAGGAAGAGCACGAAGCCTGCGGCCAGCAGGGCCGAGAGCTGGGACTTGCTGGCATCACCGAAGCGGCCGGCGATCAGCGCCGACACCGTGTTGCCGCCGACCTCGAGCACGCGCGGCTTGATCTCGAACGAGGGCGAGAGGATCAGCAGGACGGCGATCGTCTCGCCCAGAGCCCGGCCGAGACCGAGCATGGTGCCGCCGATGATGCCGCCCCTGCCGAAGGGCAGCACGACCGCGCGGATCATCCCCCACCTGGTGGCGCCCAGGGCCAGTGCGGCCTCCTTCTCGCCTTGCGGGGTCTGCGAGAAGACCTGCCGCATCACCGCGCAGGACATCGGCAGCACCATCATGGCGACGGCGATGCCGGCGCAGAACATGCTCGCGGCGTAACGCGTGAGGTCCGGGATGGCGGCGTTGGGATCGGTGTCCTTGACCTCGAAGATCGGGATCCAGCCGAGGTGCCGCTGCAACCAGATCGCCAGCTGCGCCGCGTGCGGCATGATCAGGAAGAAGCCCCACAGGCCCCAGATGATCGAGGGGATGGCGGCCATCAGGTCGACCAACGAGACCAGCGTCGCCCGGAGCCGCGCCGGCGCGTACTCGCTGATGTACAGAGCGGTCAGCAGCGCCAGCGGGAAGGAGATGGTCATGGCGACCAGCGCCACCTCGACGGTCCCGGTGAGCACGCCGGCGATGCCCAGCACGTCGTTGTCGGGCTGCCAGGAGACCTCGGTGAAGAACGCGAGACCGTAGTGCTTGACGGTCGGGTAGCCCTGCCAGCCGAGGAACAGGCCCACGCCACCGGTGATGACGAGCACGGTCGCCCCCACCATGCGAGCCGAGTGGACGAAGACCGCGTCGACTCCCGCTGCCTTGCGGGAGATCTTGCGGGGAGCCACCTCGGTGGAGGCGCTCGGCCCCGGAAGGGTGGGCACAGGTTGGGTGGTCACGCGGTGCTCTCTGACGACGGCGCTCGGTGGAGCGCGCTGCTGAATCGCCAGAAGTGTCAGGAGGCCACCGGAACGAGAAGGCCTTCGCCGGTGAACGTCGCACGAACACCGAGGCCTCCTTTGCCGAACTCGTCGGCCGGTGAGGTTTGGCCTAGTCCGAACGGGTCATGCTCGCGGCCTCGTCGATGGTCAGAACGTGCCAGGGGTGGCACGCGAGCCCCGTTCACCTGGCGTTCGTACCTGCTCCGCCGGCGGCGGCCGGTCCCTCGTCTTGGGTATGTCGCAGCGGCGCGCTCCGGCAGGCGGTGCCGCGTTCCTAGGTTCGGCTCAGGGCCTGCTCGGCAGGGCTCTCCCGACCAGCGTGGAGCTGCGTGGATCGACCTTGGAGCGACGATGAGCACTGTCGTGGGATACGCACCCGGCGTGTACGACCTCTTCCACATCGGGCACCTCAACGTGCTCAAGCACGCGCGCGCCCATTGCGACCACCTGATCGCCGGTGTGGTGTCGGACGAGATGTGTGAGCTGGCGAAGGGCACCCGGCCCTTCATCTGCCTGGCCGAGCGGCTCGAGATCGTCCGGCACATCGACTACGTCGACTCGGTGCACGCCGAGACGGTGCCCGAGAAGCTCGACACCTGGCGGCTGCTCAGGTTCGACCGCATCTTCAAGGGCGACGACTGGGCAGGGACACCGAAGGGCGACAAGCTCGAGCGCGACTTCGCCACCGTCGGGGTCGAGGTCGTCTACTTCCCCTACACCGTGCACACGTCGAGCACCCGGCTGCGTCAGGCCCTCTTGCGGCTCGGTGACGACATCGAGCTGGTCAACATCGAGCGGGCCGCCGAGCTGAGCGCGCACGAGCACGCCGCGTCGAGGATCTCGGCGCGGTAGCGCTCGATCCCGTAGCGGCTGCGTGCCGAGCGCAGGCCGGCGTCGGCGAGGAGCAGCGCGAGGCCCGGGTCCTCGAGCAGCGAACCGACGGCGTCGGCGAGCGCGCGCGGGTCGTGCGGCGCGACGAGGATCCCGGTCACGCCGTGTCGAACGGTCTCGAGGTGGCCCGGCACAGCGGTCGCGACCACGGGCCGCCGCGCCAGCTGCGCCTCGACCACGGCGTTGCCGAAGGACTCGCCGAGCGACGGCGCGACCACGAGGTCCGCCCGGGCGAGTGCCGGCCAGATGGGGGCGACGTAGCCGCTGAACGCGACCGCTCCGCGCAGGTCCGGTTGCTCGGCGCGCTCGTGGAGCGCCCCGGCGAAGTCCTCCTGCCCGGGGGCAGGGGTTCCGCAGACCTCGAGCCGCACGTCGTACCCACGGGCGAGCAACAGCGAGACCGCCTCGAGCGCGGTGTCCGGCGCCTTGCGTCGCGAGATCCGGCCGACGACCAGGAGCCGGGCTGCGGCGCCGGTCGGCTCCTGGCCCGGCAGCCGGGGCGAGGTGGGCGGACCGGCCACGCCGTTGCACACCAGCCGGATGCGCGACGCGAGGGCCGGGACCGACGCCACGAGCGAGGCCTGCGTCGTCCGGCTGTTCGCGACGACGACGTCGGCCAGGAGGAGGGGCAGGTCGAGTCCCAGGCGCACGACCGCGGGGTCGGCCGCCTCGGCCTCGTGGACGTGGCACAGCGTCGGAGCCCCGGTGCCGCGCGCCGCCGCGAGCCACCAGGGCAGGGTCACCGTGTTCACGTAGACGAGGTCCGGCGCGACGTTGCGGATGAGGCGCCGGATCGCGGGGACGGCCCGCCCGACGGCCGGCGCCAGGTGCGCCATCCCGCGCGGCGACGCGGCGGCGCGACACAGGACCGGGAACTCGATGACCCGGACCTCGGCGCCGTGCGCACGCAGGGCGGAGACGAGGGGACCGAGGGTCGGCAGCACGACGACGACCCGGACCCCCTGCTCGCGGAGCGCGGCCACGCTCTCCAGCATCTGGAGGTCCGACCCGTAGACGTCTGCCGACGGGTTGGCCACGAGGACCGTGTCGAGATGTGTCGTCCGCACGCCTGCATTCGACGCGCGAGGGCGTCGGCCGATCCGACCCCGAGACCCCTTCACCCAATATTGGCGACCGTGCGTGCACACGCCTGGGCGGGGCCGCGCGTCTCACTAGGTTCCCGTCAGGTGGGGTTCGCCGCCAGGAGGGTTCCCCGGGCGGCGGGACGGGAGCAGGACGTGAGCGCCACGACGACGAGCGACCACCGCGGCAGCGCGGACACCGGGGTGCGCCGCGGCTACCGCGCCGACCTCGCAGCACTCGGGGCGGCCCAGAAGCCGGCGCGCGGGACACCGGCGTACTCCCGTGCGGTGAACCGGCCGGCGGCTCGGCGCGTTGCGGCCGCCACCCACCAGGTCGGCCTGACACCCGACCTCGCCACCGCGATCAGCGCCACCCTCTCGGCGGCGGGCCTGGCCATCGTCGCCCTGGCCCGCCCGACCTGGACCACCGGTGTGCTCGCCGCGGTCCTGCTCGCCCTCGGCTACGTCATGGACTCCGTCGACGGCCAGCTGGCGCGGCTGCGCGGCCGCGGCTCGCTCGCCGGGGAGTGGCTCGACCACACGGTCGACTGCGTGAAGACGTGCCTGGTCCACGTGGCCGTGCTGGTGTCGTTCTTCCGCTTCGCACCGGTGTCGAACGACGTCGTGCTCCTGCTGCCCCTCGCCTATCTCGTCGTCGACGTCACGTGCTTCTTCGGCATCGTGCTGGTCCCCCACCTCCGTCCGGCGGGCCGGCCGGCGCCTGCCACGCGCGCCGAGAGCCCCTGGCGCCGCTGGCTGATCCTCCCGAACGACTACGGCGTCCAGTGCTGGATGTTCGTGCTGCTCGGCTCCCCCGTGGCGTTCGTGTCCTGTTACGCGCTGATGCTGCTCGCCAACGCGGGCATGCTCGCGCTGGCCTGCCGCAAGTGGTGGCGCGAGCTGCGGGCGGCGGATGCGGCGGCCGCCCGATGAGGATCGCGATGATCGGCACCCGCGGCGTTCCCGCGAGGTACGGCGGCTTCGAGACGGCCGTGGAGGAGATCGGGCGGCGCCTCGTCGAGCGCGGTCAGGAGGTGACCGTCTACTGCCGCGGTGACGGCGACCCGGGCGGGCGCGACCACCTCGGCATGCGGCTCGTGCACCTGCCCGCGGTGCATGCCCGGTCGCTGGAGACGCTGAGCCACACGGCCGTCTCGGTCGCCCATCTCTGGCGCACCGGGGGCCACGACGTCGCGACGGTGTTCAACGCGGCGAACGCCCCCTTCCTTCCGGCGCTGCGCGCCGCCCACGTCCCGGTCGCCGTGCACGTCGACGGCCTGGAGTGGCAGCGGGACAAGTGGAGCGGGACCGGACGCCACTACTACCGGTGGGCCGAGTCACTCGCCGTGCGGTGGGCCGACGCGCTCATCGCCGATGCCCAGGGGATCGCCGACTACTACCGGCGGGAGTTCGGCGTCGACACCGAGCTGCTCGCGTACGGCGCCCCGATCCAGCCCGCACCGCGCACCGACCGGCTCGCCGAGCTGGGCCTGACCGCCGGCTCCTACCACCTGGTCGTCGCGCGGTTCGAGCCCGAGAACCACGTCGCCGAGATCGTCGACGGCTACCGCCGCTCCAACGCGCGGAACCCCCTCGTCGTCGTCGGGTCGGCGCCGTACGGCGACCGCTACACCGCTCGCGTCCGCGACCTCGCCGGAGCCGATCCGCGGGTCGTCCTCCTCGGCGGGGTGTGGGACCAGGAGCTCCTCGACCAGCTCTACGCCGGCTGTGCGACGTACCTCCACGGGCACAGCGTGGGCGGGACCAACCCCTCCCTGCTGAGGGCGATGGGCGCGGCGGCGCCGGTCGTGGCCTTCGACGTGGTCTTCAACCGCGAGGTGGCCGGCCCCGACGCCCGGTTCTTCACCTCCCCCGACCAGCTGCGCGGGATCGTCGAGCGGGCGGAGGCCGACCCGGTGCCGGTCGCGGAGTCCGGGCGTCGCCTGCAGGCGCGGGCGGCGTCGCGCTACCGCTGGGACGAGGTCGCCGACGGGTACGAGAGCCTCCTGAAGCGGCTGGCCGCGGGTGAGTCCGCGCGCGGCAGCGCCAGCGGACGGCGCGTGGGGCGGAGCCGCTCCTCGGAGCCGGTACGACGATGACGCCGCACACCGCCGCGGTCCGCGACGGCACGGGCTGGCCCGCCGCCCTCGGGGCGCTGGCCGGCCAGGTCACGCTGGCGGGCGGCAGCCTCGTGATGCAGGTGGTGGCGGCTCGGGCCCTCGGCGCCACGGACTTCGGGGTGTTCGCAATGCTGTTCGGTGCGGTCGTCATGGCCACCGCGCTGTCGACCGGCCTGGTGGGTGACTCGCTGACGGTCCTGGACCGTCACGACCCCGCCATCCGGTGGGCACTGGCTCGGTGCGCGGCCGGCACGATCGCCACGGCGGCCGTGGCCGGCCCGATGGTCGCCGCCGTGGCCGTGGGCCTCAGCCGCGCGGAGGCACTCGCCTTCGGTGCCGCGTGCGCCGCCTTCATGGCCGCCGATCTCGGGCGCCGGCTGCTGATGGCGGCCCTCCGCTTCTGGCGCCTGGTGCTCGTGGACACCGTCTC
>NZ_JANINT010000140.1 GCF_024509035.1 Nocardioides sp. | reverse complement strand
CCGGCCACCGCGAGAGCGGAGACGGCGGAAACCGCCAGACCCCGCTTGATGCCGCTGCTGTTCATGCTGTGTTTCCTTCCGGAGTGAATGGACCGGGAAGTTCCCCCGCCCCTTTACATGGAGCCCGAGAGCCCCGTGTGCAGCACTCGCATACGGATCCCGAGTGCCGATGAGGACATTAGAGATGTTGCGCGGGTCACGGCGTTGTTGTTGCAGCGCTGTCGGAAACCTGCAATAAATGGTCGTGGGTGGCGGGGACATGCCGGACAGACACCCGACGATCGGGGGATCATGGCAGACGAGGGCACGCCGCCACCGGGGCGTCGGCGCGGGCGCCCTCAGCGCCTTCCCGAGGACCCGCACACGCTCAGCTCGGGCAAGGTCGGGTGCGACCAGCGCATCGCCTGGCTGCTGACCGTGAGCCGGGTGCTGGGGCCCGATCCCGACCTCGCCCGGCGCGAGGGGTTCATCGCTGCTCTGAAGGAGCGCGGTATTGCCGTCGACGCCTCCCGAGTCTCTCGATGGGAGTCCGGCCTGCAGCCGCTGCCAGCGGCGGTGACGTCGACGTACGAGTCGGTCCTGGGCCTTCCCGAGGGGTGGCTGGTCGCGGTCGCCAACGGCCTCCGTCGCGCCTGCGGCGAGGGTCCGACGGTGCGGCGGAACACCGCGCACGAGGCGCCCCTCAGCAACAGGGAGGTCGAGAGCCTGCTCGATCGCGGCGAGCAGGGCCTCGCCACCGGCGCACATTGGATGAGACTCACCGACGAGCTCAACCGCTACGACAAGGTCTTCCTCCGCGACCGGGAGTGGGCCCAGGTGACGCACCATCTCATCACGGAGCTCGGGCGCGCGGTCGGCGCAGGATACGTACGCCGCTACGAGGCTGCGGCCGCCTTCATCGGCCACCCGATCGCGCGCCAGCACCTGCTGATGGCGATCGGTCGGTTCGTCACCGCTCCGGACGCCCAGGTCGTTGCTCCGGTGCTCAACCTGCTCGCCGAGGTGCCCGACAGGGCCGCGGCCGAGCTCACGCTCCGGCTGCTGTCCGGCGACACCGACAACATCTACCTCCGTCGCGCCGCGTCGTCGGTGGCCGCGATCAAGCTGGCCCGCCGGCACTTCGACGAGAGCGCCCTTCCCAAGCTGGAGTCCCACGTGCTCGGTGCGCTGCGGCGCGGCGAGTCGCTCGACGGGCGACTCGACTCCTTCGACCTCGCGGTCCGGCTGCCCGAGGACTCCTGGGAGCGTGTGGCCGGCGGCCTGCGCACACGTCGGGCGTTCGGCTTGGTCACCAACGCACGAACCAGCGACGAGCTGGTCCCGAGCGCACGTGCCGCGTCTCTCGTGGCCGATCTGGCCGCGGCGGTCCAGGGCGAGACGCCCTCGCACCAGGCGCAGGAGCCCGACCAGATGCTGAGGCGACTGTTGCGTGAAGCCCTCCTGCACTCCCACAAGCCGCGTCGCCACCACGCGGCGCTGTTGATCGCCGCCTCGCCGTACGCGCGTGCGGCCGCCGACCACTGCCTGCGCCTCGCCGCCGACGACAACGAGCTGTTCGCGGCGCGTGCGTGGACCGTGCTGATGCGCCTGGGGGACGGCGGGCAGCGGGACCAGGTCGTCCACCGCGCCGTCGTGGACGACCGGCCGACGGTCCGGGCTCGCGCGCTCGTCAACGCCGGCCTCGGCGGCTCGCTCAAACCGGACCAGAGCGCCGCCATCGCAAGCCGCTACGACGCCGCCCGCAGCGCCGAGCGGCATGCCACCGTGTTCGCGCTCGGCATGGCGGCGGCCCCCGAGCTGGCCGACCTCGCAGAATCGGGCGATCCCGAGACCCAACGCAGCGCCCAGTGGTGGCTCGACCAGGGCCCGGTGATCATCGATCGCGACCTGGTCCAGAGCTGATCGCGAGTCACTGTTGCGGGACCGCTAGGAACGAGGCTGGCGGGCGAGCTGCCGGCTCTGGGCGACCAGCCGGCCAGCGGAGTCCCACACCTCGCAGTCCTCCTCGAACATCCCGCCCGCCATGTTGCGGGTCGCGTGCCGCACCCGCAGCCAGCCCGGCGCCGGCCGCGCTCGCACGTGTGTGGTCAGCTCGAGGGTCGGCGCCCAACCCGGCATGCCGAGGTCGAACGTCACGGGCGGCAGCGCGTCGACCACCATCAACAGCGACAGCGGGTCCGGCTCGCGGCCGTCGACGAGGCGGAACCACGCACTGAGCACGCCGTTGCCGCTCGGCTCCCCCACCGCCCAGCCGATGTGGTCGGGGTGGAAACGCATGTCGAAGCGGTCCATGAGCGGCGCGATCGCGCGCACCTCCGGCGGCGCCATCGTGTTGGGCACACACCGGTCGGGCGGCGGCATGTCCGGCTCGTCGGCCGTGGTGCGCACGTCGTCGCCGAGCCGGCCGAGGTCGCCGTACGTCGCCAGCGCGGTGATCCGCACGTCGTCGCCCTGCCGCAGGTCCGCAGCGGCGGTCGCCACGCTGCCGCCGTCCCGACGGACGTCGACGCTGATCGTCGCCGGTCCCGCGGCCGACGCGGACAGGTAGTAGGCCGAGACCGCGATCGGGTCGGGCTTGTCGGGCAGCGTGTGCCGCAGCGCGTTGCCCACGACCGCGAGCAGGTAGCCGCCGTTGATGCCACCGCCGACTGACCAACCTCCTGCGAGATCGGCGGCGAAGACGGCATCATGTTCGCGGCCATCGCCCGTCCCCTCCCGGCGGTTGACGGCGATCTGATCGTCGAACTCGTAGGTCACCCGAGGAGCGTAGGGAGCCTCGGCGCCGGCACGGGCGACGGGCTCCATGACCTGGGTCACACGGAGAAACGTTCATGGCGAGCGGCCGTCTCCCGACCCACTAGTCAGTCGAGATGATCTCGGCACCCGATCAGGAAGTGCACAGCCGCATGGACATCACCCGGCCCGCCCGTGCGGCGATGATCACCGCCAGCGCGCTCGGCCTGGCGCTCCTGGGCGCCAGTGTCGCCGTGCCGGACGCCGACGCGTCGCCGTCGACCAGCGTGCCGTCGTCGACGGCGCCGGCGCCGGCGCGACCTGAAGGCCCGGCGGACTACACCTTCCTGTCCTCGCCCGACTTCATGAACTGCGATCTCGCGGACGTCAGCAAGCTGAGGACCTGGCACCGCGGTCTGCCCAACTCGTGGAACTCGGCGTACGCGAAGACCGTCGACACGATCCTCGACTCGTTCGAGGCAGAGCAGCCGGACGACGTCCTCGTTGCCGGTGACCTGGTGGAAGGCCACTGGGGGCGCGACGACGACAACACCGGCATCTTCGGTCCGACGCGCAAGCCCAAGCAACGGACCGCGGCGATCAAGCGAGCGGCCGACTTCTACTTCTCCCGCTGGCGGCAGCGGTTCGACGCCCGGGACCTCCCCGTCTACGTCGCCGTCGGCGACCACGACATCGGCGACAATCCCTGGCGCGGCGGTGAGGACCCCCGGTGGAACCGCTTCAAGCGTGCCCACGTCGGCGCCTTCAAGCACGCGCTGTACCGCAAGGTGATCGCCCCCAGCCACGTGCCCAACCGGCCGCACGGGTCGGCCCGCGACACCGCCTACGCGACGTACCTCGACCCGGAGGTGCTGCTGGTCACCGTCGACGTGTTCCGGGTGGGCGGCGGCAACGTGGTCCCACAGCTCGACCGCCAGCAGCTCCGCTGGCTCGACCGCACCCTCGGGCAGGCGGAGCGCCGCGGCACCGACTGGCTCGTGGTGCAGGGCCACGTGCCGGTGCTCAAGCCGGTGCGATCGACGGGGTCCTCGCTGCTCTACTACCGCGGTGGCGAGCGGTCGCCGTTCTGGAAGGTGATGGCGAAACACCACGTCGACCTCTACCTCAACGGCGAGGTGCACGACATCAGCGTGCGCCGCGAGGACGGGATCACGCAGATCTCCCACGGCGGCACCATCCAGATGGCCAACTCCGACGGCCGCGGGTCGACGAACTATCTGCTCGGCGAGGTCTTCGGCGACACGATGTGGCTGCGCGACGAGCTGTTCATCCCGGAGACCATCGACTTCAACGGCGAGCTGTGGCAGGTCGGGGCCAGCCACCGACCGGTCATCCGCAAGGTCGTCCGCGACACACCCAAGAACGTCGGCCACCTAGTGCTCACCAGCGACAACCAGCTGCTCGCCAGCGACGGCCTGCTGACCCCGCTGCGGTGAGCCCACGGGCTCCTCGCGAGCATCGTGGGGCAGCATGGGCGGCATGACCGACCGGCGACCCCACTGGGTCTACGACCGGGGCGAGGAGCCTGACCCCCGCTTCACCCTCGCCAACGAACGGACGTTCTTGGCCTGGGTGCGCACAGCTCTGGCAATGCTCGCCGGTGGCGTGGCGCTGCACGCACTGAAGGTGCCCGGCACGGCATGGGTCCGCACCACGCTGGCGATCGTGCTGGTTCTGTTCGGAGCGCTCGTCACCGTCTTCGCGCTGGTGCGTTGGGCACGGGTCGAGCGGGCGATGCGGACGCGACAGCCGTTGCCTGGCTTCGGCCTCGGGTACTTGATGACGCTGACGGTCGCGGTCGGCGCTGTCCTTCTGGCCGTCGCCTTCCTCTGAGCCGATGTCCGCTGCACCTCGGTGTCGTGCGTTTGCCCGTCGTTGGAGCGGGGCAGACGAGGAGCATCCGACGCTTCGACCGACGGGGGAACCATGTCTTCGAGATCGCGCCATCTGACCATCGCCAGCGCCCTGATGCTGCTGCTCAGCGCGCTCGTCCCGGCGTTCGTGACCGCACCAGCCGATGCGGCGTCCGCGCTCAAGTGCGGGAAGTGGACCTACGACTCCGGGTCGTCGTCGCAGTACCGCAGCTGCGTCAAGGTCACCAAGATCAAGCCGTACATCAAGCAGGACGGCAACTACCTGGTGCACAACAGCAGCCGCCGCCAGACGGTGGAGGCGACGTGCGCGTGGGAGCACTCGACCACGTTCACCTGGAAGGTCGAGGGGACGGTCAAGGCCGAGGCCGGGCTGATCTTCTCCAAGGTGTCCGCCGAGGTCACCTCCGGCGTCTCGCACAGCACGACCGACGCGACCAGCCTGGGCTTCAAGTTCAAGCTCCGGCCGCGCAAGTGGGCCTACTGCGCGCGCGGACACGCCGCCTTCCAGGTCGCGGGCCAGGCGATGCGCCAGGTGTGCACCGCCCAGGAGACTGGCTGCCACTTCGTGAACGTCCGCAACTTCACCGGCAAGATCCCCTCCTCCAGCTTCCTGGACTACGGCCCCGGCAAGAACATCGACTGGAGCCAGTACCTCCCGAAGAAGTAGCTCGCTGCGGTCCCGGTGGCCTACGCGATCTGGTCGGGCGTCGGCACGGCCCTGGTCGCCGTCGTCGGCATGACCCTGGTCGCCGTCGTCGGCTTCGCCTTCCTCGGGGAGTCCCTCGGCTGGATGAAGGTGCTCTCGCTCGCGATGACCGTCGGCGGTGTTGTTGGGCTCAATCTCGCCGGGGCTCGCTGATCATTCCGCCGTCATCGCACGGGTCAGGCTTGGCGAGACCTCCGAAGCCCGCGCACGGCGCCGGATGTAGTCGGGCTGCGGGCTGCTTCCGCTTGCGGTCGGCTGGCAACGAAGCGGGAGCGGTCCGCCGGCGCGCGGGCCTCCTCCCGGCTTGCCGACCGCCGCCTCGGACGGAATCTCTCCGCAGCATCTCGCGATTGCTGTTGACTTTCCGAAAGTTTGTTTGATAGACTGCCGCCACGACTTCATCTCGGGAGTGGCGATGACCGCACAAG
>NZ_JANINT010000139.1 GCF_024509035.1 Nocardioides sp. | reverse complement strand
TCCGGCTCCCAGCACTCCGGCTCCCAGCGCTCCGGCCACGGCGCCCGAGCCCGTCCCCGCCGTCGACGAGCGCCCCGCCGCGCCCGTGACCGAACCGTCCGTGGCCGAACCATCCGTGGCCGAACCGTCCGCGTCCGCGCCGGTCCGACAGCCGGACGCCCCGGTGCCCTCACCGGTGGCGGAGCTCGCCGCCGAGGCGACGCCCGGCGCGCTGACGCTGGTCGACGTACGCCGGCTCTGGCCCGACATCGTCGACGCCACCAAGCTGCGCCGGCGGCTCGCGTGGATGCACCTCACCCAGAACTGCCAGGTCGTGGCTGTCGACGCCCAGACGCTCACGCTGGGCTTCACCAACGCCGGAGCGCGCGACAGCTTCGTCAACGGCGGGTGCGACGAGATCCTCCGCCAGGCGGCGATCGACGTCGTCGGCGCCTCGTGGCGCATCGACACGATCATCGATCCCGGGGCGCGAGCCGACGCGCCGGTGGTCACCACGCCGGCCGTCGCCGCCGAGCCCGTTCCCGAGGCCGAGCCGGCGCCCCCGGCCGAGCCGCGCCGCACCACCGACCCCGAGTCGATCGCCGCCGCCCGCGGCGCGATCCAGCAGACCCGCAGCGGCGACGAGCCGCGTGCAGAGGGCCCCGACTGGGCAGCCGCGGACGCCGAGGCGCGCCCCGACGACCTCGACGCCGACGAGCAGGGCCTGAGCACCGCGGAGCTGCTCGAGCGCGAGCTCGGCGCGCGGATGATCGAGGAGATCCGTCACCAGTGAACGCCCGCGCCGCACGTCCGACCCCCACATGTCCGACCCCCGCACGTCCGACCCCGCACGATCGACCAGAGGTGACCCGATGAGCCAGAACCCCTTCGACGCACTCGGCGGCGGCGGCTTCGACATGAACGCGCTGCTCCAGCAGGCCCAGCAGATGCAGGAGCAGCTGCAGAGCGCCCAGGAGCGGCTCGCCGAGACCGTCGTCGACGGCACCGTGGCCGGCGGCGCCGTGACGGTCAAGGTGACCGGCGTCGGCGAGCTGGTCGGGGTCGAGATCAAGGCGGGCGGCTTCGACGGGAGCGACCCCGACGACCTCGCCGACCTCGGCGACATGATCGTGGCCGCGTACCGCGACGCCAAGGCCCAGGCCGACGCCCTCGCCGGTGAGGCGCTCGGCCCGCTCGCCGGTGGAGCCGAGGGCATGCCCGGCATGCCCGGTCAGCTGGGCTTCTAGTGGTGGCCTGCCCAGGCGCCGTTGGCGGTGACCGCTAGGTGTACGAGGGAGTCGTCCAGGACCTGATCGACGAGCTGGGCCGCCTGCCCGGCGTCGGCCCCAAGGGTGCGCAGCGGATCGCGTTCCACTTGCTGCAGGCAGACCCGACCGACGTCCGTCGGCTCGCCGACGTGCTCATCGAGGTCAAGGCCAAGGTGAAGTTCTGCAGCATCTGCTTCAACGTCTCCCAGGACGAGCAGTGCCGCATCTGCCGCGACCCGCGGCGCGACCCGTCGGTGCTGTGCGTGGTCGAGGAGTACAAGGACGTCGTCGCGATCGAGCGGACGCGTGAGTTCCGCGGCCGCTACCACGTGCTGGGTGGTGCGATCTCGCCGATCGATGGCATCGGGCCGGAGCAGCTGCGCATCCGCGAGCTGATGGTCCGCCTCGCCGACGGGACCATCACCGAGGTCATCCTCGCGACCGATCCCAACCTGGAGGGTGAGGCGACGGCGACCTATCTCACCCGGATGCTCAAGCCGATGGAGTTGCGCGTGACGCGGTTGGCGAGTGGACTGCCCGTAGGCGGTGACTTGGAGTACGCCGACGAGGTGACCCTGGGCCGCGCATTCGCAGGAAGGCGATCAGCAGATGACTGAGACCACGCTCGACCACGAGACCGAGGAGTTCGCCCAGCAGATCGCCGACCAGGTCGAGAGCTTCCTGCTCGCCCTCCAGGCCATCGCCCGCGAAGCCGACGGCGGTCGGGCGATCTCGCTGCTGCTCCTGGAGATCAGCCAGGTGCTGCTCGCGGGCGCTCGATTGGGCGCGCAGCGCGACTTCAACCCTGCGGGTGAGTACCAGCCCGACGTCGGGCCCGAGCCCGACCTCGACGAGATGCGGATGCGGCTGGCGACGATGCTCGACAGCGTCGACACCTACAGCTTCGTGTTCGACCCCTACGTGCCCGACGTGGTCGAGAGCCAGCTCTCCGACGACCTCACCAGCATCGCCACCGACCTCGAGAACGGGCTGCGTCACTACCGCCTCGGCAACGTCGAGGAGGCACTCTGGTGGTGGCAGTTCTCCTACGTCGCCTCGTGGGGCAACCTCGCGGGGGCGGCCCTCAATGCGCTGCTCTCGATCGTCGCCCACGACCGGCTCGACGCCGAGTTCGTCGTCGAGGAGGAGCAGCTCGCGCTCGCCGATGAGATGCTCGAGGGCGGCGAGCCCGCACCTCGGTAGACTCGACGGCTGGTAGAGCAGCCAGCCAGCAGTCGAGCAGAGGGACCAACCGTGGGCATTGTCGTCCAGAAGTACGGCGGATCGTCGGTCGCGGACGCCGCCGGCATCAAGCGGGTGGCCCAACGGATCGTCAACACACGCAAGGCCGGTCACGACGTGGTCGTGGTCGTCTCCGCGATGGGAGACACCACCGACGACCTGCGTGACCTCGCGCAGCAGGTGACGCCGCTGCCGCCCCCGCGCGAGCTCGACATGCTGCTCACCGCCGGTGAGCGGATCTCGATGGCCCTGGTCGCGATGGCGATCGCCCAGCTCGGCCACAAGGCCCAGTCGTTCACCGGCTCCCAGGCCGGCGTGATCACCGACTCGGCCCACGGCAAGGCCAAGATCATCGACATCACGCCCGGCCGCATCGAGAACGCCATCAAGAACGGCGCGATCGCGATCGTCGCCGGCTTCCAGGGCGTCTCCCAGGACACCAAGGACGTCACGACCCTGGGCCGCGGCGCCTCCGACACCACCGCCGTCGCGCTGGCGGCCGCGCTCGGCGCGGACGTCTGCGAGATCTACAGCGACGTGGACGGCGTCTTCACCGCCGACCCGCGCATCGTGCCCGCCGCGCGCAAGCTCGACCGGGTCTCGACCGAGGAGATGCTGGAGATGGCGGCCTCGGGGGCCAAGATCCTGCACCTGCGGTGCGTCGAGTACGCCCGCCGCTACGACATGCCGATCCACGTGCGTTCCTCCTTCAGCCAGAAGGAAGGCACCTGGGTCATCCCGGACAGCAAGGCAGGAGAGGAAGAGATGGAGCAGGCGATCATCGCCGGCGTCGCGCACGACCGCAGCGAGGCCAAGATCACCGTCGTCGGGGTCCCCGACAAGGTCGGTGAGGCGGCCCGCATCTTCGAGGCGCTCGCTGCCACCGAGATCAACATCGACATGGTCGTCCAGAACGTCTCGGCCGCCGCCACCGGGCTCACGGACATCTCCTTCACGTTGCCGCGCGCCGACGGACAGACCGCGATGGCCGCGCTGGCTCGGATCCAGCACGAGGTCGGCTACCAGGAGCTGCTCTACAACGACCAGATCGGCAAGGTCTCGCTGATCGGCGCCGGGATGCGGTCCCACCCCGGCATCACCGCGAAGTTCTTCGCCTCCCTCGCCGCCGCCGGGGTCAACATCGAGATGATCTCCACCTCCGAGATCCGCATCTCCGTCATCGTCCAGGAGGCCCAGGTCGACGACGCGGTGCGAGCCACCCACACCGCCTTCGACCTCGACGCCGAAGAGGTCGAGGCCGTCGTCTACGGTGGGACCGGTCGATGAGTCGCCGTACCTTCAACATCGGAGTCGTCGGGGCCACTGGCCAGGTCGGCGTCGCGATGCGACAGATCCTGGAGGAGCGCGACTTCCCCGTCGGCGAGGTGCGGTTCTTCGCCTCGGCCCGCTCCGCGGGGACGGTGCTGCCGTTCGCCGGCCGCGAGGTGGTGGTCGAGGACGCCTCGACCGCCGACCCGAGCGGACTCGACATCGCGCTGTTCTCGGCTGGAGCCGCCACGTCGCGGGCGCTGGCGCAGAAGTTCGTGGACGCAGGCGTGGTCGTCGTCGACAACTCCAGCGCCTTCCGCAAGGACCCCGACATCCCGCTCGTCGTGGCGGAGGTCAATCCCGAGGCCGCTGCTGCGGTGTTCGAGGCCGGCCGCGGGATCATCGCCAACCCCAACTGCACGACGATGGCCGCGATGCCCGTGCTCAAGCCGCTTCACGACGAGGCCGGCCTGGTGCGGCTGATCGCCTCGACGTACCAGGCCGTCTCCGGCTCCGGCGTGGCCGGCGTGGACGAGCTGGCGACCCAGGTGGCGGCCGCCGGCGACAAGGCGCGCGAGCTGGCCTACGACGGTGAGGCCGTCGCGTTCCCCGACCCGGTGAAGTACGCCCGGACCATCGCCTACAACGTGCTGCCGATGGCCGGTTCGATCGTCGACGACGGTCTGAACGAGACCGACGAGGAGCAGAAGCTGCGCAACGAGTCGCGCAAGATCCTCGGCATCCCCGACCTGCGCGTCTCCGGCATCTGCGTCCGGGTCCCGGTGTTCACCGGCCACTCGCTCGCGATCAACGCCGAGTTCGAGCGGCCGATGACGCCGCAGCGCGCGGCCGAGCTGCTCGCCGACGCGCCCGGTGTCGCGCTCTCCGACATCCCGAACCCGCTGCAGGCGGCCGGCAAGGACCCGTCGTACGTCGGGCGCCTGCGCACCGACCCGGGTGTCGACGGCGATCGCGGCCTCGCGTTGTTCGTCTCCAACGACAACCTGCGCAAGGGCGCGGCGCTCAACACCGTGCAGATCGCCGAGCTGCTCGCCTCGCGCTGAGTTGACCCGCCCGAAAGTTCAGGGCGGGTCAATGGGGTTCGTCGACAGATGCGGTTGATCCGCCCGAAAGTTTCGGGCGGGTCAACGCCCGCTGGTCGCGAACGTGCGCGTCACCCAGTGCGCGAGCACGAACGTGCCTGCGGTGAGCAACGGGATGACCACCACCATGGGGCGGTCCATGAGGGAGTCGACCAGGAACAGCAGGGCCAGCACGGCTGTGAGCCCGACCGCCAGGAAGCTGGTGCTGCCCGGCTCGGGCACGCGCAGCAGCCGCAGCAGCAGCGCACCGACGACGATCATCGCGGCGAGGATCGCGATCAGCAGCCCGTAGCCGGTGTCGCCGCACGACGACGTCCCCTGGACCTCCTCGCACAGGCGCAGCGAGGCCCAGGTGAGGCCGACGATGCCCAGCCCGACCACCACGCCGGTGAGCACGACGGCTCCCAGGCCCCCCGGCCCGCGCTCACGGCGCGGTCGCGGCTCCGGCTCGGGTGCCGGCTCGGGTGCGGGCTCCGGTGCCGGCTCCGGTGTCGCGTCCACCTGTGGGACCGCGGTGAGTGGTGCGGTCACAGCCGGCGCCGGCGCGACGGGCGCGACGGGCTCGACGGGCTCGATCACGACGGTGGGCTCGGCCACAGCCGGGTCCGCGACCGTCGGCTGCTCGACCGGCTGCTCGACCGGCTGCTCGACCGGCTGCTGGACCGGCTGCTCAGCTGTCGGTTCGGTCGTCGGCTCGGCGCGCCGCCGGCGGCGGCGCCAGCCCAGCGAGGGCAGCTCCAGGGAGGGGGCGTCCTTGCCGGCGTCCTTCCCGGGCTCCTCATCCATCGTGTCCGGCATGTGCGGCAGTGTGCCACGAGGAGCGGCCCCAGATGACGCAGCAGGCCCGGATCCGCAGTGCGGATCCGGGCCTGCTGGATGGTCGGGCTGACAGGATTTGAACCTGCGGCCTCCTCGTCCCGAACGAGGCGCGC
>NZ_JANINT010000138.1 GCF_024509035.1 Nocardioides sp. | reverse complement strand
CTGGGCACCGTGATGGTGGCCGCGCTGGCCAACGCGCGCCGCACCGTCGACCTCGGCTCGGTCACCTACACCGATGACGGCCGACGCGAGACGCGCTGAGCCTGGGTGAGACGATGCGGTCATGACCGGCACCACCGACCGCACCGAGGCCATCCTCCCGCTCAACGACACCCAGGCTCACGTCGAGCTCACCGAGGCCTATGCGGCGCACAACTACCACCCGCTGCGAGTGGTGCTGGCCAGCGGCGAGGGCGCCTGGGTCACCGACGTCGAGGGGCGCCGCTACCTGGACTGCCTGGCGGGCTACAGCGCGCTGAACTTCGGCCACTCACACCCGCGGCTGGTCGAGCGGGCTCGTGAGCAGCTGGGCCGCCTGACGCTCACCTCGCGGGCGTTCTACAACGACCAGCTCGGCCCGTTCGCGCGCGACCTCGCGGGGCTGACCGGCAAGGAGATGATCCTGCCGATGAACTCCGGCGCGGAGGCGGTCGAGACCGCGATCAAGGTGGCCCGCAAGTGGGCCTACCTGGTCAAGGGTGTCCCGGAGCAGCAGGCGACGATCATCGCGATGGAGGGCAACTTCCACGGCCGCACCACCACGATCGTGTCGTTCTCCAACGACCCGGCGGCGACGGCCCACTACGCGCCGTACACGCCCGGCTTCAAGCTCGTGCCGTACGGCGACCTCGCGGCGCTCGAGTCCGCGATCGACGAGACCACCGCCGCCGTCCTGCTCGAGCCGGTGCAGGGCGAGGCCGGCGTGATCGTGCCGCCCGAGGGCTACCTGCAGGGCGTCCGCGCGCTGTGCAACGCCTCCGACGTGCTGATGATGGCCGACGAGATCCAGTCGGGCCTGGCCCGCACCGGCCGCACGTTCGCGTGCGACCACGAGGACGTCGTCCCCGACGTCTACGTGCTCGGCAAGGCGCTGGGCGGCGGCCTCTACCCCGTCTCGGCGATCGCCGCGAACGGCGACGTGCTCTCGGTGATCACCCCCGGGACCCACGGGTCCACGTTCGGCGGCAACCCGCTCGCGGCCGCGATCGGTCGCGAGGTCGTGGCGATGCTCGAGACCGGTGAGTTCCAGGAGCGCGCGGCCCACCTGGGCGCCCGGCTGGCTTCGGGCCTCGAGGGGCTGGTCGGCAACGGCGTCGACGAGGTGCGCACCCGCGGCCTGTGGGCCGGCGTCGACATCAGCCCGGAGCTGGCGTCGGGCCGCGACGTCTCCGAGCGGCTGCTCGAGCACGGCATCCTCGCCAAGGAGGCGCACGGCCAGACCGTCCGGCTCGCCCCGCCGCTGGTGGCCACCGAGGACGACGTCGACCTGCTGGTCAACGCCTTCACGGAGATCTGCTCGGGCTAGGGGGCGGATCGGGAGGGACTGTCCGTTCAATTGTTGGGTTGAGCACCGGTTACCCGTCGGTAACGCGTGCCTCGCCGCGCAATTGAACTGAAAGACCGACCAACCGGCGCATCAGGAGCCGTACGGGTCCTTGGACTCCCGCCAGGACCGCTCGAACGGCAGCCGCCAGGCCTGGGGGGCGATCAGCTGGTGGATCGCGTTGGGGCCCCAGCTGCCCGGCGCGTAGGAGCGGACCGGCGGCGGGTTCTCCAGCAGCGGGATCGACTTCTCCCACAGCGTCTCGATGCCGTCGGCGGTGGTGAACAGCGTGTGGTCGCCACGGATCGCGTCGTGGATGAGCCGCTCGTAGGCCTCCAGCACGCCGTCCGACGAGGTCGTGTCGTGGGTCGCGAACTGCATCGACACCTTCTCCAGCTTCATGCCGGGTCCGGGGCGCTTGCCGTAGAACGACAGCGACATCCGGGACTGGTCGGCCAGGTCGAAGGTGAGGTGGTCCGGCCCCTGGGTGCCGGCGTTGGAGCCCGCCGGGAACATCGTCAGCGGCGGCTCCTTGAACGCGATCGAGATGATCCGGGCGCCCTCGGCCAGCTTCTTGCCGGTGCGCAGGAAGAACGGCACCCCGGCCCAGCGCCAGTTGTCGATCTCGACCTTGAGCGCCACGAACGTCTCGGTGTCGGAGTCGTCGGCGACCTCGGGGTGGTCGCGGTAGCCGGCGTACTGCCCGCGCACGACGTTGTGGGGCTCGATGGGACGCATCGAGCGGAACACCTTGAGCTTCTCCTCGCCGATCGGCTCCGGGGCGAGCGAGGTGGGCGGCTCCATCGCCATGAACGCCAGCACCTGCATGAGGTGGGTGACGACCATGTCGCGGTAGGCGCCGGTGGTCTCGTAGAACCTCGTGCGGCCCTCGAGGCCGAGCGTCTCGGGGACGTCGATCTGCACGTGGTCGATGAAGTTGCGGTTCCAGATCGGCTCGAAGAGGCCGTTGGCGAAGCGGAACGCCAGGATGTTCTGGGCCGCCTCCTTGCCGAGGAAGTGGTCGATGCGGAAGATCTGGCTCTCGTCGAAGACCTCGTGCAGCCGCGCGTTCAGCTTCTGCGCCGAGGCCAGGTCGGTGCCGAAGGGCTTCTCCATGACGATCCGCGAGTGCTCGACCAGCCCCGCCTCGTCGAGCTGGCGGACGACGTCGAGCGCAGCCTTCGGCGGCACGCTGAGGTAGTGGAGCATGTCGACGTCGCGCTCCGGCGCGCCGAGCTCGGCGCGGCTCTGACGTACGGCGTCAGCCAGTGCGGCCGGGCCCGCCGACTGCGGCACGTAGCGCAGCATCTGCTCGAACGGCTCCCACGCCTGCCCGTCGAGCGGGCAGTGCCCGAACTCCTCGCACGCGACCCGGGCGATCTTGACGAAGGCCTCGGTGTCGATGTCCTCGAGCGAGGTGCCGACGATGCGGGCCTCCTGGATCAGCCCTGCCTGGAACAGGCGGAGCAGCCCCGGCAGGAGCTTGCGCCGCGAGAGGTCCCCGGTGGCCCCGAAGAGCACGATGACGTGCGGGTTCTCCATGGATTCGAGGGTAACCACGCGGGCCAGGGCCTACGCCTGGCGTCGGTCCGCCGGCTCCAGCGCGGCCAGCAGCCGCTCCGCCTTCCACACCGACTCCGCGTGCTCGTCGGCGACCTCGGAGCGCACGGTGATGCCGCCGCCGGTGCCGAGCACGTAGCGGCCGTCCCCGGCCGTGGTCGGGCTGCGGATCACCACGCCGAGGTCGGCCCGGCCGTCGGCACCGATCCAGCCGAGCGCGCCGGCGTACGGACCGCGGGGAGAGTCCTCGACCGCCTCGATCACCTGCATCGTGCGCAGCTTGGGCGCACCGGTCATCGAGCCGGCGGGGAACAGCGCGCGCACCGCCTCGACGGTCGTGACGTCGTCGCGCAACCGGCCGCGGACGGTGCTCACCAGCTGGTGCACGCTCGGGTAGGTCTCGACCTCCATCAGGCCCGGCACCTCGACGGTCCCGGGCGCGCAGACCATCGACAGGTCGTTGCGCAGGAGGTCGACGATCATCAGGTTCTCGGCGCGGAACTTGGCGTCCTCGGCCAGCCGACGTCGCTGGGCCTCGTCCTCCTCCGGCGTGGCGCCCCGGGGCGTCGTGCCCTTGATCGGCCGGGTCTCGACGGTCCGGTCGGCCTCGATGCGGGCGTAGCGCTCGGGGCTGCTGCTCAGCAGCCACGCCCGCGCCCCCGCGACGTCGGTGACGTCGTGCTGGACGAAGCCGGCGTACGGCGCGGGGTTGAGCTCGCGCAGCCGTTCGTAGACCTCCGCAGGCGCTGCCGTGCTGCGCTCCTCGAGCCGGTAGGTCAGGTTCACCTCGTAGGTGTTGCCCGCCCGCAGCTGCTCCTGGACCCGGTCGAACGCGGCGCGGTAGGCCGCGGGGACGGTTTCCCCGGCCGGCCGGGGAAACCCGCACTTGTCGGGGGAAGCTTCGGCCGACAAGTGCCGGGACTGCCCGACGAGTCCGTGGTCGAAGTATCGGACGCCACTCGGCCGCATCCAGACGGCGTCGGGCAGCCCGCCCCCGGTGGTCGCGGGGAGGTCCGGTCGGCAGGCGTAGCCGAGGTAGCCCACCCAGAGGTCCTCGGGCGAGCCGGCGGCGAGCTCGGCCTCCAGCACGGCGAACACGTCGTCGCCGACCACCTCCGAGCGCCCACCAGCGTGCCGGGTCACCTCGCGCCGCCCTGCGTCATAGGTGATCGACGCGTCGTCGGGCTCCAGCCAGCCGATCGTCGAGCGTCCACCCGACCACTCCCGCGCTCCCCCGCCGTCGAGCCAGAAGCAGCGGGGGTACGCCGCCGCGACCTCGCGGAACACCTCGAGCGCCGTGCTCACGGCAGCCCCAGGAACGTCGCGACCAGGCGCGCGCCGTGCTCGGAGAGGACCGACTCGGGATGGAACTGCACGCCCTCGAGCGGGAGCGTCCGGTGCCGCACGCCCATCACGACCCCCTCGGACCAGGCCGAGACCTCCAGGCAGTCGGGCACCGTCAGCGCCGCGAGCGAGTGGTAGCGCACCGCCGCGAAGCCCTGCGGCAGCCCGGCGAACACCCCACGCCCGTCGTGGTCGATGGCCCCGACCTCGCCATGGGCCGGCGCGACCCGCCCGACGGTGCCGCCGTACGTCGTCACCAGGCCCTGCAGACCCAGGCAGACCCCGAGCACCGGGCGGGTGGCCCTCCGCAGCACCTCGCGGCCGACCGCGAAGTCCTCGGGCTCGTCGGGGTGGCCGGGCCCCGGTGAGAGCACCACGTGGCTGAACGCGAGGACCTCGTCGACGGACACTTCGTCGTGCTGGACCACGGCCGGGAGCGAGCCGGTGACGGCGGCGACCAGGTGCACGAGGTTCCACGTGTAGGAGTCGTGGTGGTCGACGACGACCACGCGCGCCCCTGGAGCGGACCCGGAGACGGGCCCAGGAACGGGCCCAGGAACGGGAAGGGCCCGATGAAGCTGGGGGGCAGTCTTCACCGGGCCCACGAGCGGGTCTCCCGCCGTGTCACGCCGACAAGCCTAGCGCTCCGTCGCCTCGAGGGAACCCACATCGAGGAGAAGCTCGGAGACGAGCTGGTGGAGCAGGTCGTAGCCGTGCTCGGTGAGGATCGATTCAGCGTGGAACTGGATGCCTCGGTAGTGCGGACCGCGCACGAGGTGGATGTCACCGGTCTGGACATCCGCCTCCACCTGGACGCCCGTGGGCGGCTCCGCGCCGTCCGCGAGCCGCCCGACGAAGGTGTTGTAGAAGCCGACCCGCTCGGTGCGGCCACCGATCGAGACCGGCGACTGGGTGCCCTGGAAGACGATGTCCTTGTAGGTCAGTGGGATGCCGAGGTGGTGGCACAGCGCCTGGTGCCCCAGGCAGACCGCGAGGAACGGCCGACCCGCGTCCGCCAGCTCCGCAACCGCCGCCCTGAGGTTGGCCATCTTGGCGTCGGCGTCGTCGCGGGGGTCGCCGGGGCCCGGCCCGACGATCACCAGGTCGAAGCCGTCGAGCACGCCGGCGGCGTAGTCCTCGTGCCGGACGACCGTCGACGTCATGCCGAGCACGCCGAGGACGTGGCGCAGCATGTTCACGAAGTCGTCCTCGCCGTCGAGGATCACCGCGCTGCGACCGGCCAGTCGCGGGTCCGGCGGTGAGCCGCCCTGGTCGGTGAGCCAGAACCTGCTGAGCCGCTGGTTGCGGGCGTTGAGCGCGAGCAGCACGTCCTCGTCGCTCACGAGCTCGGCGATGTTGACCGTCGGCGTGGGCGCCGCAGGCACCAGCCCGAACGCGCTCAGGATGCCGCCCGCCTTGGCGTGGGTCTCGGCCACCTCGCACGCCGGATCGGAGTCGCGCACCAGCGTCGCGCCGGCCGTCACGGTGAGCCGGCCGTCGAGGTCGACGTCCGCCGTACGGATCACGATCGGGC
>NZ_JANINT010000137.1 GCF_024509035.1 Nocardioides sp. | reverse complement strand
ACTACTTCTACCCGGACATGCCGAAGAACTTCCAGACCTCGCAGTACGACGAGCCGATCGCGTTCGAGGGCTACATGGACGTCACTGTGCCGAACGAGGAGGGCGACGGTGAGACCTTCCGGGTCGAGATCGAGCGCGCGCACATGGAGGAGGACACCGGCAAGTCGCTGCACGTCGGCGGCGCCACCGGCCGCATCCACGGCGCCGACCACTCGCTGGTCGACTACAACCGCGCCGGCATCCCGCTCATCGAGATCGTCACCAAGCCGATCCTCGGTGCGGGGGAGAAGGCGCCGCAGGTCGCGCGGGCGTACGTCGCGCAGCTGCGCGACCTGATCGTGGCCCTCGGGGTCTCCGACGCGCGGATGGACCAGGGCTCGATCCGCGCCGACGTCAACCTGTCGCTCTCGCCGAAGGGCACGGGCACCCTGGGCACCCGCACCGAGACCAAGAACGTCAACTCGCTGCGCTCGGTCGAGCGCGCGGTGCGCTACGAGATGTCGCGGCACGCGGCCGTCCTCGAGTCCGGGCAGAAGATCCTGCAGGAGACGCGCCACTGGCACGAGGACACCGGTGTCACCACCAGCGGCCGCGAGAAGTCCGACGCCGAGGACTACCGCTACTTCCCCGAGCCCGACCTGGTGCCGGTGGCGCCGACGCGCGAGTGGGTCGAGGAGCTGCGCGCCACGCTGCCGGAGAACCCGACCCAGAAGCGCGCCCGGCTGCAGGCCGAGTGGGGCTTCTCCGACCTCGAGATGCGTGACACCGTCGGTGCGGGCGCGCTGCTGATCGTCGAGGAGACGATCGCCGCCGGCGCCTCGCCCCAGGCCGCCCGCAAGTGGTGGCTCGGCGAGATGGCCCGCCGCGCCAACGAGGCGGGCGTCGAGGTCGCCGAGCTGGGTGTCACCCCGGTCGACGTCGCCCGCGTGCAGGTGCTGGTCGACGAGGGCAAGCTCAACGACAAGCTGGCCCGCCAGGTCTTCGACGGCCTGCTCGCCGGCGAGGGCACTCCCGACGAGATCGTCGCCGCCCGCGGTCTCGCGATCGTCTCCGACGAGGGCGCGCTCTCGGCCGCTGTCGACAAGGCGATCGCCGAGAACCCCGACGTCGCCGACAAGATCCGCGACGGCAAGGTCGCCGCCGCCGGTGCCCTCATCGGCGCGGTCATGAAGGAGATGCGCGGCCAGGCCGACGCCGGCCGGGTCCGCGAGCTCGTCCTCGAGAAGCTCAGCTGAGGCTCGTCTGCGTTGACCCGCCCGAAAGTTTCGGGCGGGTCAACGCGGATCGGACCGGGGGCCGAGGGGAGGCGGGCGAGCGATATGCTGCGCTCGTATCACCTGAGCACGGCCCTACAACTCAACACATTCACCACGCCCGCAGCTGGGGGAAGCCGGTCCGAGTCCGGCGCTGACCCGCAACCGTAGGCCTCCCGACCAGCCAGGGCCGGGGGCGAGCCGGAGCACCCGAAGCGACGCGTCCTGATCACACGCTGTCGAGGAAAGCAGCGGGTGGCCGCCGGGGAACCTCCCTGACCGCCTCCCGCTGTCGCAGCGGGAAGGAACACCATGCACACCCTCGTGCGCCGCTCGACCGCCCTCCTGGCGGTCCCGGCCCTCTCTCTCACCGCGCTGGCGGCGACCTCCGCTCCGGCCGCCGCCGCGACCGACCCGGCTCCGGCCGCGGCCTCCGCCGCCTGGTTGGCCGGACAGGTGCCCGACTCGGGACTGTTCCCGAGCGACTACGGCCCGCAGTACGGCCTCGGCATCGACGTCGCCCTCGGCCTGCACGCCGTCGGTGGCCAGGAGGCCACCGTCACCCGCATCCGCGACGCGGTCGAGGCCGGCGTCAACGACTACATCGCCTACTCCTACGACGACAAGGGCGTCACCCACACCGGCGAGTCGGGCGGGTCGACCGCCAAGGTGCTCGTGCTGGCCCAGCGCGTCGGTGGCGACGAGCACGCGTTCGGCGGTGTCGACCTCGTCGAGCGTCTCGACTCCCTGGTCGCCGACAGCGGCCGGGTGATCTCGACGGCCGACGGCGCGCCCGACGACAGCTACGACAACACCTACATCCAGGCCCTGGCGGCCGAGGGCCTGCGCGGCACCGGCAGCACGGCGTACGCCGCGGCCGTCGACTACCTGCTCGACCAGCAGTGCCCCGCGGGCTTCTTCCGGGGTGACATCCCCGCGGCCCCGGGCGCGCAGTCCTGCGGCGCCGGGGACGAGCCCGACACCGACTCGACGTCCCAGGCCGTGCTCGCCCTGGCCGGCGACGCGACCGCGCCGGGTGTGGCCGACGCGCTCGCTCGCGCCAAGACGTGGCTGCTGGACAGCCAGCGGGCGAACGGCGCCTTCGGCGGCGGTCCCACCACCGAGGCTCCGAACACCAACAGCACCGGGCTCGCCGCCTCCGCGCTCGCCACCCTGGGCGCGACCGACGCGGCGGCCGACGCGGCCTCGTGGATCCGCGCGCACCAGGCGGCCAACGTCGCCAACTGCGTCTACTACGCAGCAGCCGACCTCGGGGCGATCGCCTACGACGACGCCGCGCTGAAGGCCATCCAGAGCGGCGGTGCGATCGACGCGGCCACCCAGGGCCAGTTCCTGATGGCGACCGCCCAGGCGCTGCCCGCCCTCCAGTGGGCACCGGCCGGCACGGGCGAGCCGCACGCGCTGTTCGCGGCCGAGTACGTCCGGGCCGGTGGCTTCAAGCCGGTCGGCGTGATCGACGCCGCTCCGGGCGAGGCACTCTGCGCGATGCTCGGCGAGCAGTCCGTGCTCGGCTACGCCGACACGTCCGGTGAGGCCCAGCTCCGCGTCCGGATCCCGGCCACGACCGGCAAGAGCCGGGTGACGGTCGCGAACGCCGCCGGGACGATCAACAAGGTCACCATCAACGCCCTGGGCAGGACGAGGCTGAAGCTCACCCTCAAGGCGCGCGTCGCCCCCGGCGCCAAGCAGGTCATCAAGATCGCCGGCCTCGCCCCGGGCGAGATCGGCACCGCCAAGATCACCTGGCCCGCGAAGGGCTCGAGCGGGGCGGGCGAGGGCGCGTCGGGCCAGGCCAACGGCAAGGGTGTCCTGGTGTTCCGGACCAAGGTCCCGAACCGCCCGGGCAAGGCCAAGGTCGTGGTGCGCGGACAGTTCGCCCACCGCAAGGCCGCCGGCTCCTTCACCGTCACCCGCTGACGTGCGGACACTGTCTCGGATCGCCGCCGCGGCCACCATGGCCGCGGCGGCGTACGCCGGCATGCCGGCCTCCCCGGCGAGCGCGTCGACCTGTGCGTCCGCCGACGGCGTCAGCGTCGTCGTCGACTTCCACGAGCTCGGCGGCGGGGTGCAGTCGGCGTGCGTCGCGGGCGGCGGTGGCGACACGGCCGCCAGCCTGTTCGCGGCCGCCGGCTTCTCGCTGACCTATGTCCAGCGCCAGCCGAGCTTCGTGTGCCGCGTGGCCGGCAAGCCTGCCGACGACCCGTGCGTGAACACGCCCCCGGCCGACGCCTACTGGGGGCTGTACTGGTCCGACGGGACGTCGGGGTCGTGGACCTACGCCACGACCGGGGCCGGATCGCTGAAGGTCCCCGACGGTGGCTACGTGGCCTTCTCCTGGAACGGCTCCTCGGCCCGCTCGACCCCCGGGGTCAACCCGTCACCGCACCCGGCGGCCGAGCCGACCCCGACCACGGCGCCGACGAAGGCGCCCACCCACGGCACGAGCCACGGGCCTGGGCCCGTCGGCTCGGGCTCCGGCCAGGGGAACCCGTCGGGCTCGGCCTCGCCGAGCGCGGACGCCTCCGGCGACGCCACCGCAGCGCCGACCCGAGGGGCCGGCAAGGGTGACCGCAAGGGCGACAAGCCGCCGGCTCCGGGCAGCGTCGACCCCAGCCCGACGGCCACCGACGGCACCGCACCGAGCGAGGCGCCGAGCGCCGACGCGGCCCCGGTGTCCGCCGAGGCCACCGACCCCGAGGGCTCCGACGACCCAGGGCTCCCGTCCTGGGTCGCGCCGGTGGCGATCGTCGCGCTGTTCGGCGCCGCTGGCGGCGCCGCCCTGGCGCGGCGCCGGAGGTCGGCCCGGCCGTGACCGCGAACGTACGCCGACACCGCGACCTGCACCCCGTGGCCTGGTGGCTGTGGGCGGTCGGGCTCGCGGTGGCGGCGTCGTTCACCACCAACCCCCTGCTCCTGCTGATGATCATCGGCGTGGCCGCCACTGCGGTGTCGCTGCGACGCTCGGACCACCCGTGGGCGCTCTCGTTCGGCCTCTACCTGTGGCTCGGGGTCGCGATCGTCGTGATCCGCGTGGTGTTCCGGCTGGTCTTCGGCGGCTGGTCGGGCGGGCCGGTGCTGCTCGACCTGCCGGAGATCCCGCTGCCCGACTGGGTCGCCGGCATCACCCTGCTCGGGCCGGTGCACGCCCAGGCGCTGCTCTTCGCCCTCTACGACGGCCTCCGTCTGGCCACGATCGTGATCTGCATCGGCGCCGCCAACTCGCTGGCCAACCCCAAGCGGCTGCTGCGCTCGGTGCCGCCGGCGCTCTACGAGATCGGCACCGCGCTGGTGGTCGCGGTCAGCATCCTCCCGCAGCTCGCCGACAGCGCGCGCCGGGTCAAGGCGGCCCAGGTCCTGCGCGGCGGCGACACCGGCCGGATCGGGCGACTGCGCCGCTTCCTGGTGCCCGTGCTCGAGGACGCGCTGGAGCGCTCGCTCGCGCTGGCCGCCGGCATGGACACCCGCGGCTACGGCCGCGCGACCGGCCTGACCCGCGCCCGACGACGGACGACGGGAGCACTCATGCTCGTCGGTCTCGGCGGCATCTGCGTGGGCGTGTACGCCGTCCTCGACACGACCGCGCCGCGCTACCTCGCGCTGCCGATGCTGGCGTTCGGCGTCCTCGCGGCCGGGGCCGGCCTGCTCAGCGCCGGCCGCCGGGTCGAGCGCACCCGCTATCGAGCCGACCGGTGGCACGCACCGGAGCTCGCCGTGGCGGGGTCGGGTTTCACCGTCGGTGCGATCGGCTGGTGGCTCGCGCACCACCAGCTCCTGGTCGCCTACCCGGTGCTCGACGCCATGCCTCCGGTGAGCGCGACCGCGCTCGCCGCGGCGGTCGTGGCGCTGGCCGGCGCCCTCTGCTCCCCCCAGCCCCCGCGAGCGATGAGCGCCGCGCTCGTGCGGACCGAGACGCCCCAGGAGGTGGCGGCATGATCGAGCTGCGCGGCATCGGGTTCTCCTACGACGACGGGCCACCGGTCCTGGCCGACGTCGACCTCGAGGTCGACGAGGGCGAGCTGGTGCTCGTCTCGGGCCCGACCGGCGCCGGGAAGTCGACCCTGCTGGGTGTGGTGACCGGCCTGGTCCCGCGCTTCTCCGGCGGCACCCTGCGCGGCGATGTGCTGCTCGACGGCGCGAGCATCGTGCACACCCCGCCGCGCGACCGCGCGCACGCGATCGGCTT
The DNA here is from genome assembly GCF_024509035.1 of Nocardioides sp. GTDB lineage: Bacteria > Actinomycetota > Actinomycetes > Propionibacteriales > Nocardioidaceae > Nocardioides. The sequence continues at coordinate 29,738 of NZ_JANINT010000137.1, read as the reverse complement.
CGTCGGGCAGAACCCCGCCGCGGGGTTCGTCACCGACACCGTGGAGGAGGAGCTCGCCTACGGCATGGAGCAGCTCGGCCTGCCGCCCGACACCATGCGGCGGCGCGTCGAGGAGACCCTCGACCTGCTCGGCATCGCCGACCTGCGCGCCCGCGACCTGCGCACGCTCTCGGGCGGTCAGCAGCAGCGGGTCGCGATCGGCTCGGTCCTCACCATGCATCCCCGCCTCCTCGTCCTCGACGAGCCGACCTCGGCCCTCGACCCCACGGCCGCCGAGGAGGTGCTGGCGACCCTGACCCGGCTCGTGCACGACCTCGGCGTCTCGGTGCTGGTCGCCGAGCACCGCCTCGAGCGGGTCGTGCCGTTCGCCGACCGGATGTGCCTGCTCACCGGGGCCGGGCGGGTGCACGTGGGCGAGCCGGGCGAGCTGCTGGTGACCTCGCCGGTCGTGCCCCCGATCGTCGAGCTCGGCCGGGCCGCCGGCTGGCGTCCGCTGCCGCTGAGCGTGCGCGACGCCCGCCGCCGGGCCCGCGGCCTCGTCGAGCGCCTCGGGGTCCCGCCGGACGTCGCCGAGGCCGAGCAGGAGCCCGCCGTCGCCGTACGGCGCCTCGCGGTCGTCCACGGCGAGACCGTGGCCGTGCGCGACGTGGACCTCGAGCTCGGCGGGGGCCGGGTGACCGCGCTGATGGGCCGCAACGGCTCCGGCAAGTCCTCGCTGATCTGGGCGCTGCAGGGCAGCGGCCGACGCTCGGGCGGCCGGATCACCATCGGCGGGGTCGATCCCGCCGACCTCGCCGTCGCCGAGCGCCGCGGCCTGGTCGGGCTGGTCCCGCAGAACGCCGCCGACCTGCTCTACCTCGAGACGGTCGCCGAGGAGTGTGCGGCCGCCGACGGCGGCACCGGCGCCTGCCAGGGCCTGCTCGAGGAGCTGGTGCCCGGGATCCCCGCCGACCAGCACCCGCGTGACCTCTCCGAGGGGCAGCGGCTCGCGCTGGTGCTCGCCATCGTGCTGACCGCGCGCCCCCAGGTGCTGCTGCTCGACGAGCCGACCCGCGGCCTCGACTACGCCGCCAAGCACGTGCTCGCGCGGGTGCTGCGCGGGCTCGCCGCCGACGGCCGCACGGTGCTCGTCGCGACCCACGACGTGGAGTTCGTCGCCCAGGTGGCCGACGACGTCGTCGTGCTCGCCGAGGGCGAGGTCGTCTCCTCGGGCCCGGTACGCCGGGTGGTCGCCGAGTCGCCGTCGTTCGCGCCCCAGGTGACCAAGGTGCTCGGCGCGGGGTGGCTGCGCGTCGACGAGGTCGTCCGGCGGCTCGAGCAGGAGCCGAGCGCGTCATGAGCCGCCCCGCGGTCCGCGTCTCCCTGCGCTCCGGCGCGGTGCTGGCGGTCGCGTCGGCCGCGGGGCTGATGATGCTGTGCTGGCCGCTGCTGCTGCGGGTGCCCGAGGGTGCGCGGGTCGACCCGCCGTTCCTGTTCGTCGCGCTGCTGCCGGTGGTCCTCGCGGTCGTGCTCGCCGAGCTCAACGAGGGCGGCATGGACCCCCGTGTGCTCGCGGTGCTCGGCGTGCTCAGCGCGGTCAACGCCGTGCTCCGCGGCATCTCGCCCGGCACCGCCGGGGTGGAGCTGACGTTCTTCCTGCTGATCCTCGCCGGGCGCGTCTTCGGGCCCGGATTCGGCTTCGTGCTCGGCTGCACGTCGCTGTTCGCCTCGGCGCTGATGACCGCCGGCGTCGGGCCGTGGCTGCCCTACCAGATGCTCTGCGCCGCCTGGGTCGGCATGGGAGCCGGTCTGCTGCCGCGCGGCCTGCGGGGGCGGGCCGAGATCGCGGTGCTGGCCGCCTACGGCGTGGTGGCGGCGTACCTCTTCGGCCTGCTCATGAACCTCTCGGGGTGGCCGTTCATCACCGGCATCGAGGTGCCCGGCCACGAGGGCTCGCTGTCCTACGTGCCCGGTGCGCCGCTGCTGGACAACCTGCACACGTTCCTCGTCTACACGCTGCTGACCTCGACCGGCAGCTGGGACTCGGTGCGCGCGATCACCAACGTCGTCGCGATCGTCCTGCTGGGCCCGGCCGTCCTCACCACGCTGCGCCGGGCGGCACGGCGGGCCACCGTGACCGGCACGGTCGAGCGTCCGGTCGACAGCGGGGTCTCCGTCACGGCTCGATGAGCAGGATCCGGTCGTCACCGGGTGCCGGATCGCCGCGGCCGTCGCGGTTGCTGGTCGTCACCCACAGCCGACCCTCGGGCGTCGCGACCACGGTGCGCATCCGGCCGTACTTCCCGACGAAGAAGTCGACGGGGTGGCTGGCGTGGTCGCCGTGGACATCGATGCGCCACAGCCGCTCGCCGCGCAGCGAGGCCAGCCACAGGTGCCCGTCGAGCCAGGCCAGCCCCGAGGGCGAGGCGACGTCGGTCTCCCACACCACCTGTGGGTCGATCAGGCCGCCGGTGCCGCCGCGACCCTCGACCATCGGCCACCCGTAGTTCTCGCCCGGGCGGATCAGGTTGAGCTCGTCGTAGGTCTGGTCGCCGAACTCCGAGGCCCACAGCCGGTCCGCGTCGTCGAACGCGAGCCCCTGGACGTTGCGGTGCCCGAAGGACCAGATCTCCGAGCCGGGGAACGGGTTGCCCGGCGCCGGCTCGCCGTCGGTGGTGATCCGCAGGATCTTGCCCGCCAGCGTGCCCTTGTCCTGGGCGAGGTCGCGGTCGCCGGTCTCGCCGGTGGAGGCGTAGAGGTAGCCGTCGGGGCCGAACGCGAGCCGCCCGCCGTCGTGGATCCCGCCGACGGGGATCCCGTCGAGGATCACCGTCGGGGTGCCGAGCCGACTGCCCTCGAGCCGCGCCTTCACGATGCGGTTGTCCGCGGCGGTGCTCAGGTAGAAGAACAGCGTCCGGTCCGAGCCGAAGTCGGGGGAGACCGCGACGCCGAGGAGCCCGGCCTCGCCGCCGGTGTCGCCGTTGGAGACGGCCGCGTCGATGAGGCCGACCTGGCGCACGTCGTACGACGGCGCGTCGAGCAGCAGCACCCGTCGGGTGTCCCGCTCGGTGACGACCGCGTCGCCGTTCGGCAGGAACGCCAGGCCCCACGGCGCGGCCAGGCCGGTGGCGATGGTGCCGACCACCTTCGCGGGACCGTCGTCGGTCGACGGCGTGTTGTCGCCGGTGGGCTTGGACGGTCCGGTCCCGGGGGTCGTGGGGGAGGACGGTCCGGTCGGCTGCGGGGTCGCCGTGACGGTGTCGCCGGAGTCCTCGGGCTCGTCGTCACCACCGCACCCGCTGAGCAGCACGGCGGCGAGCGTGGCCGTGCCGACCAGGGCGGTGGTGCGTCGCATGTCAGCCGACCTTACGCAGGAACTCCAGCAGCAGCGCGTGCACGCGGTCGGGGTGCTCCATCTGCACGAAGTGCGTGCCGCGCAGCTCGGTGTAGGTGGCCCCCTCGATGCGCCGGGCCGCCTCGGCCATCGCGTGGGTGCCGGCCAGCACGTCGAAGGTGCCGGCCACGAACGCGGCCGGTGCCGTGACCCGGCTCAGCGAGACCTTCGGGTGCTTGGAGGTGTGCAGCGCGACGTGGAAGTACCACTCGACGGGGGTCTCGAGGAACGCCGCGATCGTGCGGCGGGTGAGCTCGGGGTCGGCGACCGGGAGCATGAACCCGCTGTGGCTGACGACGTCGACCGTGCGCCGGCCCACCGGGAGGCGGGTGGAGATCGGGGTGACCAGGTGGCCGCCGTACTTCAGGGCGCGGGAGAAGTTGACCGCGATGGCCTTGGCGGCGAACGCCGGCACGCGCAGCGGGCGCAGCATCGTGGCGAAGGTGTCGCCCGGCACGCCGGCGACCGCGAACAGGCCGGTGACCCGCTCGGGGTGGCGGGCGGCGAGCTCGTACATCGTGTTGACGCCGATCGACCAGCCCACCAGGACGGCGCGGTCGATGCCGAAGTGGTCCATCACCGAGAGGCCGTCCTCGGCGAACGCCTCGACGCCGACGTGGTCGAGGTCGGCCGGGCGCTCGGAGCCGCCGGTGCCGCGGTGGTTCCACGAGACCACCCGCACGTCGCAGGCGGGATCGAGGAACGCGGGCCACGCCCAGGCGCTGGTGCCGAGTCCGTTGCACAGCACCACGGTCGGCCCGGTGCGGGTGCCGTCGGGGTCGTTGGTCCAGGCGCGCAGCCGGGTGCCGTCGTCGGACAGCACGTCGTGGAACGCGAGCGTCGGCGCGGGGAGGGCGCGGGCAGGGGTCGCGGACATGGGCTCGATTGTGCCTTGCCCGGTGGGCAGAGGCGTGGCTGAGCCCACCGGGCGGCCAGGGAGAGGCCGCGCCGCCCAGCGGGCTCAGCCGTGCGCAGCGTGCGCTGCGACCTCCGGTGCCGGAGCCTGGCGTCGAGCCGCCAGGAACTCCTCGACCTCGTCGAGCTCCGCACGCCGTTGTGCGAGAGCGGTGGAGGCGACCATGGCGTTGCGCCGAGCCCGGAGCTGGGACTCGACCGGCCAACGCCTCACGGGATCGGCCAGGAGACGGACTGCCCGGCCGGCGCGGTGTGTGACGACGTGTGTGACGGCGTTCATTGCGAGCTCCCCGTGAAGCACTCCCGAGTGGTGTGCGCTCCACGCTAGCCACCGGCCGATTCGCTCCGGTCAACGTCGTGTGACGGTTCCGTGAACTTCGGTCGGGCCGGACCCGGCGGGGTCAGTCCGGCGCCGGAGCGACCGCCGGCGCCGAGCGGGTGGCGCCCACCGACGCGACGACCACGCACACCATCGCCACCCACTGCTCGACGCTGAGCAGCTCGCCGAGCACGACGATGCCGGCGAGCGCGGCCGCTGCCGGCTCGAGGCTCATGAGCACCGAGAACACCGAGGGCCGCAGCGACCGCAGCGCGACCAGCTCGCAGCTGTAGGGGACGACGGAGCTGAGCAGCCCGACGGCCGCGCCCAGCGCGAGGATGCGCGGGTCGAGCAGGTCGCTGCCGCCGGTGCCGATCGCGAACGGCGTCAGCATCGCCGTCGCGATCACCGACGCGACGGCCAGGCCGTCGAAGCCGGGCCACCGGCGTCCGGTCTGCGCGCTCATCAGGATGTACGACGCCCACATCGCCCCGGCGAGCAGCGCGAACAGCACCCCGGCCAGGGTCAGGTCGCCGTCGCGCAGCCCGAGCAGCGCGACGCCGATCGCCGCCAGCAAGACCCACAGCAGGTCACGCGCCCGGCGCGACCCGAGGACCGCGAGCGTCAGCGGGCCCACGAACTCCAGCGTGACCGCGACCCCCAGGGGGATCCGCGCGAACGCCTGGTAGATCGCCCAGTTCATCACCCCGAGGCTGATGCCGAAGCCGAGCACGACCAGCCAGTCGGTGCGCGACCGTCCGCGGAGCACGGGTCGGGCGACGGCCACCAGCACGAGGGCGCTGGTGACCAGCCGCAGCCAGACGATCGTCGTCGGCGCGACCTCGTCGAAGAGGCTCTTGGCGATGCCGGCGCCGAACTGCACCGACAAGATGCCGACCAGCACCAGCCAGACCGGTGAGATCGGGGAGACCGGCCCGCGCGATGAGTTCGGGACGGTCACCCGGTCAATCTAGAAGGTTGTCCCCGCCGAGGTGCACGCTGGGCACACCAGGGGTCACTCGAGGGGTCGCGAACACGAATGGAGTGCAGATGGCTGACCGGACGCTGCTGATGGTCGGGACCCGCAAGGGCCTGTGGCTCGGCACCTCGGACGAGGAGCGCAGGGACTGGGAGTTCACCGGTCCGCACTGCGACATGGAGGAGGTCTACTCCTGCCTCGTCGACACCCGCAGCGACCCACCTCGGTTGCTCGCCGGCGCCTCCTCGAGCTGGCTCGGCCCCCAGGTGCGCCGCTCCGACGACCTCGGCGCGACCTGGCACGAGACGCCCAACGGCGCGATCCGCTTCCCCGAGGGCGCCGACGCCACCGTCGAGCGGGTCTGGCAGCTGGTGACGGGCACCGAGGCGGACGTCGTGTACGCCGGCACCGAGCCGGGCGCCGTGTGGCGCTCGACCGATCGCGGCGAGACGTTCACGCTCGAGCAGGGCCTCTGGGACCACCCGCACCGGCCGCACTGGGGCGCGGGCTTCGGCGGCCAGGCCTTCCACACGGTGCTCCCGCACCCGACCGACCCGCAGTCGGTCACCGTCGCGATCTCGACCGGCGGGTGCTACCAGACCAGCGACGGCGGTGCGTCGTGGGCGCCGCGCAACCAGGGCATCCGCGCGGAGTTCCTGCCCGAGGGCCAGCAGTTCCCCGAGTTCGGCCAGTGCGTCCACAAGATCACCCGTCACCCCTCCCGGCCCGAGCGGCTCTACCTGCAGAACCACGGCGGCGTCTACCGCTCCGACGACCACGCCGCCTCCTGGACCTACATCGGCGACGGCCTGCCGTCCGACTTCGGCTTCCCCGTGGTGGTCCACCCGCACGACCCCGACACGATCTACGTCTTCCCCAACGGCTCCGGTGACGGCCGCTACCCGCCCGGCGGCAAGGCCCGGGTGTGGCGCTCGCGCGACGCGGGGGAGTCGTGGGAGGAGCTCGGCACCGGCCTGCCCGACAGCTTCTACGTCGCCGTCATGCGCGACGGCATGTGCGCCGACGGCCACGACCGCACCGGCCTCTACTTCGGTGCCCGCAACGGCGCGGTGTGGGGCTCGGCGGACGAGGGCGAGACCTGGCGGCAGGTCGTCGCCGACCTCCCCGACGTCCTGGTGGTGCGCGCCGCCGCGTTCTGAGCGCACCCGGGGACGTCATACGTTCTGGGCGCCAGAACGCCCACATCGGACGACGTCCCGCGCAGGCCCGGGCGGAGGTCATACGTCCTGGGCGCCAGAACGCCCACATCGGACGACGTCCCGGGCAGGCCCGGGCGGAGGTCATACGTCCTGGGCGCCAGAACCCCCACATCGGACGACGTCCCGGGCAGGCCCGGGCGGAGGTCATCCGAGGTGGCTGTCCCCGTGACCGGGTCGTATGACGTCCCGGGGACCCGGGGCTCACCCGAGGAAGTCGAAGGCGACCGCCGCGATCTCCCGTCCTGGACGAGCAGCAGGCGGACCGCGAAGTCGCACGCTCGGCGGACCCGGGTCTTCGTCGTCACACCCGGCGATCGAACCCACGGCCACCACGACGGCGAGAGCCAGGACCCCACGGTGCATGCCGGTCTGAGGCGCCGGACGTGGGTGCGGTTCTGGTGGAGGCGCGCCGTGTCTACGGCGCGGAACCGAGCTCCTGCTCCTCCTGCTCGGACTCCTCCATGGCGCGGTCGACGTGGGCCTGGATCTCCTCGGTGCTCAGCGGCGACATCATGGCCAGCACGTAGATCGCCACGGAGAACACGAAGATCACCGGGATCGCGGTGCTGAACTCCAGCAGGTCCTGGTTGCCTGCCGCCGGCTCGGGGTAGTTGCCGAGCCACGAGATCACCAGCAGGCCGACGAGCCACGGCACCACCCACGTCGCGCCGGCGCGCAGGTCGAGCTTGGGGGTGTCCTGCCCGAGCACGTGGTAGATCGGGAGCAGCACGAACCCGATCGCCACCGCGACCGCGAGCTTCCACACGATGTCCCAGCCCGACCAGTAGATGATCAGGTTGGACGCCCAGAACGCGAGCACGGGGATCACGTGGCCACCGGGCAGGCGGAACGGGCGCTCGTGGTCGGGGAGCTGGCGCCGCAGCGCGGACAGCACAAGCGGCCCGGAGGCGAACGACAGCACGGTCGCCGAGGTGATGAACCCGACCAGCTGCTGCCAGCTGGGGAACGGCAGGAACACGATCAGCCCGACGACGAACGTCACGATCAGCGAGATGAAGGGGACGCCCCGGTCGGTCGTCCGAGCCAGCGCCTGAGGCGCGTTGCCGTTGCGCGCCATCGCGTAGGAGATCCGCGAGGTGACGGTGGTGTAGATCAGGCCGGTGTCGCCGGGCGAGACGATCGCGTCGACGTACAGCAGGATCGCCAGCCAGCTCAGTCCGAGCAGGGAGGCGACGGCGGCGAGCGGCCCGAAGTCGTTCTCGAAGCTGAGCTTGGCCCAGCCGCCGGAGTCGGAGATCGTGCTCGGCGACAGCGCCCCGATGAAGGCGACCTGGAGGGCGATGTAGATCAGGCCGGTGAGCAGCACCGACCCGATGACGGCGATGGGGACGTTGCGCCGGGGGTTGTCGGTCTCGCCGGCCAGCTCGATGCCCTGTCGGAAGCCGAGGTAGGAGAAGACGATGCCGGAGGTCGCGATCGCGGTGAAGACGCCGTGCCAACCGGCCGGCTTGAAGCCGTGACTGGTGAAGTTGTCCCCGTGGAAGGCGGTGAGGACGAACGCCGCGATCACGAGCAGGATGATGGCGATCTTCCAGACGACCAGGGCGTTGTTGATGCGGGCGAACCAGCGGATGCCGTAGTAGTTGACGACCACGAACACCGCCATCAGCGCCACGGCGCTCGCGTAGCCCAGGCCCGTGAGCGTGTGGACGATCTCGCCGTTGACGGTGTGCTCGCTGGTGAAGGGCGCGTACTTCGTGGCGTACTGCAGCGCCGCCTCGACCTCGATCGGGGCGGTCGTGGCGACCGCGACCCAGGTGATCCACCCCGCGGTGTAGCTGGCGAAGGAGCCGAAGGCCAGGTGGGGGAACCGCACGACGCCGCCCGAGAGCGGGAACATCGTGCCGAGCTCGGCGTACACGAGCGCGATGAGCAGGATCATCACCCCGCCCAGCGCCCAGGAGATCACCGCGGCCGGGCCCGCCTGCTGCGAGGCGTTGAGGGCACCGAACAGCCACCCGGAGCCGATGATGGAACCGACGCTCGCGAACAGGAGACCGACGATCCCCACATGTCGCTTGAGCTGAGGTTGTTCGGCTGTCTGCACGTCGATCGTCATGTCGAGCTCCTCGAGCGCTCGGAGGTGGGCCACCGAGTTCCGTGCCCGACGAGGCGGTTGCCCAAACGGTCCGATGCTCAGGCTCCCGCAGGATGGTCCGCGAGGCCGAGCAGGCGGGCCGCCGTCCGGTGCAGGACCGCCTCGCGCTCGCCGGCGGTGAGGCCGGGCACCCTGTCCAAGCGCTCGACGGGATCTCGGACACCCACGTCGTAGGGGTAGTCGCTGCCGAGCACGATGCGGTCCGCGCCGACGAGGTCGAGCAGGTGGCGCAGCGCGTCGCCCCGGTAGACCAGGGAGTCGAAGGACAGCCGCGCCAGGTAGCTGCTCGGCAGGTCCTTGCAACCCCGGCTGTCGGGTCGGATCAGCCAGGCATGGTCGACACGCCCGATCGACAGCGGCAGGTAGCCGCCGCCGTGGGTCGCGACGACCTCGAGTCCCGGGTGTCGGTCGAGCACCCCCGAGAGGATCAGGTGCGAGAGCGCGACGGCATGCTCCGTGGGCGTCCCCACGGTGCTGCTCAGGGAGTACGGCGCGAGCCGGGCCCCGAGCGAGCACCCGTAGGGGTGCACCACCACCGGCACGCCGAGACGCTCGGCCGCGGCCCAGAACGGCTCGAGCCCGGGAGCGGAGAGCTCCCGCTGCCCGGCGCGGCCGGGGATCTGCACGCCGCGCAATCCGTGGTGCACGACGGCGCGCTCGAGCTGCTCGGCCGCCAAGTCGAGATGTGCCAGCGCCACGTCGGCGATCCCGACGAACCGGTCGGGGTGGGTCGACACCAGCGCGGCGAGGGCCTCGTTCGCGATCTCCACGACCTCGCGTGCGAGGCCCGGGTCGAGCCCGTCGTCGTACTGCGACGGCGAGAGGCTGACGGCCTGGATCCGCACTCCCATGGCGTCCATGGCCGCCAGCCGTGTCCCGGTGTCGGGCGACTCGCGTGCGACGACCTCGGTCCCGCGGGCCCGGGAGACCACGAGAGCTCGCCCGGGCACGGCGAGGTGGGCGTGCATGTCGATGGCGTGCACCGTCAGTCGGCCTCGATCTCGGCCTCGATGGCCGCCACGATGGCGTCGGAGGTGAGCGGCAGGGTGCGCACCCGGACGCCGAGGGCGTCGGCGACCGCGTTGGCGATCGCCGCTGGCACCGGCCCCATCGTCGCCTCGCCGGCACCGAGCGACGGCTGGTCGGGGCGGTCGAGCACATGCACCTCGACGTGGGGGACCTGCGAGAAGCGGAGGATGGGGTAGGAGTCCCAGTCGGTGCTGAGGACCCGCTGCCGGTCGAAAGCGACGCGCTCCAGGAGCGCCCAGCTGGTGGCCTGGAGTGCGCCGCCCTCGATCTGGTTGCGTACGCCGTCGAGGTTGACGACCCGGCCCACGTCGACCGCGATGGTCAGACGCGTCACCCGGACGGCATCCGCGGCCTCGACGTCGGCGACGACCGCGCAGTAGGAGTTGCGGTTCTTGTAGCGGCTGAACGCCAGTCCGCGGCCCCGGTCCTCGGGGAGTGGGCCGCCCCAACCCGCCGCGTCGGCGGCGGTGGTGAGGACGTCGCGCGCGCGGGGGTCACTCAGGTGGGCGAGCCGGAACTCCAGGGGATCCCGGCCGGCGGCCGCGGCGAGCTCGTCCATGGCCGACTCGAGCGCGAACGCGTTGAGGTTGGCCCCCAGCGAGCGCAGCGAGGAGGTCCGCAGCGGCATCGCGAGCACCCGGTGGGCGACGACGTCGACCCGCGCGATGTCGTAATAGGGCTCCGCGTTGCGCCCGGTGCCCGCGCCGCGCTCGGGCGGCGGGTCGGTCGCGGGAGGCATCGTGTCGACGCCGCCGCGGTGGGCGTCGGCGAGCAGGCTGTGCTGCGGCGCGTAGCCGGGACGTGCCACGTGGCCGTTGCCCCAGACCTCGTAGGACAGGTCGCTCACCAGACCGTCGGCTCCGAGCGTCGCCGTCACCTCGCCGGTCATCGCGGGCCCGAACGGTTCCCAGCCCAGCTCGTCCGCGCGGCTCCACAGCACGCGCACGTGCCGCCCCGGGAGGTGGGTGGCCAGCAGAGCAGCGTCCATCGCGACGTCGTCGGAGGAGTTGTGCCCGTAGCTCCCGGCGCCCTCGACGTGCTGGACGACGACCGCGTCCGGCGCGAGCCCCAGCGCGGACGCGATGCCGCGGCCGACCAGGAACACCGCCTGGCTGTGGCTCCAGACGTTCAGCCGTCCCTCGTCGAGGACCGCGATCGCGCAGCCGGGTCCGATCGACCCGTGCGCGACGAAGGGACGCGAGTACGACGCGCGGAGCGTGGTCCTCGCGCCGTCGTGGCGCGCGCCGTCCGCCCGCAAGGCGGTGGTCTCCGCGTCGACCGACCGCAGCCAGCTGCCGATGTCGTCGGCGTCGGGGAGCTGGAGGCCGCCGGTCCACGTGGCCCCGGCGACGAGCGCCTCCGCCGCGCGCACGGCCTGGCCCTCCCGGGCTGCGACGACGGCGAGGAAGTCGCCCTCGCGCACGACGGTGTGGACGCCGGGAAGGGTCGTGACGTCCGGGATGTCGACGAGGTGGGCGCCGGGTCGCGGCGGGCGAACAACCCGGCCGTGCAGCATCCCCGCGAACTCGAGGTCGTGGATGAACCGCGGGCGCCCCATCACCTTGTCGGGCAGGTCGAGACGATGCAGGTCCTTCGACGACGACGGCGTGAGCTCGACGCGGAGCGTGGGGTCGCCGACCTCGACGTCCAGGTCGACCGCTGCCGCCAGGTCGGCGTAGGAGCCGATGCGCGAGCCGTCGGCCCGGACGAACAGTCCGGACACCAGCGCGACGTCGTCGACGTCGAGGCCGGCACGGTGGGCCGCCGCGCGACGGAACAGCTCGCGCGCCTCGGCGCAGACGCGGCGTACGGCGGAGCCCGACGTCATGACCGACAAGCTCCCCGCGGTCAGACCCTCGTCGGGCGACGCGGCGGTGTTGGTGGCCGTGGGGCGGATCGCGTCCGGGGGGACGTCGAGCTCGTGGGCGGCCAGCTGCGTCAGCGCGGTCACGATGCCCTGCCCGAGCTCGACCTTGCCGACCCGCAGCTCGATGCCCCGGTGCTCGGTGACCGTCAGCCAGGTCGAGACCCGCGGATTGCTGACGAGGGAGTCCGGCAACCCCGTGGTCGTGCGGTCGCTCATGCTCCGGCTCCTGCGGCCGCCAGCACGGCGTCCACGAAGCGCTGATGGGTGCCGCACCGGCAGAGGTGACGCTCCAGCGCGGCCGTCACCTCGTCCCGGGTGGGACAGGGGTTGTCGCGGAGCAGGGCAGCAGCGCTGACGAGGACGCCGGACACGCAGTAGCCGCACTGGCCGGCCTGGAGCTCGAGGAAGGCCGCCTGGAGCGGGTGGGGGCCGTCGGGGGTCCCCAGGCCCGACGCCGTCCGGACCTCGCCGGTCACGTACTCGATGGGCAGGTCACACGAGGGCGTCGGGTGCCCGTCGAGCCACACCATGCAGGCGCCGCACTGCCCGAGACCGCACCCGAACTTCGGCGACTTGTCGCCGACGTCGTTGCGCAGGACCTCCAGGAGCGAGGTCTCGGACGGTACGGAGACGGGGACGGCCCGGCCGTTGACCCGCACGTCGAACCGGGACGAGGCTTCGGATGCCGTCATCGGCCGACCTCGCGTGGGGCGTCCATGTGCGTGACGAGGTTGATGCCTCCGTCGACGTGCACGACCTCGCCGGTGATGAACGGCGTGTTGACCAAGGCCAGCACCACCGCGGCCACGTCGGACGGCCGGCCGATCCGGCCGAGGGGCGTCATCGACGCCGTCCGCGCCGCCCGGTCCGTCAGCGATCCGGCCGACATCGGGGTCTCGACCGGCCCCGGTGCGACGGCGTTGACCCGGATGTCGGGTCCGACGGCCTTGGCGAGGAGACGGGTCAAGTGGTTGAGGGCCGCCTTGCTGACGGCGTACGGGATCGAGCTGCCGAGCGCCCTGGTCCCGCCCACGGAGCTGATGTTCACGATCAGGCCACCGGGTTCCATGGCCTTCACAGCGGCGACCGACAGCTGCCAGGGGCCGACCACGTTGACGCCGAGGATCCGGTGCCAGTCCTCGGCGCTCACGCCGTCGAGGTCCGTGTGCGGGACGGGAGTGGAGGTCCCGGCGTTGTTGACGAGGACGTCGAGCCGCCCGTGCCGCTCCAGGGCCGTCTCGACCAGCCGGACGGCGTCGGCGGGGTCGGCGACGTCGCCTCGGACGTAGCTCCCGCCCGGCAGCTCGGCCGCGATCCGCTCCCCGGCCTCGACCGAGGTCGCGGAGTTGACGACGACCGTGAAGCCGTCGGCGGCGAGCGTGCGGGCGATCGCCTCGCCGATGCCCGAGCTCGATCCCGTGACGAGGGCGACGCGTGCAGCGCTCATCGCGGCACTCCCTCCACGACCGGCTCGTCGACGGACCCGTGCACGGCGCTCACGAGCTCGCGGGCACCGCTCGCGAGGATCGAGGTGTCGTTGCTGAGCACCACGTAGTCGTAGCCGCTCGCCAGGGCCGAGCGCGCCGCACCGCTCGTGGCCGCGGCGGTCCCGAGCGGCCGCCCGGCCGCGGCGGCCGCGTCGAGGACTGAGCCCACGAGGCGTCGTACCTCCTCGGAGCCCGCGGCGACTCCCATCGACATCGAGAGGTCCGCCGTGCCGACGAACGCGGAGTCGACGCCGTCGACCGCCATGATCTCCGCGGCGTTGGCGACCGCCTCCGGGCTCTCGAGCTGGACGATGCACAGGGCGTCGTCGTTGCCGAAGCGGAGGTAGTCCGCACGAGGCAACGTCCCCCATCGGCCCGCCCGGCTCGTCCCGCCGGACCCGCGGACCCCGTGAGGCGGGAACCTCGTGGCGCGCACGGCAGCGCGGGCCTGGTCGGCGGTGTCGACGTGCGGCACGATCACGCCGACGGCGCCGGCGTCGAGCACCCGCTGGATCGTGCTCTGGCCATGGTCGGGAACCCTCACCAGCGGGTCGACCCCGAGGGCGCGGGCGAGCGCGATGTGGGTGGAGCACGCGCCGAGGTCCAACGTCGTGTGCTCGAGGTCGATGACCACGAAGTCGAAGCCGGCGTGGGCGAGGATCTCGACGCTCTCGGGGCTGGACAGCTTCACCCAGGTGCCCAGGGCGGACCCTTCGTCCGCATTGCGTGTGCGCAGCACGGCTCAGCTCTCGATGCCGGAGGTCGTGGGGCTCTCGGTCCAGAAGACCAGCCACTTGCCCAGGTGGACGACGATCGCGTGCAGGAGCATGCCGATCGCCGACAGCACGACGATCACCGCGAAGGTGCGCGCGACGTCGAGGGTGAAGTTGCTGGCCTGGATCAGGTAGCCCAGGCCCTCGGAGCTGCCGACGAACTCCGCCACGACGGCGCCGGTGACGGCAAGGATCACCGCGACTTCGAGGCCGGCGAAGATGTGGGGGAGGGCCGAGGGGATGCGCAGGTAGCGCAGTACCTGGAGTCGTGAGGCCCCGAAGGACCGGAGCATCTCGACCTGGTCGTGCGGGGCCGACCGGAATCCGAGCACGGAGTTGATGAGCAGCGGGAAGAAGGCGATGAGGGCGACGGTGAGCACCTTCGAGGTGGTCCCGATCCCGAACCACACGATCAGCAGCGGCGCCATCGCGACCTTGGGGATGGTCTGCGTCAGCACCAGCAACGGGAAGAGGACCCGCTCGACCGGCCGGAACTGGGTGATCAGCACGGCCGAGAGCAACGCCGAGCCGACGGCGAGGCCGAACCCGTAGACGACCTCCTCGAGCGTCACGATCGCGTGCGTCACGAGGATGCCGTCCTGGAACCCGTCGACCAGCGACCGACCGACGGCCAGAGGGGTCGGCACCAGGATCTCGGAGACGTCGAAGACCTTGACGGCCAGCTGCCAGGCCAGCAGCAGCCCGGCGAACACCGCCGTGCTGTAGACCGCGCCGGGCAGGCGGCGGCGCTGGCGCGGCGGGACGTCGATGGTCGCCGTCTCGGGATCGGCCGGTGGTGCTGCTGCGGCCGTGCTCGCGGACCTGCGGTCGCGGCCGCTCGCGGTGTGGGCGGACATCGCTCCTCCTAGTGGGCGCTGTGCTCGGAGTCGAGGAGCTTGCGGATGCGCATGACCACCTCGCCGAACTCGGGCGTGTTGATGTTCTCGAGCCGGCGCGGCCGCGGCAGTGGGACGTCGACGACGTCGGCTAGCCGACCCGGTCGGGGCGTCATCACGACGACCCGGTCCGCGAGCAGGACGGCCTCGGGAATGCTGTGGGTGACGAACAGGACCGTCTTGCGGTCGTGGTCCCAGATGTCGAGCAGGTCGAGACCCATCTGGTCACGCGTCATGGCGTCCAGGGCCCCGAACGGCTCGTCCATCAGCAGGATGCGGGGGTCGTGCATGAGCGCTCGGCCGATGCCGACCCGCTGCTGCATGCCGCCGGACAGCTCGTTGGGGTAGCGCCCCGCGAACTCCTCGAGGCCGAGCATCCGCAACAGCTCGGTGGCTCGGGCGCGGGTGTTGTCGTCCCTCTTGCCGTGGAGGTCGGGCGAGACCATCAGGTTCTTCAGCACCGTCCGCCACGGCAGGAGCAGCGGCTGCTGGAAGACCATGCCGAGCTGGTTGTGGTGCGTGCTCGAGGTGGCGCCGAACCTCACGTGGCCCGAGGTCTGGCGTGACAGGCCCATGATGATGCGCAGCAGCGTGCTCTTGCCGCAGCCGCTGGGCCCCACGATCGAGAGGAACTCGCCGTCGCGGACCTTCAGCGACACGTCGTCGAGGGCCCGGACCGGGACGCCCGACTTCGTGGGGTAGAGCATGGTCAGTGAGTCGAGGCTGATCGCGCAGTCCTCGTCGGTCTCGATCTCGACGCTCGTGGACACGAGCGGCTCCTCTCGTTGGCGGGCAGGGGGACGTGGGGCGGCCGGTCAGGCGAGGCTCGACGGCCAGGTGCCGCCCATCTCCTTGGTCAGTCCTCGGCAGGCACGCTTGAGCGCCGTGGCCTCGCGGGAGTCGAGCGCGGCGGACAGCATCCGCTCCGTCCCGACGATCGCCAGCGCCGCGCAGATGCCGGTGGCGCCGAAGACCGGGCCTGCGACGATGGAGATCCCGCGATGGTTGACGCTGCCGCTCAACCCGTGCTCGCGCGCCTCCTCGATCTGGGTGCGGGTCTGGGTCCGCTGCGGCTCGGGGAGTCCACCGGTGAGCCGCTCGGCGTGGAACTGGTCGGCGAGGAAGGCCAGGAAGATCTTGGCCTGTGAGGTGTCCAGCGCCAGCTGCGAGCCCACGCGCACGGTCACCAGCGTCGGATGCTCGGCCTCCTCGACGAGCGAGACGACCGGTCCCGAGGTGCCCCAGAGGGACATCACGGCGGTGACCTTGACCTCGAGAGCGAGCTCGCGCAGGTAGGCCGGTGCGAGGTGCATGATCTGCTGCTGGCTGACGGCGAAGGTGCCCAGCTGTAGCAGCGACCGGCCCGGACGGACCTGGGTCGTCCCCTCGATGCGCTCGAGCAGTCCCGAGGCGATCATCGAGCTGAAGTAGCGGTGCACCGTCGTGCGGTTCATCCCCAGCCGGCGGGTGGCGTCAGCGACCGACACCGCGGGTGAGTCCGGGGCGAACAGGCCCAGGATCTGGGCGGTGCGGCTGACCGCCTGGATGTCGTGCTCGCGAGACGACGGCGAGCCGTCCTCCTGCTCGTCCACCGGCGGCTGGGCCACGGGCTACTCCTTGGTTCGTAGTGAGAAGTTGGTGTTCGGACTACGGACACCGAGCCTACGCACGCTGTGCCGGACATCACAAGACTCTCGGACGAAATGCGCTCGAACTCATGATCGGAGTCGATCGGATCAAGCTCTTGACAGATCACATAACGAACACAGAGTCTGACATCCGAACAGTGTGACGCAACCGACACGGGAGCACATCCATGACCCAGACACCCGCCATCGAGACGCTCCTGCACGGGTGCGTCGACCTGCACTGCCACTCCGGGCCGAACCCGTTCCGGCGCCGCTTCGACCACGCGGAGGCCGCCAAGGACGGCGAACGCCTCGCCATGCGGGGCGTGCTGGTGAAGTCCCACCACCACAACACCGTCATGGACCTGCTGGCGATGAGTGATCGACTCGCGCAGAGCACCGTGCCGGTCTTCGGCGGCATCGCCCTCAACAACCACGTGGGTGGCATCAATCCGTCCGCGGTCGCGATGTCGTTGCGGATGGGTGGTCGGGCTGTGTGGTTCCCGACGCTCTCCGCGGAGCAGCACATCGACTGCCACCCCGAGGGCGTGGGCTTCCCGTCCGCGATCGTCGAGGTGCCCAACGAGCGTGTCGAGGTGCACCGGAGCAACGGCGAGCTCATCTCGGAGGTGTTCGACGTGCTCGACCTCGTCAAGGAGACCGGAGCGATGGTCACCGGCGGACACATGGCGCCCGACTCGATCACGCAGCTGTTCACGGCCGCACGCGACAAGGGCATCAAGCGGATGCTCCTCAACCACCCCGACTACGTGGTCGATGCCGACCCGGACAAGTGTCACGAGCTGGTCGCCCTCGGGGCCTTCGTGGAGCACGAGGCCGGGTTCTACGACCCGGAGGGGACCAAGAAGTGGGACCCCAAGCAGCTGCTGGAGTGGATCGAGAAGGTCGGCCCCGAGCACACGGTGATCGCCTCCGACCTGGGTCAGGAGAACCGCCCGAAGCCGGTGGACGCCTTCATCCGCGTCGCGTCCGCACTGCTCGACCTGGGGCTGGACGAGAAGTCTCTGCGCCTCGTCTTCTGCGACAACCCCGCGTTCCTGCTCGGTCTGGAGGACTGACACCGATGCCGAAGACCGATCCCCAGACCCCACCCGTCGCCACCTGGTCCGACCTCGGCACCGGCGCGCCCGACGAGACGAGCCCCGCCGGGTCGTCGACGTGGTACTTCCGCGGCCACAACTTCGCGCTCGCCTACACGACGCTGGTCGCCGGCGACGCGTTGACTCGAGCCGACCAGCCCGACGAGTACGTCGTGATCCTCCCCTTCGACTCGTGCAGCGTCGAGGTGCGGGCCGGGGACGAGGCCGAGAAGGTGACCGGGCGGGCCGTCGTGATGGTCCCGCCGGGGCACAGCACGATCACCGCTGTCGAGGAGTGCACCGTCGTACGCCTGGTCAGCGCGCGGTCCACGGATCTGATCGGCCGGGCGGGCAACGCCGAGGCCTATCGGGTGCCTCACCCGAACGTCGCGCCGTTCGCCGCCTGGCCCGACCCGCCCGAGGGCTACCGGATCCGGGCCTACCGGCTCGACGACCTGACCGTGACCCAGGACCAGGTGCGACCCGGGCAGCTGCTGCGCTGCAGCACGTTCATGGTCAACTTCTTGTCGCCGCGGATCGGCCCGCGCGATCCCGACAGCCTGTCCCCGCACCATCACGACGACTTCGAGCAGTGCTCGCTCGCCGTGGAGGGGGAGTACGTCCACCACCTGCGGACGCCCTGGTCGAAGAGCCGCCGGGAGTGGCGCGAGGACGAGCACGTGCGGTGCGGGAGCCCGTCGGTCGCGGTGATCCCCCCGCCGATGATCCACACGAGCGAGGCTGTCGGTGCGGGCGTCAACCAGCTCATCGACATCTTCTGCCCACCGCGTCTGGACTTCTCCCTGACGCCGGGCCGCGTGCTCAACGAAGCGACCTACCCATTGCCCCAGTCACCCCAGTCACGGAGAGAGAGCTGACGACCATGACCAGACGATTCAGGAGGGCGCTGTCCGGGACGGCCGCGCTGCTGTGCGCGGCCGCCTTGCTCGGGGCCTGCGGTTCCGACGACGAAGGCTCGGGTGGCGACTCGGGTGATCAGGCCTCTCTGCGGTTCGCGATGGCCTCGGGTGGCTGGAACCCCGGGTACGCCGTGATGGCCGTGGTCCAGGCGGAGCACTACTTCGAGGACGAGGGACTCGACGTCGAGATGAACGTGTTCGCCTCGGCCACCGAGGCACTCCAGCAGCTCGCCGGGGGTGGCGCGGACGTCGGTCTGATGACCGTGGAGCCGGTGGCCATCGGTCACGAGAAGGGCCTCGACATGAAGTACTTCGCGTCGTACTGGCCCAGGTGGATCTACAGCCTGCAGGTGCCCGAGGGGTCCGACGTGACGAGCATCGAGGACCTCGACGGCAAGCGCATCGGCGTCTCCAGCGTCGCGAGCTCCGGGTCGACGTTCGCCCGCACCGCGCTGGAGCTCAACGGCATGGACTCCTCCGCGGCGCAGCTGGTCCCGATCGGGGTCGGCCCGCAGCAGATCAATGCGATCCAGAGCGGCAAGGTCGACGCGCTGGCGATGTGGGACACGGTCTACCAGGACATCAGGAACGCGGGCATCGACCTCACCCCGCTCCCCGTGGACGAGACGGCCAACGCCTGGGGCGGCGGCTTCGCGGCCAAGCAGGGCGTCATCGACGACAAGGCCGAGGAGCTGGAGAAGTTCGGCCGCGCGGTCGCGAAGGCCTTCGTGTTCGCCGAGGCCGATCCCGAGGCGGCGATCCGGGACCTGTGGGAGCTCTATCCCGAGACCCGGGGGTCCGAGCCGGAGGACGTGGCGCTGGCCAAGGCCGTCAAGGGTCTCGAGGTGAGGCTCGACGGGCAGGACTTCGACGGCGAGAACCTGCTCACGATCCCCGAGGACGGCATCACCAGTGCGCTCGCCTTCATGGCCTCGGCCGGGCTGATCGGGGACTATCCGGCCTCGGAGATCTACACCGACGAGTTCTTCGAGGAGATCAACGACTTCGACCACGACGAGATCCGCCAGCAGGCCACGGACGCCTCCTAGATGCGCATCGGGCTCGCCGTCGACCTGAGCTCGGCCCACCCGGTCCGGGCTCAGGTCGACCACACCGTCGCACTGCTCGCACACGCGGAGGCCAACGGTCTCGACTCCGTCTGGGTGGGGGAGAGCTACCACCGGCAGCCGGAGGCCTTCCACCTCCCGGCGTCGCTGATCGTGCTCGGCCACCTCGCCGGGCGGACCCGGCTGCACCTCGGCACCGCGGTCCTCCTGCTCCGGGCGCACCCACCCGAGCGGCTCGCCTACGAGGCCGCGCTCCTCGACCAGCTGTGCGAGGGGCGGTTCACCCTCGGCATCGGTCTCGGTGCTCCCGAGGTCGGTCGGCGCGCCGGCGTCTCCACCGGCGCACCGGCCGGGCCGGCCTTCGATGCAGCGCTGGCCATCCTGCGTGCCGCGTGGTCGGACCTGCCCTCCGCCGGGCCGGACGGGGTCAGGGCGGTGCCCGCGCCGGTCCAGCGGGGTGGCCCGCGGATCCTGGTCGGCGGCAAGACCGCGGCGTCCGTACGGCGCGCGGCCGATCTCGCGGACGGGTTCTACGGCGCCACCAACTACACCGACGGGTTGCTCGCCACGCAGGCAGCGGCCTTCTGGGCTCGGCGGGGCGAGCAGGCCCACGAAGCCCCTGGCGAGGTCGCCACGACGCGGTTCTGCCTGGTCCACGAGGACCCGGCCACCGCTCGGGCCCTCGCCGCGCGCTACTTCGCGCCGGCGCTCGACTACTACACCGGGCGTGGGGCCTGGGTGGGCGCGGACGGGCCGGCAGCGGTCGAGCTGCCGCTGGTGGGCTCGCCCGCCGAGGTCGCGGCCGCGGTGGCTCGCTACGCCCGCGCCGGGGTCACCTCGCTGCAGCTGCGGGTCGCCCCGGTGGGCACCCCGGCGGAGATCGCGCACCGCACGATCAGCCTCGTCGGGGACCACGTCGTACCACCCACAGATGCAGGAGACGCAGGATGATCGGTGATCGACGCGACGTGCCGACCTATGCGGAGCTGAAGGCACGCACGGACGGCCCTCCGGGGTCGAGCTGGGGGGTCTTCGGCACCGACGACCAGCTGGGCACGATGAACTTCCTGACCGCCGAGCACGCGGTGGAGGCGACTCGCCTGGTCCGCTCCGGCAGGATCTTCAACCTCGACTACGCCGTCAATGCGTTCCGGCCCGCGCCGTCCGGCACCCGGCCGGCCGCGCAGCACCACATCTTCGCCAACAACCCGAACCACCGCGACGACTGGCTCGACTCGTTCTACCTCCAGTCCAGCTCCCAGATCGACGCGCTGCGCCACATCCGGCATCCCCGGCACGGCTTCTACGGCGGGGCGGCCGACGACGACATCGCGGTCGGCGCCCCGAGCCTGGGCATCCAGCTTCTCGCCGAGAAGGGCATCGTGGGCCGCGGAGTGCTCCTGGACCTCGGGCGGCACTTCGAGCGGCGCGGCACGCCCATCGACCTCGCCTCCAACCAGATGTTCACCCCCGCCGACCTGGAGGACGCGGCCGCGGCGCAGGGCCTGGAGCTTCGCAGCGGTGACATCCTCCTGCTGCGCACCGGCTGGGCGGCGTACTACATCGAGACGCTCAGCGACTCCGAGCGGGCGGCGTTCTCGACCCGGATCCGCCACCCTGGGCTGGCGCAGTCGGAGGAGATGATCGCCTGGCTGTGGGACCGCCAGCTCGCGATGGTGGCCTCGGACGACTCCGGGGTGGAGGCCCACCCGGTCGACCCCGACTCAGGGCTCGTCGACCCCGACGAGCCCGCCCCCGAACGCGGGGTGCTGCACAACGGCATGATGCACCGGCCGCTGATCGCGCTCCTCGGCCTCTCCCTCGGGGAGCTGTGGAACCTCGAGGCGCTCGCCGACGACTGCGCGCGCGACGGGGTCTTCGAGTTCCTCCTCACCGCCAAGCCCCTCAACCTCGTCGGCGGCGTCGGTTCGCCGCCCAACGCCATGGCGATCAAGTGAGGTCCGCTCACGCCGTTCCCCAGCCAGCCCCCACGGCCCCCGCAGAGGGGGCTCACACAGATCGGAGCAAGCACGTGCACGACGCCTTCCTCTACGCCTCGGTGAGGACACCCTTCGGGAAGTTCAACGGTGCCCTGGCCCAGACCCGGCCCGACGACCTCGCGGCGGTCGCGCTGGAGGCGCTGATGGGCCGCGCGCCCGCGCTGGACCCCGCGCAGGTCAGCGACGTGTTCTGGGGCAACGCCAACGGCGCCGGCGAGGACAACCGCAACGTCGGCCGGATGGCCGTGCTCCTCGCGGGGCTGCCGGTCAGCGTGACCGCGACGACGGTCAACCGGCTCTGCGGGTCCTCGCTCGACGCGGCCATGATGGCCTCGCGGACGGTCGAGGTCGGTGATGCCGACGTCGTGGTCGCCGGGGGAGTGGAGTCCATGACCCGCGCGCCGTGGGTGCTGCCCAAGCCGACGCGGGCGTTCCCCGCCGGGAACGTCACCGCCGTGTCCACGACGCTGGGCTGGCGGCTGGTCAACCCGCGGATGCCGAGCGAGTGGACGGCGTCGCTGGGGGAGTGCAACGAGCAGCTGCAGGAGCGGTTCTCGATCTCCCGGGAGCGCCAGGACGAGTTCGCCGTACGCTCCCACCGGCTCGCTGCCGAGGCGTGGGCCAAGGGCTTCTACGACGACCTGGTGGTGCCGGTCCCGGGGGCGGACCTCGCACGCGACGAGTGCATCCGGCCCGAGAGCACCGTGGAGGCGCTGGCTGCGCTGAAGCCGTCGTTCCGCCCCGACGGGACGCTGACGGCGGGCAACTGCTCGCCCCTCAACGACGGCGCGAGTGCGGTGCTCATCGGCTCCGAGGTGGCGGCCGGCGCCATCGGCCGCGACCCGGTCGCCCGCATCGCCGGGCGCGGCTGGTCGGCCCTGGAGCCGCAGGCGTTCGGCTACGCGCCGGTCGAGGCGGCCAACGCGGCGCTGGCGCGAGCCGGGATCACCTGGGGCGACGTCGGTGCGGTCGAGCTGAACGAGGCGTTCGCGGTCCAGAGCATCGCCTGTGTCGACGCGTGGCTCGAGGCCGGGCTGCGCGACCCCGAGGTCGTCAACGCCAAGGGCGGAGCGATCGCCATCGGGCACCCTCTGGGCGCGTCCGGCGGGCGCATCGTCGGCACGCTCGCCGCCCGGCTCGCGGAGTCCGGTGAGCGCTGGGGAGTGGCCGCGATCTGCATCGGCGTGGGACAGGGGCTGGCCGTCGTGCTGGAGAACGTCGCGTGAGCGTGGTCTGCGACTCGGCGGACGAGGCCGTCGCCGGCGTCGCCGACGGCTCCACGGTGCTGGTCGGCGGGTTCGGGATGGCCGGGATGCCGGTCCACCTCATCGACGCGCTGATCCGCCAGGGAGCCACGGACCTCACGGTCGTCTCCAACAACGCCGGCAACGCCGACACCGGGCTCGCCGCCCTGCTCGCGGCCGGGCGGGTCCGCAAGATCTTGTGCTCGTTCCCGCGTCAGGCCGACTCGTGGGTCTTCGACGGGCTCTACCGCTCGGGCCGCATCGAGCTCGAGGTCGTCCCGCAGGGCAACCTCGCCGAGCGGATGCGCGCGGCCGGCGCCGGGATCGGGGCCTTCTACTGTCCGACGGGGGTGGGCACGATGCTCGCCGAGGGCAAGGAGACCCGCGAGATCGGGGGACGCACCTACGTCCTGGAGTACCCGATCGCCGGCGACGTGGCGCTCATCGGCGCCCACGTCGCCGACCGGCGCGGCAACCTCGTCTACCGCAAGACCGGCCGCAACTTCGGTCCCGTGATGGCCACCGCGGCGACCACCACGATCGCCGAGGTGCGCCACGTCGTCGAGGTCGGCGACCTCGACCCCGAGGCCGTCGTCACGCCGGGGATCTACGTCGACCGGGTCGTCCGGGTGCCGGCATGACCGTGGCCGACGCGAACCTCGACGAGCACACCGACCGCGGCCCGCTGGGCCGAGACGAGCTGGCGGGGGTGGTCGCCCGCGACATCCGGCCGGGCTGGTACGTCAACCTCGGGATCGGCCAACCGACCCTGGTGGCCAACCACCTCGCCCCGGACTCCGGGGTCACCCTGCACACCGAGAACGGGATGCTCGGCATGGGACCGCTGGCGTCCGGCGATGCGGTCGACCTCGACCTGCTCAACGCCGGCAAGGAACCCGTGACCGAGCTGCCGGGTGCGGCGTACTTCCACCACGCCGACTCCTTCGCGATGATGCGCGGCGGCCACCTCGACCTCTGCGTGCTGGGCGCCTTCCAGGTGTCTGCGACCGGTGACCTCGCCAACTGGCACACCGGCGACCCGGACGCCGTCCCGGCGGTCGGCGGCGCGATGGACCTCGCCGTCGGGGCCCGGCAGGTGTTCGTGATGATGTCGCTGTTCACCAAGGCGGGCACCGCCAAGCTGGTGCCGTCGTGCAGCTACCCCCTCACCGCCCTGCGGTGCGTCGACCGCGTCTACACCGACGTCGCGACCTTCGAGATCACCGCGCGAGCCGTCGTCGTCCGCGAGACCTGGGGGCTCTCGTACGACGAGCTGTGCACGCGCGTCGAGGTCCCGCTCGTCCGCGGGTACCCCTGATCGGCCCGGCCGGGTCCGCGCTGCAGGACTGAGCCCTACGGCGCCAGCGGCGGCGCGGTGTCCACGTACGCCGGCAGCTCGCCGGTCATGTCCAGGTCGTCGGGCGGCGGCTGGATCGGCTCGGGCACCCCGGCCGTGATCGTGCTGCCGTCGGCGCGGGTGCCGCCGATGATCGGGTGCTCGCCGAGCAACCCGTCGATCCGGTCACCCTGGTCGGGGAGCTCGACGACCACGGGCGCGCCCTTGGCGACGACGTGGTCGGTGCCGCGGACCCGGACCGGGACGTCCGACTCGCCCTCGACGATCGTGAAGACCACCCGGTCCTGGGTGAGCTCGACCTGCATCCGCGAGCCCTGCCAGCACACGCGGAACGTCAGGCCCGGCCAGGTGAGGGGCAGTCGCGGCTCGAAGCTGAGCCGGCCGCCGTGGTCGCGCATGCCGCCGAACCCGAAGGCCAGCGCGCTCCACACGCCGCCCGTCGAGGCGACGTGCAGGCCGTCGACGGTGTTGCCGTGCAGGTTGGCGAGGTCCACGTAGAGCGACTCGTGGAAGTAGTGCAGCGCCGCCTCGTGGTAGCCGACCTCGGCTGCGATCACCGACTGCACGACCGCTGACAGCGTCGAGTCACCGGTGGTGATCGGGTCGTAGTACTCGAAGTCGGCACGCTTCTCCTCCAGGGTGAACCGGTCGCCCTGGAGGAACAGCGCCAGCACCACGTCGGCCTGCTTGAGCACCTGGAACCGGTAGATCACCAGCGGGTGGTAGTGCAGCAGCAGCGGCCGCAGCTCCACGGGCGTGCGGGAGAGGTCCCAGACCTCGCGGTCGAGGAAGAAGTCGTCCTGCGGGTGGATGCCGAGCCCCTCGTCGTAGGGGATCGTCATGCCCTCCGCGCACCGGCGCCACTCCGCGACCTCGTCGGGGTCCAGGTGCAACCGGGCGGCGACCCGGACGTAGTCGTCGGGGTGCTCGGCGCGGATCCACTCCAGCGCCTCGACGGCCTGCTCGAGGTTGAAGCGGGCCATCACGTTGGTGAACAGGTTGTTGTTGACGACCGTCGTGTACTCGTCGGGGCCGGTGACGCCGTGGATGTGGAACGACGGCTCACCGTTGCTGCGCCAGAAACCGAGGTCGGCCCACATGCGGGAGGTCTCGACCAGGATGTCGATGCCCTCGCGGAGCAGGAAGCCGTGGTCGCCCGTGGCGCGGACGTACTTCGTCACCGCGTAGGCGATGTCGGCGTCGATGTGCACCTGCGCGCTGCCGGCGGCGTAGTAGGCCGACGCCTCCTCGCCGTTGATCGTGCGCCAGGGGTACATCGCGCCGCTCAACGCCATCTCTCGCGCCCGTTCGCGCGCCGCGGGCAACATCACCGAGCGGAAGTGCAGGGCGTTGCGCGCGACCTCGGGCCGCGTGTAGGTCAAGAAGGGCACCACGTAGATCTCGGTGTCCCAGAAGTAGTGGCCCTCGTATCCCGAGCCGGTCAGCCCCTTCGCGGGTACGCCGAGGCCGTCGATGCGGCCGGTCGCCTGGGCGAGGCTGAACAGGTTGAAGCGGATGGCCTGCTGGATGGCGAGCTGCTCCGGCGTCTCGCAGGTCACCTCCACGTCGGCGGCCGCCCAGAAGTCGGCGTACCACGCGCGCTGGTCGGCGAGGCAGCGCTCGACGCCGTGCCGTCGCGCCCGGTCGAGGGTGCGGTCGCAGCGATCGGAGAGCTCGCGCACCGGCGCGACCCGGGAGGTGTGGTAGGCCACGGTCTTCTGCACCCGCATCGTCGTGCCCTGGGTGGCGTCGACGCGGAAGACCATCTTGGCCTGGTCGTCCTCGTGCCGGGCGAGCGCCTCGTGCTCGTCGGTGGTCTCGAGCACGTGGTCGGCCGCGACGGCGATGGTCATCCCGGAGTGCGCGCACCGGAAGCCGAGTGCCATCCGGTCCTGGCTGGCGTAGCCGAGCCGTGGGACGAGCACCCGCTCGCCGAACGTCTGGGCCCGGCGGGGGTCGACCATCTCGCCGCCCGTGGGGTGGACCGCGCGGTACTCGTCCAGGCCGTCTTGTCGGTTGAGGATCTGGGAGGAGATCACCACCGGGGCGTCGCCGCTGAGCATCTCGACCTCGAGGCTCATGATCGCGAGGTGCCGCTGCGTCATCGACACCATGCGGGTGGAGTCGATGCGCACCCGCTTGCCCGACGGCGTGCGCCAGATCAGGTGGCGGCGCAAGATGCCGTCGCGGAAGTCCAGGCACCGCTCGTAGTGCTCCAGGTCGGCCGTGCCGAACGTCAGCGGCTCGTCGTCGACGTAGATCTTGAGGACCATCGTGTCCGGCGCGTTGACGATCGTCTGGCCGGTCTGGGCGAACCCGAACGCGGCCTCCGCGTGCCGGATCGGCCAGGTCTCGTGGAAGCCGTTGACGAACGTCCCGTGGGCGTACGACGGGCGCCCCTCCTCGGGGTTGCCGCGCATCCCGAGGTAGCCGTTGGCGACCGAGAACAGCGTCTCGGTCACGCCCAGGTCGACGGGGCTGTAGCCCGTCTCGACCAACGCCCACGGGTTGGCGGGGAATCGTCCTCGGTCGAGCGGGTCGGGCCCGACCTCCTGACCGAAGCTGCGCGTCACCGGTCGACCTCCGACGCGTCGGGGACCAGCTCGGCCAGGTCGGTGACGACGACGGTCGCGCCGGCGTCGGTCAGGGTCGCGTGACCGGCACCGCGGTCGACCCCGATCACCAGCCCGAAGCCGCCGGCGGCGCCCGCGCGCACTCCCGACACGGCGTCCTCCAGCACGACAGACCGATCGGCCGTGGCCCCGAGCACCTGAGCGGCGTGCACGAAGGTGTCGGGCGCGGGCTTGCCCGGCAGGCCGAGCTCGTGCGCGACGGTGCCGCTCACGACCGTCTGGAAGCGGTCGGCCAGCCCGGCCGCCGCCAGCACCGCGGGGGCGTTGGCCGACGACGACACGACCGCCAGTGGCAGGCCGAGACCGCGCAGGTGGTCGAGCAGCAGGACCGAGCCCGGGTAGGCCGTGACGCCGTCGCGCTCGAGGACGACGTTGAACGCGTCGTTCTTGCGGTTGCCCAGGCCGCAGACGGTGTCCGCGGTGCCGGGGTCGGCGGGGCTGCCCTCGGGGAGGACGATCCCGCGTGCGGACAGCAGGTCGCGCACGCCGTCGTAGCGGGGCTTGCCGTCGACGTGGGCGAAGTAGTCGTCCTCGGTGTACGGCGAGGTGTCGCCGCCTCCCGCCCAGGAGGACAGGAACGCGTTGAACATCTCCGACCAGGCGCGCATGTGCACCTCGGCGGTGGGGGTGACCACGCCGTCAAGGTCGAACAGCACGGCGTCGTACTGCCGCCAGCTCACAGAACTCACCAGAAGAGGTTAGGGGGTCGCCCGGCTGCCGACGACCACAAACGGCGCGCGGACGTCCTGTCGTCGACGGACCTTGGTCCCGCGTCCGGCCGGGAGGGCCGCGCTTCTCGGTGGTCGAGCCTGTCGAGACCCCGCTCGCGGTCCGGAATACCCTGAGCGCATGACCGAGCCCACCTCGCGCCCCGACATCAAGCCCCGCTCCCGCGACGTCACCGACGGCCTGGAGAAGGCCGCCGCGCGAGGCATGCTCCGCGCGGTCGGCATGGGCGACGAGGACTTCGCCAAGCCCCAGATCGGCGTCGCGTCGAGCTGGAACGAGATCACCCCGTGCAACCTCTCGCTCGACCGGCTGGCCAAGGCCGCCAAGAACGGCGTGCACGCGGCTGGGGGCTACCCGCTGGAGTTCGGCACGATCTCGGTCTCCGACGGCATCTCCATGGGCCACGAGGGCATGCACTTCTCGCTGGTCTCCCGCGAGGTGATCGCGGACTCCGTCGAGACCGTGATGATGGCCGAGCGGCTCGACGGCTCGGTGCTGCTGGCCGGCTGCGACAAGTCGCTGCCCGGCATGATGATGGCCGCCGCCCGGCTCGACCTCGCCAGCGTCTTCCTCTACGCCGGCTCCACGATGCCCGGCCAGGTCGACGGCAACGACGTCACGATCATCGACGCCTTCGAGGCGGTCGGCGCCTGCCTGGCCGGCAAGATCACCCGCGACGAGGTCGACCGCATCGAGCGGGCGATCTGCCCGGGCGAGGGGGCCTGCGGCGGCATGTACACCGCGAACACGATGGCCTCGATCGCCGAGGCGATCGGCATGTCGCTCCCGGGCTCGGCGGCCCCGCCGGCCGTCGACCGGCGCCGCGACGGGTTCGCCCACCGCTCGGGCGAGGCCGTGGTCAACCTCCTGCGCCAGGGCATCACCGCCCGCCAGATCATGACCCGTGAGGCGTTCGAGAACGCGATCACCGTGGCGATGGCGCTCGGCGGCTCGACCAACGCCGTGCTGCACCTGCTGGCGATGGCCCGCGAGGCCGACGTCGACCTCACCATCGACGACTTCAACCGGATCGGCGACAAGGTCCCGCACCTCGGCGACCTCAAGCCGTTCGGCAAGTACGTGATGAACGACGTCGACAAGATCGGCGGCATCCCCGTGGTGATGAAGGCGCTGCTCGACGCCGGCCTCATGCACGGCGACGCCCTGACCGTCACCGGCAAGACGCTGGCCGAGAACCTCGAGGACCTGGCCCCGCCGGCCCTCGACGACGAGGTCATCCGCAGCCTCGACCGGCCGATCCACAAGACCGGCGGCCTCACGATCCTCAAGGGGTCCCTGGCCCCCGAGGGCGCCGTGGTCAAGACCGCGGGCTTCGACGACTCCGTGTTCACCGGCACCGCCCGCGTCTTCGACGGCGAGCGCGCCGCGATGGACGCCCTCGAGGCCGGCGAGATCAAGCCTCGCGACGTGGTCGTCATCCGCTACGAGGGCCCCAAGGGCGGCCCGGGCATGCGCGAGATGCTCGCGATCACCGGTGCGATCAAGGGCGCCGGGCTCGGCAAGGACGTCCTGCTCATCACCGACGGTCGGTTCTCCGGCGGCACCACCGGCCTCTGCGTCGGGCACATCGCGCCCGAGGCGGTCGACGGCGGCCCGATCGCGTTCGTGCGCGACGGCGACCAGATCACCCTCGACGTCGCCAACCGGCTGCTCGAGGTCGACATGGGCGACGAGGCCGAGTGGGAGAGGCGCAAGGACGGCTGGGAGCCCAACCCGCCCAAGTACACCCGCGGCGTGCTCGGCAAGTACGCCAAGATCGTGCAGTCGGCGGCCCACGGGGCCATCACCGGCTGATGCGCGACGAGCGCGCGCCGGTCCTCTTCCTGGTCCTGCTCGCGATCGTCGGCCTGCTGGTGGTCGCGTGGGGCGTCGGCCAGGAGGAGTCCGACGCGGCCGACGTGGACGAAGGCCCGTCGTCGCAGGTCGAGCAGGGAGGCGCCCCGGCGCCGACCGATGTCGAGACCCCCGCAGCTTCCCCGGGTGGCGACCGCCCGGGCCCGCCGCCGACGGCGTCGCTCCCCGGCGGCGGCACGAAGGTCTTCGGCGGCCACCACTTCCTGGT
>NZ_JANINT010000136.1 GCF_024509035.1 Nocardioides sp. | reverse complement strand
CGGCTGCACCCACGGCGACGACGAGCCGGAGTGCGGGCTCGACGAGGCGGTCGCCTCCGGCGAGGCCGACCCCGAGCGGGTCGCGTCGTTCCGGCGGCTGCTGGCCGCGCGCAGCGAGTCGGTCTACTAGCCGCCACTTGTAACGCCGGCCGGGCCCGCTAACCCCACACCGCCCGCGCACCAGCGTCACCGGTGCGCGCCACCCAGACCAGGACGGCCAGCGCCGAGGCCGCGAGCAGCACGTCGAGCACGACCCGCACCGCGCCTGTCCGCCGCGACAGCCAGCCCGCGGCGATCGCCACCACCCCGAAGCCGAGGGCGATCCAGAACAGCTGTCGGGCCAGGTGCTCGTGGGTGAGCACCTGCGGGCTGGCCTGGATCTCGGGCGGTCGTGACTCGAGGAAGCTGCGACCCGTGTAGTACGCCGCGACCAGCGAGGCGGCACCGAGCAACGCCAGCCCGACCATCGGCCAGCGCAGCAGGGCGCGCCGGCGCGGGACCGCGACGTACGCGATGGCCGCGACCGGAGCGAGCGATCCGAACACGACCGCGGCATGGACGACGAGGGGATGCAGGGGAAGCCCGTTGATCTCCATGCCCGGTACACGGGTCCGGCTGTCGGCGGGTTCACCGGTCGGCGCAGGCGGGCCGAGCACTACTGTGGGAGCGTGCCGACCACCGACTACACGGACGACCTCCGGCTCGCCCACCTGCTCGCCGACGACGCGGACTCCCTGACCGAGGCACGCTTCCGGTCCCTGGACCTGCACGTGATGAGCAAGCCCGACCTCACGCCGGTGACCGACGCCGACCAGGCGGTCGAGGAGGCGATCCGGCGTACGCTCTCGCGGGTCCGCTCGCGCGACGCGATCACCGGCGAGGAGCAGGGCTCGACCGGCCACAGCCAACGGCGGTGGATCATCGACCCGATCGACGGCACCAAGAACTTCGTCCGCGGCGTGCCCGTGTGGGCCACCCTGATCTCCCTGGTGGTCGACGGCGAGGTCGTGCTCGGCGTGGTCTCCGCTCCCCTGCTCCAGCGCCGCTGGTGGGCCTCGGTGGGCCACGGCGCATGGACCGGACGCTCGCTGCTGAAGGCGACGCGCTGCCAGGTCTCCGACGTACGCCGGCTCGAGGACGCCTCGCTCTCCTACGCATCCCTGCACGGCTGGGAGGAGCGCGGCCGCCTCGACGACTTCGTGTCGCTCATGCGGCGATGCTGGCGGACCCGCGCGTACGGCGACTTCTGGTCCTACATGCTGCTCGCGGAGGGCGCGGTCGACATCGCGGCCGAGCCCGAGCTCGAGGTCTACGACATGGCGGCCCTCGACGTCATCGTGCGCGAGGCCGGCGGCCGGTTCACCTCCCTCGACGGCACCGACGGGCCGTTCGGCGGCAACGCGCTGGCCACCAACGGCCATCTCCACGAGGCCGCGCTGTCGTTCCTGGGCTCGCTGCCCGACGACGAGGACGACCCCGACTACCGCCCCTCGGGGCCCGGCTCCGTCTCCGACCTCCGGATGCACCGCCCCCGCGACTGATCGCTCCTCGGCTCGTGGACGAGGGGGTGTACGCCGGGGCGTGCCGACAGTACGGTCGTCGCACGGACTCCCCGGCGGACCCCACGGAGGTGCAGCGATGCGCATCGGCGACGTACTCAAAGCCAAGCCCAGCCACGAGGTGGTCACCATCGGCCCCGACGCGGGCGTCCGCGAGCTGCTCGCGCGGCTGGCCGAGCACAACATCGGTGCGTTGATCGTCAGCTCCGACGGCGCGACGATCGACGGGATCGTCAGCGAGCGCGACGTCGTGCGCCACCTGCACAGCGACGGGACCGTCATCAACAACACCGTGCGGGCGATCATGACCGCCGTCGTGCAGACCGCCGAGCAGGACACCCAGGTCGACGAGCTCATGAAGACGATGACCGAGCGCCGCATCCGTCACGTCCCGGTCGTCGACGGCGACCGTCTGGTGGGCATCATCAGCATCGGCGACGTCGTCAAGCACCGCATCGACCAGCTGGAGTTCGAGCGCGACCAGCTCGACAGCTACGTCCACCAGACCTGAGACCGGCCCGGGTCAGCGCGGCTCGCTCTCGGCGAGCACGAGGGCGAGGTCGTCGGACATCCGCTGGCCGCCCCAGGCGAGCAGCCGCTCGACGAGCCGGTCCAGCGCCTCCTCGACCGTGCCCTCGCCGAGCTCGGCGGTGTAGTCGTCGAGGGGGAAGAACTCCCCGGCGCGGTCCCGGGTCTCGATCAGGCCGTCGGTGTAGAACAGCACGCGCGCGCCGACCGGCCACGGGTGCTCGGTGAGCACCGGCTGCGCTCCGAGACCCAGCGGCAGCGCCGGCTCGCCCGTGTCGGCCGTCGTCACGTCCGAGCCGACGACCAGCAGCGGCGGGTGGTGGCCGCAGTTGGCCAGCGTGACCCGGTCGCCGTGGAACTCCCCCACGATGGCGGTGACGAACTCCTCCTCGCCGATCATCCGGGCCAGCGTCTCGTCGATCGTCCGCGCCAGCTCCCCGAGGTCGTGGGCCGTGAAGGCCGCCGCACGGAACGCGCCGAGCACCGTGGCCGCGGTCTGCACGGCCTCCACGCCCTTGCCCCGGACGTCCCCGACGATCACGCGGACACCGAACGGGGTCGCGGCGACCTCGTAGAGGTCGCCGCCCACGAGCGCCTCGGCGGTGGCCGACACGTAGCGCGCCGCCAGGCCGACCGAGCCGATCGCCGTCGGCATGGCCCGCAGCACCGCGCGCTGGGCGGTCTCGGCGATCACGGTCATCCGCTCCAGCCGTCCCTCGCGCTGGTTGCGCAGCGCGGCGCCCTGGACCCCGAGCAGCGTGATCAGCACGGACACGAACACCCGGGCGGCCCAGTCGAGCGTGCCGATGGTCTCGTGCCAGAGCCCCGCACCGATGCCGGCCACGACGGCGATCGCTCCCACGACCGCCGTACGACGGGGAGAGGTCTGCAGGCTCGCGACGACGGCGGAGATCGCGAACACGCCGACCAGCTGCACCGAGGTGGTCAGGGAGACCACCACCAGCACGGCCAGGACAGCGAGGCCCGAGACCACCCCCAGGTCCAGCCGTCGACGAAGGTCCGAGATCGAGGTCACCCGCCGATCCTGTCAGGACCACCCCGCCCGGGCGGCATCTCTCCCGAATCTGTGGCCTGGGAGTCACGTCCTAGGGTGATCACCATGGACAAGCCCGAGATCGACTTCCCCGACTTCGACCCGCCCGCCGACCTCGTCGTCACCGAGATCACCGAGGGCGACGGCCCCGAGGCCACCGCCGGCGCCACCGTCTCCGTGCACTACGTGGGCGTCGCCCACTCCACCGGCGAGGAGTTCGACGCGTCGTACAACCGCGGCACACCGCTCCAGTTCCGCCTCGGCGTGGGCCAGGTCATCTCCGGCTGGGACCAGGGCGTCCAGGGCATGAAGGTCGGCGGCCGCCGCCAGCTGGTCATCCCGCCGCACCTCGGCTACGGCGACCGAGGCGCCGGCGGCGTCATCAAGCCCGGCGAGACGCTGATCTTCGTCGTCGACCTGCTTGCCGTGAGCTGAGGCTGCGGTTCCGTCCACCTGACGAGACGACCTACCAGGGCAGGTCGTCCTCGAACGACGCCTCGTCGGTGACGCGGGCGGCCGCGGGGCCCAGGGTGACGACGTCGCCGGGGACCAGCTGACGGCCCCGGCGGGTCTCGACCTCGCCGTTGACCCGCACCTGACCCTCGGCGATCACCGGCTTGGCCTCGGCCCCGGACTCAACGAGGTTCGCGAGCTTGAGGAACTGGCCCAGCCGGATCGACTGGTCGCGGATCGGTACGTCGAACGGCTCGGGGGTCGCAGCGGGCATGGGATCAGTGAACCAGCACGCTGACGGTGTGGATCAGCACGCCCACGAGGCCGCCGACGATCGTGCCGTTGATGCGGATGAACTGCAGGTCCCGGCCCACGTGCAGCTCGATGCGGCGGGCGGCCTCCTTGCCGTCCCAGCGCTCGATCGTGTGCGTGATGACCGTGGTGACCTCCGCGCCGTACCGCTCGACACCGAAGACCGTCGCGTCGGCGGCCAGTCCGTCGAGCCGCTCGCGCAGGGTCTCGTCGGCCAGCAGCCGCTCGGCGAACCGGGAGACCTCCTGCAGGAGCCGCTGGCGCACCGCCCCGTCGGGGTCGGTCAGCGAGGTCTGGAGGGTACGCCGTAGCGCGTTCCACAGCGACACGCTCGACGCCAGCACCTGGGGGTGGTCGAGCAGCCGGTCCTTGAACCGCTCGGTCCGCTCCTGGGTGTCCGGGTCGTGGAGGAGGTCCTGGGCCAGCTGGGAGAGCATCGAGTCGAGCGCCTGACGGGCGTGGTGGCGGGGGTCGTCCCGGATGTCCTCGACCCAGCGGACCAGCTCACGGTGCACCCGTGAGGTGACGGCGTCGTTGAGCCGGGGCGGGGTCCACCAGGGAGCCCGCTCCCCCAGGACCTCGGCGACCGTGTCGGGGTTCTCGACCAGCCAGCGGTGCATCTCGGTCAGCCCCAGGTCGACCAGCCCGTGGTGCAGGTCGTCGCGGACGGTCTCCTCCAGGAGGCCGCCCAGCAGCGGTGCGATCGGCTCGTCGTGGAACCGGGGCACCAGCGCGTCGCGGATCAACCCCTCGACGTGCTCGTCACGCACCCGGTTGAGGGCGATCACCGCCACGTCGGCCACCTCGTCGACCGCGCGCCGGGCGTGCGCGGGCTCGGCGAGCCACCGGCCGACCCGCAGCGAGATCGTCGCGGCGGCGACCCGATCGCGGATGATCTGCTCCTGCAGGAAGTTCTCCCCGACGAACTCCTCCAGCCCCCGGCCGAGCTCGTCCTTGCGCCGCGGGATGAGCGCGGTGTGCGGGATCGGGAGGCCGAGCGGGTGCTTGAACAGCGCGGTGACGGCGAACCAGTCGGCGATCGCACCCACCATCGACGCCTCGGCCCCGGCGTTGACGAACCCGAGGAAGCCGTCCTGGTCGAGCGTGGCGACGTACACGACGGCCGCGAAGACCAGCAGCGAGACCGCCAGCGTGCGCATCCGGCGCAGCGCCCGGCGGCGCTCCTCGTCGGCGGCGGGGTTCGGCGTGATCATCGACACGGGCGTCGGCGTGGTGGTGGTCATCGCCCGCCATCCTCTCCTACGGGTGCGCATGCCAGAATGCGCCGCATGCCTCGCACCGTGATCACCTTCGGCACGTTCGACGTCTTCCACGTCGGACACCTCCGGGTGATCGAGCGCGCCGCCGCGCTGGGCGACCGCCTCGTGGTCGGCGTCTCGGCCGACGAGCTCAACCTGCGCAAGAAGGGCCGCGAGCCGGTGTTCAGCCAGGCCGAGCGGCTCGCCATCGTCGCGGCGCTCAAGCCGGTCGACGAGGTCTTCGTGGAGGAGAGCCTCGAGCTCAAGCGCCACTACATCCAGCAGTACGCCGCCGACGTGCTCGTGATGGGCGACGACTGGGCCGGCCGCTTCGACGAGTTCGAGGACATCTGCGAGGTCGTCTACCTCCCGCGCACGCCCGCCATCTCCACCACGGCGCTGATCGAGAAGATCTCGGGCGGCACCTGAGCGAGGGATTTCACCTGCCGCGCCCTCGTCGTGCACCCTGGTGACCGGGCTCCGGCCCCGTCAGCGCCACTTCTCGAGGGAGTCAGATGCGTCGTTCGATCCCAGCCGTCCTCACGATCGTGGCCCTGACCGGGTCACTCCTCGCAGCCGGTGTCTCGCCCACCCAGGCGCGTGGCGGTGGCGTCGCACCGCTCCCGTCGCCGGGCGCGACCGACCAGGTGTTGACGACTGCCCGGTCCGCGCTCGGACTCGATG
>NZ_JANINT010000135.1:5459-5958 GCF_024509035.1 Nocardioides sp. | reverse complement strand
CGGGCCGGCCCGTCGCGCCGGGCGAGGACTGGACGGAGCCGGAGCGACCCACGACGTACGACGCGCTGCTGACCGCCTTCGACGAGCACTCGGCCGCGCTCGTCGCGGCCCTCGAGGCCGCCGACCCGGCGGAGCCGGCCTGGTCCTGGTCGGACGAGCAGACGGTCGGGTTCACGTTCCGTCGCCAGGCCCACGAGGCGCTGATCCACCGGCTCGACGCGGAGCTCACCGCCGGCGAGGTGACCCCGCTCGACCCTGAGCTCGCGGCCGACGGGGTGGACGAGGCGCTGGCGGTGATGTTCGGCGGCACGCCGCCGTGGGGCGCCTTCACTCCCCTGCCCGACGGGGTCCCCCAGCTCGTGCGCGTCAACCTCACCGACCGCGACGACTCCGTCTGGGTGCAGCTGGGCCACTTCAGCGGCACCGACCCCGAGAGCGACACCCGCCACGAGGCGCTCGAGGACATCGCGGTGGTGGGCGACCCCGGTGGCGAGCCCGA
>NZ_JANINT010000135.1:0-5449 GCF_024509035.1 Nocardioides sp. | reverse complement strand
CGTGCTGAAGGCCGGGTGAAACCGGCGGCTCCCACGCTGGGGCCATGACAACGACCCCTGAGACCGACCTGGCCGTCGCGGCCGCCGGACTCGTCAAGACGTTCGGGGCGCAGCGAGCGGTCGCCACGGTCGACCTCGAGGTGCGCCGCGGTGAGGTCTTCGGCGTGCTCGGACCCAACGGCGCAGGCAAGACCACCATGCTCAAGATGCTCGCCACCCTCCTGCCGATCGACGGCGGCGAGGCCAGCATCTTCGGCGTCGACGTCCGCAGGCAGCCACACATGGTGCGCCAGCTCGTGGGCGTCACCGGCCAGTACGCCTCGGTCGACGAGAACCTCACCGGCCGCGAGAACCTCTGGCTCTTCGGCCGGCTGCTCGGGCTGAGCTCGTCGCGGGCGAGCGCGACCGCCGGCGAGCTGCTCGAGCGCTTCGGGCTCTCCGACGCCGCCGACAAGCGGATCTCGGCGTTCTCCGGCGGCATGCGTCGCCGCCTGGACCTGGCGGCGAGCCTGATCTCGCGCCCGCCGCTGATCTTCCTCGACGAGCCCACGACCGGGCTCGACCCGCGCACCCGCGGGCAGATGTGGGACACCATCCGCGACCTGGTGCGCGACGGCAGCACCGTGCTGCTGACCACGCAGTACCTCGACGAGGCCGACCAGCTCGCCGACCGGGTCGCGGTGATCGACCGTGGCCGCAAGGTCGCCGAGGGCACGCCCGACGAGCTCAAGACCTCGGTGGGCAGCTCGACCCTGCAGCTGCGGATGTCGCAGCCGGTCGACACCGAGCACGCCGCCGTCGTCGTACGGCGGGTGCTCTCCGAGGAGCCGGTGCTCACCCCCGAGGCCGGCGGGTTGAACGTCGCGCTCGTCGACGCCAACCACGCCGCCGAGGTGCTCATCGCGCTGCGGCAGTCCGGTCTCTCGATCGCGAGCGCCACCGTGCAGAAGCCGACCCTCGACGAGGTCTTCATGGCGATCACCGGCCACGGCGCCGAGGACGAGTCGACCGATCTCACCCTGGAGGTGCCCGCATGACCACCATCGCACCGAGCCAGCCTGCGCGTACGGCGCTCGACCTGGCCCCGCACCCGACACTGCGCGACACCGTCGACCAGACGCTGGCGATGGCATGGCGGGCGGTCAAGAAGATGCAGCGGAACTTCGAGCAGATGTTCGACGTCACGATCCAGCCGCTGCTGTTCACGGCCATGTTCGCCTACATCTTCGGCGGCGCGGTCGCCGGCGACGTGGACAGCTACCTGCCGGTGATCATCCCCGGCCTGATCGGCCAGACGATCCTGACCGCCTGCGTGGCCACCGGCGTGCAGCTGCGGGAGGACATGGACAAGGGCGTGTTCGACCGGTTCAAGTCGCTCCCGATCGCCCGCATCGCCCCGCTGGCGGGTCCGGCGCTCGCTGACATGCTGCGCTACTTCATCGCGACCGTGCTGACCTTCGGGGTCGGCATCGCGATGGGCTATCGTCCGGACGCTCTCGGGCTCGTGGCTGCCATCGTGCTGGCGGTGTTCGCCGGCTGGTCGATCGCCTGGATCTTCACGTGGTTCGGCACGGTGGGCCGCAGCGCCCAGGGCGTGCAGGGCATCTCGCTGATGGTGATGTTCCCGCTGACCTTCCTCTCCAACGCGTTCGTGCCCACCGACACGATGCCGACCTGGCTGCGGACCTTCGCGGACATCAACCCGGTCTCGCACGTGATCTCCGCGATCCGTGACCTGGCCACCGACGGCCAGGTCACCACCGACGTCGCCTGGGCGGTCCTGGGGTGCGCGGCCGTCGTCGCGATCTTCCTCCCGCTCTCGGTCCGGTCCTACTCGCGGAAGATGTGAGGGTCGGCGGTCCGGCGGGGCTGTAACGCCGTGTTACCCGTTCTCCCACCCCAGATGCAATCGGGTGGGAACAAGGGGTAACACGGCGTTACAGCATGAGGCGGGTCGCCCCGAGGCCGCCTACGACCCCAGCACCGCCACGAGCGCCCCCACCTCGTCGCGCAGCTGGGTCGGTCTACGGTCGGCCACCTCGGCTCGCACCAGCGCCTCGGCTCCGGGCAGCACGGCCTCGGCGAGACCGAGCGCCGGCGGCCAGGACAGGCTGGGGAGCTGGCGGTTGTAGCCGAACCGGTCGGCATAGACCAGCAGGCGTACGGCGGCCTCGGCCCGCTCGAGGTCCGGGGTCGCCGCCTGCGCCTGCTCGGCCAGCTCCCACGCGGCGAGCGCGAACAGGACCGACCCGAACACCGGGTAGTCCAGGAAGCCGATGACCCCGGCGAGCACGTCGGGGGCTCGGCGGAGCAGGTCGCTGTGGAGGTACCCGGCGTCCTCACGCCGCCCGTGCCGCACGTGGGCGGCCACCGACGCTGCTTCGGCGTACAGGGTCCACGGCTCGTAGCCGAGCATCGCCTCGAACCCGGGGAAGGTCCGCTCCGACAGCGTCGTCACGGCATCGCGGTAGTGGCGCAGCCCGAGCTCGGTGCGGCCGGCGGCGAGGTCGAGCTCGGCTCGTCCGCAGAGCAGCACGATCGCTGCCCCGAAGATGCCGGTGCCGAGGTCCTCGGCCGCGATGGCGTCGAAGATCCGCTCCGCCTCGTCGATCCGGCCCTCCGCCATGGCGCCCAACGCGCTGACGGCCTTGAGCTGGGCGACGTCCTCCTGCGCACCGAGGGCCTCGAGCACGGGGATCGCGTCCCGGGCGTAGACCATGGCCTCCTGCATGTCGCCGGTCTGCATGGTCAGGCCGGCCAGCTGGGCACGGATCAGCGCCGCACCCCAGGGGCCGTGCTCGTCGTCCGCCAGCGCGAGCGACTGCAGTGCGCGCTCCTGGGCGAGCCGCACCTCCCCCTGGTTCTCGTAGAACTGGCTCGACCACTGCATCGCCAGCTGGGCCACCCGCGGGTCCTCGTGGCTGCAGAGCTCCTCGAGCAGGTCGGCGCGGTCCTCGCCGATGCTGCGGCGCGCGGCGAGCAGCACCGTGGCGGCGATGTCGCTGCGGCCTCCACTGCCGCCCACACCCAGCTCCTCCAGCCGGTCGAACGCCCGCCCGTCCACTGAGTCGGAGAAGATCAGCGAGTTGAACGCGATCGCCACCAGCGTGGTGCGGTAAGCCTCCTCGAGGTCGGCGCCGACCTCGACGTCGACCACGAGCTCCTCGACCTCGGGCGCGATGTTGACGACCTTGAGGTGGCTGCCCTCGATCGTCCAGTAGTCCGAGAGGCAGGCGATCAGGGCGATGACGGCGTCCGCGTCCGCCTCCCGCAGGCAGCGGCGGAGCAGGTCGACGAGGTTGCCCTCCTCGGTGCGGATCTCGGCCATCGTCTCGACCTGGTGCGGCCCGAACAGCCGCGCCGCGGCGCGCGCCGCGAAGCCCAGGCCCCATCCGCGCAGCCGGGCGATCGTCTCGACGTCGTCGCCGGCCCCGACGAGCTGCATCTGGCCGAACTCGCGCACGGTCTCGAGCAGGCGGTAGCGCAGGTCGGCCGTCCCCTCGACCACCGTGACCAACGACTGGTCGACGAGGTTGGCCAGCGCCTCGAGGGCATCGCCGCCGACGACCGCCTCGGCCCCGCCGAGCGAGAAGCCGTCGCGGAACACCGAGAGCCGCCGCAGTGCGGTGCGCTCGGCGTCGTGGAGCAGGTTCCAGCTCCAGTCGATCATCGCGAGCAGCGTCTGGTGGCGCTCGGGGGCGTCGCGGGAGCCACCGCGCAGCAGCGCGAACCGGTCCTCGACGCGCCGCTCGATCTCCGCGACGGACATCACCCGCACCTTGGCGGCGGCGAGCTCGACCGCGAGCGGCAGTCCGTCGAGCCGCGCCACCAGCGAGCGCACCTCCACCTCCTCGAGGCGTACGCCGGGCCGGGCCGCCGTGGCCCGTTCGCAGAAGAGCTCCACGGCGTCGTCGAGCCCGAGCTGCGGCAGCTGGTAGACACGCTCGGCGCCGATGCCCAGCGGTGCCCGGGTCGTGGTCAGCACCCGCAGCGACGGCGTGCGCAGGACGAGCACGGACACGAGGTCGGCGACGGCCTCCACCAGGTGCTCACAGTTGTCGAGGACCAGCAGGGACGGTGCGGTGCCGACCTGGTCGACGATCCGGCTGACGAGGTCGGTGCGGCGCGCCGCCGCGGACGTGAGCCGGCCGGCGACCGACTCGCGGACGCCGAGCACGTCGCCGACCTCGACCGCCACGCCCTCGGGCGAGGTGACGCCCGCGAGCTCGACGAAGTGCACCACCGGCTGCTCGGCGAGCCGGCCCATCAGGTGCGCCAGCCGGGTCTTGCCCAGACCGCCGGCGCCGACGATCGAGGTCACCCGGGAGGAGCGGATCATCTGCGCCAGCGCGGCGACGTCGGTGTCGCGTCCGATCAGGCGGGACGCCTCGTAGAGCAACCCCTCGCGCACCGGACGGTCGCGGACGAGCAGCTCGGCGTGCAGCGCCTGGAGCTCGGGCCCGGGGTCGATGCCCAGGCGGTCGGCGAGGTCGCTGCGGTAGGACTCGAAGCGATCCAGTGCGGCCGGGACGCCGTGCACGCCGGCGACCGAGCGCAGCAACGCCTCCATCACCTCGTCGTCGGGGACAGCCCGCTCGAGGAGCGGCAGCGCGGCGGCGTACTCCCCCGCGGCCGCCAGTCGGAGACCCTCGGGCCGCAGCGCCCAGGCGTCGACGTCGGCCACGCCCAGGGTGAGGCGATAGCCGCGAGCGGTGCGCTCGATGACATCGGCTCCGGTGGCCGCCCGCGCACGCGAGACGACCACCTGGAGCGCCTTCGTCGGGTTGGCGGGGACGTCGTCGCCCCACACCTCCTCGACGAGCGCGCTCTCGCCGAGTCCGCGCGGCCCGGCGTCGACCAGGCTGCGCAGCAGCGCGTGCGTGCGCTCGCCGGGGACCGGCTCCCCCTCCCACGTGACGTCGTCGAGGACCCCGAGGCGGGGAGCCGTCGGCTCGTCAGCTGCGCTGGACGGCACCGGTCCGCTCGGAGGCGAGCGCGACCGCCGCGTCGCGCGCGGCTGCCGTCTCCTCCTCGGTCAGCGTGCGGTCGGGAGCCCGGAACCGCAGGGCGAACGCGAGCGACTTGCGCCCCTCACCCGCCTGGGCGCCCGTGTAGACGTCGAAGAGCCGGATCGACTCCAGGAGCTCGCCCGCGCCCTCGCGCAGCGCCGCTTCGACGTCCGCTGCGCGGACCGTCTCGTCGACGACCAGCGCGACGTCCTCCTTGGCGAGGGGGTACGTCGAGAACTCCGGGCCGGGCGTCACGTCGCGCGCGTGGCGCATCAGCGCGTCGAGGTCGACCTCCACCGCGGCACTGCGCTGCGGCAGCCCGAACGCCTGGCAGACCTTGGGGTGCAGCTCGCCGGCGTGGCCGAGGACCTCCCCGGCCACCGATACCACGGCGCACCGGCCGGGGTGCCACGGCATCCGGGTGGCGGCCGCGACCTCGA
>NZ_JANINT010000134.1 GCF_024509035.1 Nocardioides sp. | reverse complement strand
CGCCTCGCGGTGGCGCGCGCCTCGACCGACGAGATCGCCCGCGTCGCCCGCGACCAGGGCATGGTCACGCTGAAGGCCGACGGCTGGGAGAAGGTCCGCCAGGGCCGCACCTCCATCGAGGAGATCCTGCGGGTCGTGGCCTGAGGCCGTGCGCCGTACGTCGTCGCCGGCGGTCAGCCGATCATGTCGTAGATCTTGAACATCGGCATGTAGAGCGCCACGATCATCGACCCGACCAGGCCGCCGAGGAAGGCGATCATCAGCGGCTCGATCAGCGAGGTCAGCGCCTCGGTCATCGTCTCGACCTCGGCGTCGTAGAACTCGGCGATCTTCGTGAGCATCTCGTCGACCGCTCCGGCCTCCTCGCCGGAGGCGATCATCTGCACGACCATCGGCGGGAACACCTCGTGGTGGGACAGCGGCGCCGCGATCGCCTCGCCCTGGCGGACCGACTCCTTGACGTCGTTGAGCGCGCGGCCGATGACCACCGAGCCGGTGGTGTCGGCGACGATGTCGAGCCCCTGGAGGATCGGCACACCGGCAGCGAGCAGGGTCCCGAAGTTGCGGGCGAACCTGGCGAGCGCGAGCTTGGAGAACAGCTTGCCGAACACGGGCATCCGCAGCTTGAGCGGGTCGACGACGTTGCGGACCCGCTCGGTCTTGCCGTAGCGGCGCCAGGCCCACACGAACGCGACGGTGCCGACCGCGAACGTCGGCACGAGGTACTTCATGGCCGCCGAGAGCATCACCAGGATCCGGGTGGGCAGCGGCAGCTCGCCGCCGAGGTTCTCGAACATGTCCTTGAAGACCGGCACGACGAACATCAGCATCGCGATGCACATGAGGATCGCCATGCAGAACACGACGGCGGGATAGGTCAGGGCCGCCTTGATCTTGCTGCGCAGCTTGACCTCGGCCTCGAAGTTGTCCGCGATCTGGCGCATGGCGGTGTCGAGGAAGCCGCCGGCCTCCCCCGCCTTGGCCATGCTGGTCATCAGCGGCGGGAAGACCTGCGGCCACTTCGCGAACGCCGAGGACAGGCTGTAGCCGCCCTCGATGTCCTGCTTCACCGCGCGGAGCACCTTGCGCAGCTCGGGGTTCTCGACCTGCTCGGACATGATCGTCAGCGCCCGGAGCATCGTGAGGCCGGCGTCGATCATCGTCGCGAACTGCCGGGCGAAGACCGCCAGGTCCTTCTGCTTGACCCGCTTCTTGATGCCGAGGTGGATCTCCTTCTGCATGCCGACGTTGGCCGGCCGCACCTGCAGCGGGGTGTAGCCCATCGACCTGAGCTTGTCGACGACCGCCGACTCGGAGGCGGCCTCGACCTTGCCCTCGGAGAACCGGCCCTGGGCGTCGCGGACCTTGTAGGCGTACTGGATCGCGGAGGCCATCACCGCCACCCGCTCTGCTGCTGGGACTCAGCGGCGACGAGGGTGTCGTAGTCGGCCCGGTTGGTGCAGTGCTCGAGACCCGCGTCGTAGTCGATGCGGCCGGCCTTGACCAGCGTGGCCAGGTGGGCGTTGAGGGTCTGCATGCCCTCGCGGCCGCCGGCCTGCAGGGCGCCCTGGACCTGCTGGAGCTTGTCGTCGCGGATCATCGCGCGGATGCCGGAGTTGCAGACCATCACCTCCACGGCGGCGGCCCGGCCCTTGCCGTCGCGCGTCTTCACCAGCGTCTGGCACACCACGCCCTGCAGGGTCGCGGCGAGCTGGGTGCGGATCTGCTGCTGCTGCTCGGCGGGGAAGACGTCGACGACGCGGGTGATCGTGTCCTGGGCCGACTGGGTGTGCAGGGTCGCGAACACCAGGTGGCCGGTCTCCGCGGCGGTGAGTGCGACCGAGATCGTGTCGAGGTCGCGGAGCTCGCCGACCAGGATCACGTCGGGGTCCTGGCGCAGCACGTGCTTGAGCGCGTCGCGGAACCCGTGGGTGTCCTCGCCGACCTCGCGCTGGTTGACGATGCAGCCGCGGTGCTCGTGGAGGAACTCGATCGGGTCCTCGATCGTGACGATGTGGCCGCGGCGGCTGCGGTTGATCTGGTCGATGATCGCGGCGAGGGTCGTCGACTTGCCCGAGCCGGTGGGCCCGGTGACGAGCACCAGGCCACGCTTGAGGCTGCCGAACCGGCTGACGACCTCGGGCATCCCGAGCTCCTCGAGCGGCTTGATCTCCCACGGGATCGCGCGCATCACCGCGCCGATGTGCTCGCGCTGCTGGAAGACGTTGACACGGAACCGTGCGCTGCCCGGCACGGCGTAGGAGAAGTCGAGCTCGAGCTGCTCCTCGAACACCTTGCGCTGGCGCTCGGTCATGATCCCGTAGAGCAGGACCCGCAGCTGGTCGGCGTCGAACGCGGCGTACCCCTCGATGGGCTCCATCTCGCCGCGGCGTCGCACGGTGGGCGGGGCGTTGTGGGTCAGGTGCAGGTCGGAGGCGCCCACCTCGAGCACGTGCAGCAGCAGGTCGTCGAGGTTGACCCGGGGTCCGACGGAGGTCGGCGCGGCGGTCGAGGTGGCGACCGGCGGGACCGGGACCGGCGCCGGTGCCGGTGCCGGTGCCGGTGCGAGGTCGTGCGCGATGTCCGGCGCGACGGCGAGCGGGGGCACCGCGGCCGCGGGTGCCGGCGCGGGCGCCGGAGCGGGGCGTCGGGCCAGGGGCAGACCGAAGCCGCCTGCA
Organism: Nocardioides sp.; assembly: GCF_024509035.1. Classification (GTDB taxonomy): domain Bacteria; phylum Actinomycetota; class Actinomycetes; order Propionibacteriales; family Nocardioidaceae; genus Nocardioides. The sequence continues at coordinate 3,390 of NZ_JANINT010000134.1, read as the reverse complement.
GGTGCGTCGGTCACAGGTCCTCCGAGCGTGAGACGGGCGAGCGGGTCATCTGTTTCATCGGCCGGTGACGCCAGTGGCTTGAGCAGAACGCTCCAGGGCCCATGACCTCAGCCGCGGTCGTCCTCGAGGTAGGAGTCGACGCGGACGTCGAGGAGAGAGGGGCTGAGGTTGTCGAGGAAGCACTGGCTCAGCGAGAAGTCCACGTTGCCGACGAGGTTGACCGAGTCGGCGTAGATGGTGCCGAGGAAGTCGGCGGTGCCGTTGGCGCGCAGCACCTGGCCGTACGGCGTCCGGCCGGTGAGGAACATCGACGCCGAGAGGCCGAGGTTGGCGTTGAACTTCACGTTGCCGGCCTCGACCACGATCACCAGCGAGGTCGGCACCACCGGACATCCGCCGGGGCCGGTCCACGTGGCCGGGTCGAACCGGCTCGCGTCGAGCGGGTTCAGGTCGATCGTGTGGTCGGCGTGGTCGGAGAGTCCCGTCAGGTCGAAGAACATCACGGCGTTGTCCTGGGTCGGCACGGTCCAACCGCTCGCGGACGTCCAGTGGTTCTTCTGGGCCTTCGCCGTGGCGCGCAGCTGGTCGATCTGGGCCTGCGAGAGCGGTGGGTTCTTGAGCTTGAAGAGGCGCAGGAGTGACTGCTCGTCCTTGATCCACGACCCGTTGACGTCGAGGCCGCCGTCACCGTCGACGTCCACGGCTCCGTAGAAGCCGGGGTACTTCGTGGCCAGTCCACCGCAGCCGGTCCCCAGCGGGCCGCCGAGCAGGTCCTGGTCGTTGGGGTACGTCGGGTTGCAGGCGTTGGTGCGGTGGATCGCCTTGTTGTCGACCGTGCAGTACTCGTCGGCGTTGTTCTTCTCCGTGATGTAGCGGGCGCTGTGAACGCCGACGGGGATCCCGTAGGCGAGGTCGATGTCGTCGGGGTCCATGGCGATCTGCTTGCGGTTGGAGACGCAGCCGGAGGAGAAGACACTCTCGTGCCTGACCGAGGCGCTGCCACCGCCGCTGATCGTGCGCGCGAAGATGCCTCGCGGGAGGTCTGCCTTGGTGATGGTCACGTCCACGCTCACCGTACGGGCGGCGGCCGCTCCGGTGGCCGTGCCCGTGGAGAAGATCCGGTAGCGGCCGGGGTCGTTGGCCGGGAAGGCCGCCAGCGGCTTGATCCAGGCGCGGTAGGACTCACCGGCCGCGCCCGGGAGCGTCTCGGTGGTCGGGTTGGTCGAGCTGCCCCAGCTGTTGGTGGTGCAGGTCGGGGAGCAGGCCAGCGATCGGACGCCGTTGCTGCGCAGGTAGGTGAGCGCCTGGGAGATCCCGGCGTCCGCGGCGTTGAGGGCCGACCCGGCCTGCTGGGCCCGCCACGACGACTGGAGGTTGTTGATGGTGAGGGCCGCCGCCGTGGTCGCCAGCGCGGTCAGCAGCACCATGACCATCATCGTGATGATCAGCGCGGAGCCCTCGTCGGAGATCCTGCGGGGGCTCGAGTCGTGCGAGCGTCGGAGGCGCACGGTCAGCTCCTGTTCCGTAGGTCGACCTGGGTCCGGTAGGTCTGGGTGGCGTCGCCGTCGTCGACGACGAGGGTGAGCTCGACCAGGTCGACGTACGCGAGCTCCGGGTCGTCGGGCAGGTTGTTGTGGTTGCCGACCGGTGAGGCGTCGAGCTCTTCCCAGGTGGTGCTGCCGTCGCCGTTGGCGTCGTACTCCCAGCTGCTGCTGCGCAGGAGCACCCCGAAGGTCTTCACCTTCGCCGCGAGCAGGGGCCGGGTCTCCACGCTGGTCGAGGTCTGGGCGGTGAGCGAGAGCCGGCCGGTGGTCGGGTCCCAGCGGTAGGTGAGGACCTCGGGGTCGGCGGCGTTGGAGGTGTGCGCCTTGTCGCCGTTGAAGTCGGTCCAGAACGTCATCCAGGTCGCGTCCGTCGCGCCGGACGAGAGGTGGACACCCTCCAGCCCGGACGACTGCCGCATCTCGCGCACCAGCCGCTCCATGGCGGTGCGGGTCTCCTCGGCGACGTCGGTGTGGGCGCGGGTCTCCTTGGTCACCGTGTTGCTCGCGAGAGCGGTGCCCAGCAGGATCGTCCCGAGCACGCCGAGGAGGCCCATCGCGACCAACACCTCGACGAGGGTGAAGCCCGCGGCGTCGCGGCGCCCGATCCGGCGGATCATCGCGCGTCCTGGGTGGAGCAGCTGACGGCCCCGAGGGTCAGCGAGACCGCGGAGCCGGGGTCGACCAGCACCTCGGGACGGCCCTCGAGGGCGATCGTGCCGGTGCGGGTCGGCTGGGTGAGGATCGTGACGACCCCCGGGACCTCGACCGAGGCCGACCGGGCGGCACTTCGGACCTCCACCTCGGCGACCCGCAGCGCCGACCAGGAGTCGACGAAGTGGCCGAGGGTGAGGTCGCCGCCGACGTCCGTGGTGAGCGGGATCGCGTCCAGTGGATCGGTCGTGCCGGCGTCGGTCGACGAGACGGCGATCCAGCCCGAGTAGGTGCCCGGGCCACCGGGCACGTGGTAGCGGACGGCGGCCTCGTAGGAGAAGCCCGTCGTCGGCACGTGCGTGGCGCCGCTCACCAGGCACCGGGCGGCGGCCGACTCGAGCCGGACCTGGATCACGCCCTCCGGCGCGAACGTGGTCGGGAACAGCGAGACGGCACCGGCCCGCGTGCGCGCGCAGGCCTCCACGACGTACGGGCTGGTTGCGTCCTTGGCCGACGTGGTCCGCAGGAAGCCGCTCGCGGCGACGTACGCCGGGGTGCCGCCGCCGGCGGCGCAGGTCGAGCTCACGCCGCTGGCGCCGGCGACCGCGTCGGCGGCCAACCTGGCGAGCGGGGCCGCGGGGTCGAGGGCGAGGTCAGCGCGGCGGGCCGCGACGGGGCCGTTGTCGAAGGCGAGGCCGCCGTTGAGCGTGTCGGTGAGCAGCGCCTGCATCGGGGCGAGCACGCTGCCGAGGTTGGGCAGGCCGTCCTGGGAGCTGGCCGGCCCCAGCTCCACGCGGGTGCCACCCCAGCAGGCGGTGCCGCACGTGCCGTCGAGGCTGCCCGCGGGCTGGGTCGAGGACGACGATCCCGTCGTGGCCGGGGGCACCGCGAGCGTGGCTGCGGCACCGCCGCCCGGCGTGCCCGACGCGGCGCCGGCGGAGGTCGAGGCGAGCGTGAGGTCGGCGGTGCTGGCGTAGGTGAGGCTGCCGCTGAGGTGCAGCAGGCCGGCGTCGAGGGAGACCGCCGCGTTGGACGGGGTCACCGATCCCACGTCGAAGCTGGTGGCGTCCGCGGCGGCACGCAGCTGCTGGGGGGCGTCGGGCTGGTCGGCGATGCGGGTGTAGGTCGAGACGGGGTGCAGCACCCCGCGGTCGGAGTAGAGGACGGTGACGACGACACCGATCTGGCTGCTCAC
>NZ_JANINT010000133.1 GCF_024509035.1 Nocardioides sp. | reverse complement strand
CGGGTAGGGTCCGCACCACCAGGCCGGAGACGGACGGCCTCAACGAAGGGTTTCGAGCACGTGAGCTACTCAGAGCCACCTCCCCCGCCCCAGTACGGCGCTCCGGTCCCCCCGCAGGGCGGCATGCCGCCGAAGACGTCGGGCAAGGCGATCGCCTCCATGGTCACCGGCCTGGTCGGCCTCCTGACGATCTGCTGCGGGTTCTTCGTGGTCACCAGCATCGTCGGGCTGGTCCTGGGCTTCCTGGCCCGCAAGGAGATCCGGGCCTCGAACGGTCAGCTCAAGGGCGACGGCATGGCGCTCACCGGCATCATCACCGGCATCGTGGGCATCCTCATGGTGATCGTCACGATCGTCCTGGTCGCGACCGGCGCCATCGACACGAACTTCGAGTACAGCAGCAACTAGCTCGACAGCTGGACACAGCACGCGCGACGAAGGCCGGCCCTCGGGGCCGGCCTTCGTGCTCGTGCGGGGTGCGCGGAGCGTGGTGTGCGGAGCGTGGTGTGCGCCGGGACCGTTCAGGGAGCGAGCCACGACCCGGGCAGGTTGCGGGCGACCGCGAACGCCGCGGCCAGCACGCAGAGCGTGACGGTGCCGATCGTGATCAACCGGGCGTTGGGCTCGCGCTCGCGCCCCAGCCACCGATCGACGGCCCAGCGCCCCAGCAGGAACACCAGGACCGGCAGCAGCGCGATGAAGAGCAGGTTGCTCGACGCGGCCGCCCCGACGTCGCCGTGGGTGAGGTCGTTGACCGCCCGCAGGCCACCGCATCCCGGGCACCAGAAGCCCAGGGCCGCGCTCGGGCAGTAGCCCCACGACCCGCTCTCGTGCGGGTCGCGGACGTAGAGCGCCAGCGTCGCGGCGCCGAGCGCTCCGATGGTGAGCGCGGGGGCAGCGATCCGCCGCCACCGGCTCGCCTCGACGACCGCGGTGTCCGCGGTCGAGGAGGGCCCGGCGATGGTCATGGCCGCGGGTCGGTCAGTGCCCGGACTCGTGGAACCCGAGCTTGGCCATCACGCCGAAGATCACCAGCGAGGCGACACCGAGGCCGACGCCCACCCAGAACACCGGGTAGCTCACCGGGTCGAGGAGCAGCCCGACGGCGCCGACCACGAAGCCCAGCATCGCGACCGCGACGCCGGTCCAGGCTGCGGGGGTGTTGCCGTGGTGGTCAGACATGCGGGGCTCCTCGATGCGGGGGTCCAGGTGGGCCGAGGCTCGGCCGAGGTCGTGAGGTCGTGCTGGGACGACAGTCTATTCAGGCTCCGCCGCCGTGGGGTCGCGACCCTCGTCGATGGCCTTCCACAGGTCCAGGCTCGTCTGCTCCTCCGGGGGCGTCGTCGGGGCCGGACCGGCGCCCGTCGGCGCGTCGTAGCGGGTCCCCATCTCGGGCCACGCGGGGGCGAGCAGCACCGCCACCGCGGTGGCCGCGACCGAGGCCGCCGCGCCCACGAGCGCCAGCCACCACCAGACGGTGTGGGAGGCGGCCGGGTCGCTGCCGATGGCCGCGAGCTCCTCGCGCAGCTGGTCGGGGACCTGCCACCACCCGACGACGACGGCCGCGACCGCTCCCGCCGAGGCGAGCGTCCCGAGCGCAGCGACGGCACGCCGCACGCGTCCCCGGGTGACGAGGACGACGCCCCAGCAGGCGAGCACCACCAGGCCCAGGGCTGTCGCCAGTGGCAGGTGGGCGTCGTAGGTGATCGCGAAGGTGGCGCGCCCGTCGGCCTCGGCGACCGGGTTGTCGCCCGCGATCGCGGTCAGGCCGCCCGCGACGAGCCCGAGCAGCACGACCGGGCCGAAGGTGCGGCGCCGAGGGTCGGGCTCAGCCATGCGCGGCCACGCCAGGCGCGTCGGCGCGACCCAGGAGGTCGGCGTCGAAGCAGGTGCGATCGCCGGTGTGGCAGGCGACCCCGACCTGGTCGACCTTGACCAGCAACGTGTCGCCGTCGCAGTCGAGGCGCACCTCACGGACCCACTGCGCGTGGCCGGAGGTCTCCCCCTTGACCCAGTACTCCTGCCGCGAGCGGCTCCAGTACGTCGCCCGGCCGGTCGTCAGCGTGCGGGCGAGCGCCTCGTCGTCCATCCAGCCGAGCATCAGCACCTCGCCCGTGTCGTGCTGCTGCACGACGGCCGGGACCAGCCCGTCGGAGGTGCGCTTGAGCCGGTCGGCGATGGCGGGATCGAGGGAGGTCACCGGTCCAGTATCCCGCGCTCCGCGCAGGTCAGCGGCTCGCACCCTGCTGTGCGGTCCAGCTCGCGTGCAGGCCCGCGTAGACGGACCCCTCGTGGGTCACGAGCTCGGCGTGCGGGCCGCGCTGGACGATGCGGCCCCGGTCGACCACGACCACCTCGTCGGCGCTCTCGGCCGTCGAGAGCCGGTGGGCGATCGTGACCGAGGTGCGGCCGGTCATCAGCCGCTCGAGCGCGCGCCCGATGCGCATCTCGAGCGCCGGGTCGACCGCGCTGGTGGCCTCGTCGAGGACCAGCAGGTCGGGGTCGGCCAGCTGGGCGCGCAGCAGCGCGACGAGCTGGCGCTCCCCCGCCGAGAGGGCCTCGCCCCGCTGGCCGACGCGGGTGGCCAGGCCGTGCGGGAGCCCGACGACCCAGTCGCCGAGGCCGAGCTCGGCCGCACTGGCGAGGATCTCCTCCTCGGTGGCCTCGAGGCGTCCGTAGCGCACGTTGGCGGCGATGGTGTCGTCGAAGAGGAAGCCCTCCTGGGGCACGAGCACCACGCTGCGGCGCATCGAGGACTGCGCGATCTCGCGCACGTCGATGCCGTCGAGCAGCACCGCGCCCTGGGAGGGGTCCATCAACCGGGTGAGCAGCTTGGCGATCGTGGACTTGCCCGACCCGGTCTCGCCGACGACGGCCACCCGGGTGCCGGCCGCGATCGCGAGGTCGACGTCGCGCAGCACCGGCGGCCCACCGGGGTAGGCGAACGTCACGTCGTCGAGGTGGACGTCGATGGGCCCCCGCGGCAGGGTGCGCCCGGCCGGCCCCGGGTCGACCAGGTCGGCGGGGGTCTCCAGGATGCCGATCACGCGGCGCCAGCCCGCGATGGCGTTCTGCGCGTCGGTGAGGATCTGGGTGCCCATCTGGACGGGGCCGACGAACAGCGTCACCAGGAACGCGAAGGCGAGGACCTTGCCGGAGGTCAGGTCGGCGCCGGTCGGCAGCACCTCGATGCCCAGCCAGATGCCGACGATCAGCACGCCTGCGTTGGCCAGACCCGCCGAGACGCCGCCGAGGGAGAACGAGAACGCCGTGAAGCCCTGGGCGCGGGTGCTCGCCGCTTGGTACTCGCCGACCGCGGTGTCGATGCGCGCCTGGGTGCGGGCCTCGACGGCGTACGAGCGGACCACGGCCGCGCCGACGACGGGCTCGGAGATCGCGGAGAGCATCACGCCGACCTGGCGCCGGACGGTGCCGTAGGCGTCGGAGAGCTTGCGCTGGAAGTAGCGCAGCGACATGAACAGCGGCGCGAAGCAGACCCAGACCACGAGCGCGAGCTGCCAGCTGTAGACGACCATGACGATCGTCGCGACGAGCACCTGCCCGACGCTCACGACGAACAGCAGGCCGCCGAAGACCAGGAACTGGCTGACCTGGTCGACGTCGCTGGTCACCCGGGAGACGAGGGCACCGCGACGCTCGGTGTTCTGGGTGAGCAGCGGCAGGTCGTGCACGTGGCGGAACGCCTTGATGCGCAGCGTGGCCAGGCCGCGCTCGGAGGCGGTGAAGAGCCGCGAGGTCATGGCGTAGGACGCCCAGCTGGTCACCGCGATGGCGAGCGCGGCCCCGACCCCGGTCAGCACCGTGAAGGACACGTCGGGCCCACCGGGACCGTTGAGGCCCCGGTCGAGGGTCTGCTGGACGGCCACGGGCACCACGACCTGGCCGATCGAGGCGATGATCGCGAGCACCAGCGTCCAGCCGATGCCCTCGGTGAGCTCGGGCGAGTAGCGCACGCCGCGGCGCAGCGTGGCGATCGCGCCGATCTCCTCCCCGGAGTCGAGCGCGGTGCTCATGAGGTCTCCTCCACCAGGTCGTCGACCGCGTCGTCGGCCGGCTCGTCCGCGTGGGCGGCGTGCTGCTCGTAGGCGTTGACGAGGCGGGCGTACGACGGGCTGCGCTCGAGCAGCTCCGCATGGGTGCCGCGCCCGGCGATCCGGCCGTCCTCGAGGTGCACGACCTCGTCGGCCAGGCCGATCGTGGCCTTGCGGTAGGCGACGACGACCAGCGTGCTGTCAGTGCCGTCGCCGTCGCCGTCGCCGGAGCGGAGCGCCTCGAGGATCCGGGCCTCCACCTCGGGGTCGACCGCGGACGTGGCGTCGTCGAGGATCAGCAGCCGCGGGTGCCGCACGAGCGCCCGGGCCAGCGAGATGCGCTGGCGCTGGCCGCCCGAGAGCGAGGTGCCGCGCTCGCCGAGCCGCGCGTCGAGGCCGTCGGGCAGAGCGGCCACGAAGCCCTCGGCCTGCGCGGCCCGCAGCGCAGCCCAGACCTCGTCGTCGGTGACGTCGGCGCCCAGCGTGACGTTGCCGCGCACGGTGTCGTCGAACAGGAACGCCGTCTGTGGCACGACCGCCACCGTCCGGGCCAGCTCGCCGCGGGCCAGGTCGCGCAGGTCGGTGCCGTCGAGCAGGATGCGGCCGCCGTCGGGGTCGACCAGTCGCGCGAGCAGGGTCGTCAGCGTGCTCTTGCCCGAGGCGGTGGCGCCCACGATCGCGACCGTGCGCCCGGGCTCGACCGTGAACGTGACGTCCTCGAGCACCGGCTGGTCGGGGTCGTAGCGGTAGGCCAGCTCCTCGAGCTGGAGGCGGGCGCCGGTGCGGCCGGTCGTCGCGCGCTGGTCGCCGTACGGCATCTCCCCGGTCGCGCGGAGCACCGAGCGGACCCGGTGGTAGCCGACCACGCTGCGCGGGAACTCCCCCAGCAGCCAGCCGATCGAGCGGATCGGGAAGGAGACGATCGTCAGCAGGTAGGCCACGGTGACGACGTCGCCGGGGTCGGTGCTGCCGTTGAGCACCCGCTGCACGCCGACGGCGAGCACGACCAGCACGCCGACGTTGGGCAGTGCGGCGAGGGTCGGGTCGAACGCCGCGCGGATGCGGCCCGCGCGGATGTTCACCTCGCGCAGGCGCTCGGCCTGGGCGGCGAAGCGCGCGGTCTCCTCACCCTCGCGGCCGAGCGTCTTGACGACCATCGCGCCGTCGAAGGACTCGTGGGCGACCTCGCTGAGCTCGGCGCGCAGCTGCTGCGCCTGGGTCATCAGCGGCGAGGCGAGCCGCTGATAGGCCAGGTTGGCGACGATGACCGCGGGGAAGACGAGGAGCCCGACCAGCGCCATGACCAGGTCGGCGGCGAACATCTGGACGACCGCGATCACCATCATCGCGACGGTGCCGACCGCCATCGGCAGCGGCGCGATCGGACCCCAGGCGGCCTCGACGTCGGAGTTGGCGTTGGAGAGCAGCTGTCCGGTCGGGTGGCGCTGGTGCCACTCGAGGGGCAGCGCGAGGTACTGCCGGGTGACCGCCCGCCGCGTGTGGGCCTGCATGCGGTACTGCATGACGCCGGCGCCGAGCCGGCGGGCGACGATGCCGACGGCGCGCAGGATCGCCACACCGAGGAACAGCGCGAGCACCGCGAGCAGCATGTCGGCGCCGATCTCGCCGTCCTCGTAGGCCGGCAGGACGACGTGGTCGGTCGACCAACCCAGCACCCAGGCGTCGGCGACCGTGAGCGCGCCGAACAGCACACTGCCGATCGTGGAGACCGTGAAGATCCAGGGCTCCCGGCGGATCGCGACGCCGAGTACGGCGAAGCCCTCACGCGTCGTGCCGCGTCGGCTCGCCTGCTTGTCCGCCACCTGTGTCCCTGGCCGTCTCTCTCGCTGCTGGTTCGTCTCGTTCCTCGCGGCAACCCCGCGGCCCGGACAGGGTATTCCCCGGCACCCCCCTGACCGGGTGCGACATAGTCTCGGCCCCATGAGCTCCTCCCTCGCCCGACGGGAACGCGACGCCCTGTGCGACCTGGCCCTGCTGCTCGGCCCGGACGCACCCACGC
>NZ_JANINT010000132.1 GCF_024509035.1 Nocardioides sp. | reverse complement strand
GACCCCACGACCCACATCGCGAAGAACTGCGAGCCGCCGCCATAGGCGTGGCCGAGGGCGCGCCGGGCACCGTCCACCTGGTGCTCACCGGCGGCGCCGCGCACCTGGAGCGCGGCCTCGCCGAAGCGCAGCATCCCGGACGCGCCGATCGGGTTGGAGGAGAGCACCCCGCCTGAGCAGTTCACCGGGATCGTGCCGTCCATCGCCGTGGCGCCGGACTCGGTGAGCCGCCAGCCGCCGCCGTTCTCCTCGGCGAAGCCCAGCGACTCCAGCCACATCGGCTCGAACCACGAGAACGGGACGTAGATCTCGGCCGCGTCGATCTCCTCGAGGGGGTTGGTGATGCCGGCCTGCTTCCACAGCGCGGCCGCCGCGTCGCGGGAGGCCTGCGGGTTGACCTGGTCGCGCTCGGCCGCCGTCGTCGCCTCCGAGCGCATCACGGTGCCGTGGATCCACGCGGGGTTCGGTGAGGCGGCGGCGACGTCCTCGGAGACGATCACCAGCGCGCAGGCGCCGTCTGAGGACGGGCAGGTCTCGTCGTAGCGGATCGGGTCCCACAACATCTGCGAGGCGAGCACGGACTCCACCGTGGTGTCCGGGTTCTTCAGGTGCGCGTAGGGGTTCTTCAGTGCGTTCTGCCGGTCCTTGGCCGCGACGATCGCGCCGACGTGCGTCGGAGCCTCCGAGCGCCGGATGTAGGAGCGCACGTGCGGTGCGAAGTAGCCGCCGGCGCCGGCGTGCACCGGCATGTTGAACGGCAGCGGCACCGAGAGCGCCCACATCGCGTTGGACTCCGACTGCTTCTCGTAGGCGACGGTGAGCACCTTCTTGTGCACGCCCGCCTGCACGAGCGAGGACGCGACGATCGCGGTCGAGCCGCCGACCGAGCCCGCGGTGTGGACGCGCAGCAGCGGCTTGCCCGCGGCACCGAGCGCCTCGGCGAGGAAGAGCTCGGGCATCATCACGCCCTCGAACAGGTCGGGCGCCTTGCCGACGACGATCGCGTCGATCTCGTCGAGGCTCATGTTCGCGTCCAGGAGTGCGCGGTCGATGGCTTCGCGGCACAGGCCGGCCATCGAGACGTCCTCGCGCTTGGCGCGGTGGTGGGTCTGGCCGACGCCGACCACCGCGGCAGGCTGCTTGCCCATCAGTTCGTCGTCCCTTCGGTAGTGGAGCCGAGCACGCAGAGGAGGTTCTGCTGCAGGGCGGGTCCCGACGTCGCGTGCGCGACCGCCTTGGACGTCTCGCCGGACCAGATCCGGGCGGCCGCCTCGCCGACCCGGATGCCGCCGCCCGAGAACATCGGGTTGCCGGTCAGCGCGCCGCCCGAGGGGTTGACGCGTACGTCGTCGGCCAGGCCCAGCTCGCGGCGCAGGATCAGCTCCTGGTGGCTGAACGGCGCGTGCAGCTCGGCCACCTCCACGCCGTCCAGGTCGACCGCGGCAGCCGCTCGGGCGGCGGACGGCGCCCGGGTCAGGTCGCGGGTGCCCATGCTCATCGGGTCGATGTAGTGGGAGATGCCACCGATCCACGCCGGCCGGTCGCGCACCTTCCGGGCCTTGTCTCCCGCGGCGAGGACGAGCGCTGCCGCACCGTCGGTCACCGGCGCGCAGTCGTGCTTGCGCAGCGGGTCGGCGTACATCGGCTTGGCGAGCAGCTCCTCGACCGACGAGCCCCCCTTGCGGATCGCGTACTCGTTCTTCTCCGCGTCGGTCAGCGACCGGTTGGCGACCTCGGCCATCGCGCGCTCGTCCCAGACGCCGGCGTCGATCCCGGCGCGCGCCTGCAGCCCCGCGAGGGAGACCGTGTCGGGCCACAGCGGCGTCATCGTGTACGGGTCGAGCTGCAGCGCGAGGGTGCGGCGCAGCACGCCGGCCGAGGACTTGCCGAACGCGTAGACCAACGCCGTGTCGACCTCGCCGGTCTGGATCTTCAACCAGGCCTCGTACATCGCCCAGGCCAGGTCCATCTCCACGTGCGACTCGTTCACCGGCGGGATCACGCCGATCGCGTCGACGGCTTGGACGAACGAGAACGACCGACCCGCCAGGTAGTCCGACGATCCGGAGCACCAGAACCCGATGTCGCGGCGGGTCCACCCGGTCTGCTCGTAGCACTCCGCGAACAGCGGGACCAGCAGCTCCACGCAGGTCGGCGACCCGTCGAACTCCGCCATCTGTCGCTGGGCGAAGCCCACAACCGCAACGTCTCTCATCATCTGCCTCTCAGTTCCAGCGGGTCCGGGTCAGAGGTGGTGCCGATAGGACTCGTAGTCGGCGTCGGGCTCGCCGGTCGGCTCGAAGTGGTCGATGTTCTCCAGCGAGTAGGTCCACTCCTCGCGGGGCTTCCACACCGCCTTGACCCGCATGCCCATCCGCACCTCCTCGGCGGGGACGCCGAGGATCAGGTGCAGCACCGCGATGTCGGCGCCGTCGAGCAGGACGTACGCCGAGACGTACGGCGGGGTGATCTTCTGGCCGAGGAACGGCACGTTGACCACGCAGAACGTCGTGATCGTGCCGGTCTGCGACACCTCGACCTCCTCGGCCGTCGGCGTGCCGTCGGACGGGCAGGCGCTGCGCGGCGGGACGTACACCTTCTGGCACGACGGGCAGCGCTGCCCGACGATGCGGCCCTCGTTGAGCCCGCGGTAGAACGCCGACTCCTCGGGGCTGGCGGCGTAGAGGTAGTCCAGGGACACGGGCGTGATGACGCCGGTGACGCCGTCGCCCGTGGTCGAGCCGGCGTCGGTGGTCGAGCTCGTCGAGACCCCCGCAGCCTCCGCGCCCTCCGGCTCGAAGCACGCGATGTCGGTGATCGCGCCGACCCGCTCCTCGGCCCAGCGGACCTGGACGCGCATCCCGCTGGAGACCTGCTCGGGCGAGGCGACGTCGAGCGCGTGCAGCAGGGGGGCGTCGGCGCCGTCGAGGGCGACCAGGGCCCAGGCGAACGGCCGGTCGAAGGGCTGGCCCTTCACCGGCTCGGGCACCCACGTCCACGAGGTGACCGTGCCTGTCGAGGCGACCTCGACGAAGTCGGTCACCGGCTCGTGCGTCACCGGGTCGTACTCCGGCGGCGGCACGACGACCGTGCCGTCGGAGGTGCGGGCGCCGACGACGGTGGCGTCGCGCAGTCCGGTCAGGAACCGTCCGAGGACCGGTCCCGTGGAGCGGGTGTAGTCGAACGCTACGGTGACCGGTGCTGACAGTGTTCGTGTCATGGTCCGAAAGTAGAACACGTTCTAGGATCGGGCAAGCATCGTGTCCATCGCCACGAAGGAGAGACCCATGAAGCTCGGACTGCAGCTCGGCTACTGGGGGGCCCAGCCCCCGCAGGGAGTCGGTGAGCTCGTCGCCGCCGCGGAGGACGCGGGCTTCGACGCCATCTTCTCGGCCGAGGCCTGGGGGAGCGATGCGTTCACGCCGCTGGCCTGGTGGGGGCGGGAGACCTCCCGCATCAAGCTCGGTACGTCGATCGTGCAGATGTCCGGGCGGGCGCCGACCTCGATCGCGATGCACGTGCTGACGCTCGACCACCTCTCGGGTGGGCGTGTGATCCTCGGCATGGGCGTCAGCGGGCCGCAGGTCGTCGAGGGCTGGTACGGCCAGCCGTTCGCCAAGCCGCTGGCCAGGACCCGTGAGGTCGTCGACATCATCCGCAAGGTGCTCGCCCGTGAGGCGCCGGTGACCAACGACGGCCCGCACTACCCACTGCCGTTCCAGGGTGAGGGCTCGGTCGGCCTCGGCAAGCCGCTCAAGCCGATCGTGCACCCGCTGCGCGCCGACGTCCCGATCTGGCTGGGCGCCGAGGGACCCAAGAACGTCGCCCAGACCGCCGAGATCGCCGACGGCTGGATCCCGATCTTCTACACGCCCAAGTCGGCCGGCATGTACCAGCCGTGGCTCGACGAGGGCTTCGCACGACCCGGCGCCCGCCGTACCCGCGCCGACTTCGAGATCGCCGCGACGTGCCACCTCCAGGTCGTCGCGAACGCCGAGGAGAAGGCGGCGGTCCTCGACGCGATGCGTCCGTTCGTCTCGCTGTACATGGGCGGGATGGGCGCCAAGGAGGCGAACTTCCACAACCAGGTCTTCGTCCGGATGGGCTACGAGGACCTCGCGGCGGAGGTCCAGAAGCTCTACCTGGCGGGGGAGAAGGACCGCGCGACCTCGCTCATCCCCGACGAGCTGGTCGACGACATGCACATCATCGGCACCGCCGGCGAGGTCAAGGAGAAGGTCGCGCAGTGGGAGGAGACCGGCGTGACCACGCTGCTCCTCAGCTGCCGCTCGGCCGACGAGGTGCGCTCGGTGGCGGAGCTGCTCGCCTGACGCGCGGCGGTCGCGGGGGCCTGCCTCAGGAACACGTGGGCCCTGCCGATGGTGGGGGTGTCTCGGGCGCGACGACGCGCCGCACCTCCACCACCCGAAGGTCCCCGTGTCACGTCTCGTCGCCGCCCTGTCCCTCGTCCTCCTCGCCACCGGCGCGCTGCTGAGTGCACCGACCGCGACCGCCGAGCAGGCGTCCGGGGCCACGTCCTTCACGTTCGGCACCCACAACAGCCATCGGGGCACGGCGCGGTTCGCCGGCTTCGCGGACATCATCTGCTGGCAGGAGGTCGCGCTGCCGGACTCCAAGCGCAAGCTGGTCGCCAACCTCTCGGGCTACGACCAGTACATGGAGCCGGGCCTGCCGGGGCAGGTGCCGATCTCCTGGCGCAGTGATCGCTTCACCCTGGTCGAGGGCAGCTCCACCCAGGCCGCGTCGCGTGTGAAGAGCTACTCCCCGCCGCGCTACGTCGCCCGCGCCGTGCTCATCGACAACGTCACCGGACGTGACGTCGCGGTCTACAACACGCACATGGTGCAGGGCGCCTGGAACGACCGCCGCAAGCCGTTCAAGCAGATGCGGCAGAAGAACTGGCGCAAGCACGCGCGCGTCCTGCGCCGCGAGCTGCGACAGGCCGACCCCACCATCCCCGTCCTCGCCTGTGGGGACTTCAACCGGGTGGCCTACCTCGACCTGCCCGGCCTGAAGCCGATCCGGCGCGAGGGCGGTCGGACGGGCATCGACCACCTCTACGCCGACACCCGGGGTGTGCGAGCCACTCGCGCGTGGACGACCGGCAACGCCGGCTCCGACCACCCCCGACTGGTCACGACGATCACCCTGCGCTGACCCTCGGACCCTGCGCCGCCCGCTCGCCGGGCCGCGTCAGTCCCAGCGGAAGAGCCAGAGCGCAGGGATCGCCGCGGCGACGGCGTACGCCGCGAGCACGGCGAGGCCGGTCCCGTTCCAGCCGAAGCCGAACCACGGGTCCTGCAGCGCGTCGACCAACGGACCGAGTGGCAGTGCGGCGCCGACCTCGCGCAGCCCGGCGGGCAGGACCGCCCGGGGTGGCGAGGTCCCGGAGATGAGCCAGAGCGCGAAGAACAGCAGGAGTCCGATCCCCTGGGCCGAGCGACTCGTCCGCAGGACGCTCGCCAGCAGGAGACCGATCGCGCCGAACGCGGCGGTCCCCACCAGCAGCGCGACGACGACACCGAGCACGTCCTCGGGCAGCTTCGTGCCGTAGGCGATCCGGGCGACGACGGCCATCACGACGGCACCGGCTCCGAACGTCAGCAGGGCGATCGTGAGCTGCGAGCACACGAGCGCCGTCTTCGAGACGGACGACGCGCGGAAGCGGCGCAGGATGCCCCGCTCGCGGTAGCCGGCCAGGGTGATGGGCAGGGTCATCAGCCCGAGCGCAGCGATGATCGCAGCCACGGACGCGGCCGTGTAGTACGTCGCGGGGGTCGCTCCACGCCACACGAGCATGCCGTTCTCCATGTCGCGGGCGTCGGCCTCGTCGCTGCCGAAGACGGCCGCGAGCAGCAGCATCATCATCAGCGGGAAGACCAGCACGAACACCACGGAGAAGGGCTCGCGGAGGAGCAGTCGGAGCTCGGTGCTCGTCATCGTCAGGTAGCCGCGCATCGCGATCACTCCCGCAGCTCTCGGCCGGTGAGGGCGAGGAACGCGTCCTCGACCGTGGGGCGGTCCACCCGGAGGTCGAGCGGCCTGATGCCGCGCGCCACGAGCTCGGCGGCGACCAGGGCCAGCAGCGGACCGGTGCCCCGGACCTCGACGGTGTCGCCACGCCACGACATCGAGCCGACCCCGGGGACGTTCGCCAGCCAGTCCAGCTCCTGCCCGCTCGCGGTGAACCGGACGATCGAGGGCAGTCCCAGGCCGTCGATGAGCCCCTGGGGGGTGTCGACCGCCACCACCCGTCCGCCGTCCACCACCGCCACCCGGTCGCACAGGTGCTCGGCCTCGTCCATGAAGTGCGTCACCAGCACGACCGTCGTACCGCCCTCGCGGATCTCGCGGATCAGGTCCCACGTCGCACGCCGCGCCTGCGGGTTGAGCCCCTGGGTCAGCTCGTCGAGGAACACCAGCTCGGGCGAGTTCACGAAGGCGAGCGCGATGAACAGGCGCTGGCGCTGGCCACCCGGGAGGCTGTCGAAGCTCTGGCCACGCTGACCTCCAGGCGCCAGCGCCGCAGGAGCTCGTCGCGGCCGACCGGGTGGTCCGCGAAGGCGGCGAAGAGCCGGATGGCCTCCGCGACCCTCAGCCGGCCCGGCAGCGAGGAGGCCTGCAGCTGCGAGCCCACGCGCTGGCGCAGCTGCCCGCCCTGGGTCGCCGGGTCGAGCCCGAGGACCCGGATCGTCCCGGAGTCGGGGCGGCGCAGGCCCTGGGCACACTCGACCGTCGTCGTCTTGCCCGCGCCGTTCGGCCCGAGGATCCCGAAGATCTCACCCGCCTCGACCTCGAACGAGACGTCGTCGACGGCCACGGTCCGGCGGTAGGACTTGTGCAGGTGATCGACCACGACCACGCCCATGGCGCCAGCAAACCGCTGACCGGCCAGGAGCGCCAGTGGCGAACGGCCCGGGTCGGACCGAGGATTGCCCGAAGCTAGAACACGTTCTAGTCTCGGGCCCATGCGCGACGACACCCACGCCATGCGAGTCGGGACCCACAACGGCCACCTGATGGTGGCCGCCCTCAAGCGGCACCGGCGGCAGCCGGTCATGCACCTGGGGGACACCACGCTCACCGGCGGGGAGACCGCCGAGCGGATCAGCCAGTACGTGCAGGCGTACGAGTCGCTCGGCGCCGGCCGCGGCACCGCCGGTGCGCTGCTCGCGCTCAACCGGCCCGAGGTGCTCTTCATCCTCGGTGCCGGGCAGACCCAGGGATACCGGCGTACGTCACTCCACCCGCTCGGCTCGCTCGAGGACCACGCCTACGTCATCAACGACGCCGAGATCACCGCGATCACCATCGACCCGGTGCCGATGTTCGTCGAGCGCGCGCTGGGGCTGCTCGAGCGCTGCCCCAAGCTCGAGAAGGTCCTCACGATCGGTCCCGTGCCCGAGGAGCTCAGCCACGTCGGGTCCGACCTCAACGCGGCCGCGGCGTCCTTCGACCCGGTGCCGCTCGAGGCGGTGACGCTGGAGCCCGACCACATCGTGTCGATCACCTACACCGGGGGCACGACCGGCAAGCCCAAGGGCGTGATCGGCACCTCCCGCCAGATGCACACGATGACGCAGATCCAGATGGCCGAGTGGGAGTGGCCCGAGTCCCCGCGGTTCCTCATGTGCACACCGCTCTCGCACGCCGGCGCGGCGTTCTTCGTGCCGACCGTCCTCAAGGGCGGGTGCCTCTACGTGCTCGCGAAGTTCGACCCGGCCGAGGTGCTGCGCACGATCGAGGAGCAGCGCATCACCGCCACGATGCTGGTGCCCTCGATGCTCTACGCGCTCATGGATCACCCGGACTCGCAGACCCGGGACCTCTCCTCCCTCGAGACGGTCTACTACGGCGCCTCCGCGATCAACCCGGTGCGGCTGAAGGAGGCCATCGACCGGTTCGGGCCGATCTTCGCGCAGTACTACGGGCAGTCCGAGGCGCCGATGGCGATCACCTACCTGGCCAAGGACGACCACGCTGCGGCGTTGAGGGAGGGGGGCGACGAGCGCCGGCTCGCCTCCTGCGGGCGGCCCTCGGCGTTCATCCGCACGGCGCTGCTCGGCGAGGACGGTACGCCGGTGCCGGTCGGTGAGCCGGGGGAGATCTGCGTCGCCGGGCCGCTGCTGGCCGGCGGCTACTGGAACCGTCCCGACGAGACCGCCGAGACCTTCCGCGACGGCTGGATGCACACCGGTGACGTTGCGCGCGAGGACGAGGACGGGTTCTGGTACATCGTCGACCGCACCAAGGACATGATCGTCACCGGTGGCTTCAACGTCTTCCCGCGCGAGGTCGAGGACGTCGTCGCTGCGCACCCGGCCGTCGCCCAGGTCGGGGTGATCGGCACCCCTCACGAGAAGTTCGGGGAGGCCGTGACCGCGATCGTCGTGCTCCGCTCCGACGCCGCGCGCGACGAGGAGTCGATCGCGCGGATGACGACCGAGATCCAGGACATGGTCAAGGAGCGCAAGGGCTCCGTGCAGGCACCCAAGCAGGTCATCGTCGCCGACGCGCTGCCGCTCACGGCGCTGGGCAAGCCCGACAAGAAGGCCCTCCGCGCGCAGTACTGGACCGGGGACCGCGCCGTCGGCTGAGCCCTATGCCAGCGTGGCCTGCACCAACGGCGTGTCGCGCTCGAGGGCGAAGGTCGCGGTCGAGGCGCCGCTGTCCACGGCGTAGTCGCCCCACCAGCCCTCGACCGTGATCCGCCCCGCCCCGTCGGTGCGCATCGGGGTGGGGGAGAGCCACCACTCGTCCTTGACCAGCGCACGCAAGGCGTCGTACGCCGGCTTCGGCGTGCCGTCGGCGCGCACCAGCCCGGCCGGCGCGCCGAGCCAGGCACCCCGGTCGGTGATCCCCCAGTAGTTGACCGCCTCGACGGCCGGGTGGGCCAGCAGGGTGCGGTAGTGGCGGACCACCTCGTCGGCCTGTCGCTCCTCGCCCTCGGGGGTGGAGGGCCACGACGAGGGCTGGAAGTCGTTGAGGTCCTCGATCTCCGGCGGCATGAGGTCACCGGAGAGCAGCGTGGTCTCGGTCATCTGCAGCGGCAGCCCGTAGCGCGCGAACCGCTCGAGGGTGGCCCAGGTCCGCTCCTCGCCCCAGTAGCCCTGGTGCATGTGGCTCTGGAGGCCGATCGCGTCCACCTGGATGCCCGCCTCGAGCACGCCCTCGATGAGACACTCGTAGGCGGTGGACATGTCGAAGTCATTGAGCACGAGCCGCACTCCGGCGCCGACGCCTCGTGCTTCCTCGAAGGCCAGTCGGACCGTGGGGATCCGGCCGATCCGCCGGCACAGCCGGGTCACGGCGTTCTGGCGCTCCTCGTTGTCGAACACCGGCATGATCACGACCTCGTTGATCGCGTCCCAGGTGTCGATGAGGCCCGCGAACGCCCCCACCTCGCGTCGGACCCGCGCTCGGACGACTGACTCGACCTCGTCGTCCGGGCGGTCGCGCAGCCAGCCGGGGGCCAGCGTGTGCCACACGAGCGGGTGGCCCTTGAGGGAGACGCCGCGCTCGCGGAACCACCGGGCCGCCGCGAGCAACCGCTCGGTGTCGGGCCGGCCCTCCGCGGGCTCGAAGCCGGCCCAGTAGAACGGGAGGGTGGCGGTGTTGAACACGTCGAGCCACAGCTCGACCAGCCGCTCGGCGGACTCGCGGTCGGCACCGCCGAAGACGTGCGGCCCGTCGGCTGCGATGCCCACCTGTGCGGCCGCGAGGTCGACGAAGTCGAAGCCGATGTTGCCGAAGGCGAACGCGTGGCGGACCTGCCGGACCATGACGTCGGCGTCCGCGAGCGGGGCGCCGTCGGGGCCGCGCAGCGTGACGACCGTGGAGTGGGAGCGGTGGGAGGACGAGAGCGTGATCACGTCGAAATCGTTATCGATAACGATTGACATGCGCAAGGGGTAGTGGGAGGTTGCGTTGTGTGTGACGGACGTCCCACAGAGGCCGTGGGCAAACGGAAGGGTTCCCAATGAGGCGGAAGACTCGTAGCGCAGCGGTTGCTGCGCTCTGTGCCGGCGCGTTGATGTTCGCGTCGGCGTGTGGCAGCGACAGCGACGGGGGTGACTCGTCGAGCAAGGGTGGTGACACCACGATCACGTGGTGGCACAACTCGAACAACGAGCCCGGTAAGGGCTACTACGAGCAGGTGGCCAAGGACTTCGAGGCCGACAACCCGGGCGTGAAGGTCGAGATCACCGCCATGGCCCACGAGGACATGGTCGACAAGCTCGCCGCCGCCTTCCAGAGCGGTGACATGCCCGACATCTACATGGAGCGTGGCGGCGGCGAGCTCGCCGACCACGTCGAGGCCGGGCTGGTCCGCGACATCTCCGACGACGCTGCTGACGAGATCGCGAAGATCGGCGGCTCCGTCGCCGGCTGGCAGAACGACGGCAAGACCTACGCTCTCCCGTTCTCGATGGGCGTCGTGGGCTTCTGGTACAACACCGACCTGTTCGAGAAGGCCGGCATCACCGCGCCCCCGACCACGATGACCGAGCTCTACGACGTCATCGCCAAGCTCAAGGCTGCCGACATCACCCCGATCTCGGTGGGTGCGGGCGACAAGTGGCCGGCCGCGCACTACTGGTACTACACCGCGCTGCGCTCGTGCTCCGAGGACGTCCTGAAGGGCGCCGTCACGAGCCTCGACTTCAGCGACCCGTGCTTCGTCAAGGCCGGCGAGGTCGTCGAGGACCTGCTCAAGACCGAGCCGTTCAACCCCGGCTTCCTGAGCACCCCGGCGCAGGAGGGCGCGACCTCCGCGTCCGGCCTGCTCGCCACGGGCAAGGTGGCCATGGAGATGCAGGGCCACTGGGAGCCCGGTGTCATGCAGGGCCTGACCGATGACGGCAAGGGCCTGGGCGACAAGACCGCCTGGTTCCCGTTCCCGGCCGTCGAGGGTGGCGCGGGTGACCCCGCAGCACAGCTCGGTGGTGGCGACGCGTGGGCCGTGTCCGAGGGCGCGCCCGACCAGGCCGTCGACCTCGTGAAGTACCTGCTCTCCGACGAGGTCCAGATCGGCTTCGCCGAGAACGACATGGGTCTGCCGACCAACCCGGCGGCGTCCGGCTCCGTCAAGGACCCGGCCCTGGCCGGCCTGCTCGAGGTCCGCGACGCGGCGCCGTTCATCCAGCTGTACTTCGACACCGCCTTCGGCCAGTCCGTGGGTGGGGCGATGAACGACGAGATCGCGCTGCTGTTCGCCGGCAAGGCTTCGCCGCAGGACGTCGTGGACGCCACCCAGACGGCAGCCGACGAGGCGAAGTGAGCTGACTGTGGCAAACGAGGGCGCCGTGTCTGCGGCACCCGCGCACGCGGAGGTCACCCGGCGCGCGACAGCGCGCCGGGTGACCCCCCGGCAGGAAGGGCCCTGGCGGCAACGCCTGGAGATCGCGCTCTTCGTGACGCCGGCGTTGACCCTGATGGCGGTCTTCGTCGTCTGGCCGATCGCCTCCGCGGTGCGGATGTCGTTCTACCGTTGGAAGGGCTTCGGCCCGATGGACGACTTCGTGGGGTGGCGCAACTACGACCGCGTCCTGCACGACCAGGTCTTCACCGACGCGATCATGCACAACTTCACGATCGTGATCCTGTCCATCCTCGTGCAGCTGCCGCTCGGGCTGGCGGTGGCGCTGTTGCTCAACCGCAAGATCCGGTTCCGCGGCGTGCTCCGCACGGTCGTCTTCGTGCCGTACGTCCTGGCCGAGGTGATCGCGGGTGTGGTCTGGTTCCAGCTGCTCCAGCCCGAGTCCGGTGTGGTGGACGGGATCATCTCGGGGATCGGTCTGACACCACCCGAGCAGGGCTTCCTCGGCACGCCGGACCTCGCGTTGTGGACCGTGTTCGTGGTCCTCACCTGGAAGTACCTCGGCCTCGCGATCCTGCTGTTCATGGCGGGCCTGCAGGGCGTGCCGGACGAGCTCTACGAGGCCGCCCAGCTCGACGGTGCCACCTGGTGGCAGACCCAGCGACGCATCGCGATCCCGCTGCTCGGCCCGACGATCCGGACCTGGGCGTTCTTGTCGATGATCGGGTCGATCCAGCTCTTCGACATGGTGTGGATCCTGACGGGCGGCGGTCCCGCGAACGCCACGACGACGATGGCCACCTACCTGATCAACCAAGGCACCGGGCGCTACAACTACGGCATCGCTGGGGCGGCGTCGGTGGTGCTGTTCGTCATCGGATTCGTGATGGCGCTGGCCTACCAGACGTTCGTGCTCCGGCGCGACACCCAGACCGAAGGGTGAGGTGAAGGACATGGCATCGCGGCGCAAGAAGGAGTTCGGGGGCGGCAGTCCTCTGGTCTACTTCCTCGCACTCGCGGCGGTCGCGCTGACCGTGGGGCCCGTTCTCTACGGCGCCCTCGGCGGGTTCCGCAGCAACGAGCAGCTGGCACGTGACCCCGCCGGCCTGCCCGACCCCTGGGTGTGGAAGAACTACTCGGGAGTCATCAGCAACCCGGACTTCTGGCGCTACGCGATGAACTCGACGGTGATCGCGCTGATCACGACCGTGGTCGCGGTGCTGTTCGGCGTGATGGCGGCGTACCCGCTCGCGCGCTACCAGTTCAAGCTGCGCGAGCCGCTGTTCATGGTGTTCGTCCTCGGCCTGCTGTTCCCGGCTGCCGTGGCGATCATCCCGCTGTTCATCCTGGTCACCCGGGACCTCCACATGGGCAACAGCTGGTGGGGTGTCGCGCTTCCGCAGGCGGCGTTCGCACTGCCCATCACCGTGGTGATCCTGCGACCGTTCCTGATGGCGATCCCCAAGGAGCTCGAGGAGGCCGCGCTCATCGACGGCGCGTCCCGCGTCGGGATCTTCCGGTGGCTGGCGCTTCCGCTGTCCGTGCCGGGCCTGATCACGACCGGTGTGCTCGCCTTCGTCGGCTCGTGGAACGCCTACCTGCTGCCGCTGCTGCTGCTGCAGGAGGACATGCGTACTCTTCCGCTCGGCGTCGCGGACTACTCGACCGAACACTCCGCCGACACTGCCGGCGTCCTCGCCTTCACCACGCTGGCGATGATCCCGGCCCTCCTGCTGTTCCTGACGATGCAGCGACGCATCGTCGGTGGACTGCAGGGTGCGGTCAAGGGCTGAGCCCGAAGGCACGTGGGAGAGGACCTCGAAGTGAAGAGCAGGACGCCGGGCCGAGACGGACACGATGCATCCTCGGAGCTGTCCGTCCCCGGCCGGGTCACCATGCAACAGGTGGCCGCCGAGGCCGGCGTCTCCGTGTCGACCGTCTCGAAGGTGATCAACGGGCGGTACGGCGTCGCCAGCGAGACGTTCGACCACGTGACGGCTGTCGTCAACCGGCTGGGCTACGAGGCGAGCCTCGTCGCCCGGAGCCTGCGCAACAGCCGGACCAACGTCATCGGCGTGCTGGTCGCGGACTTCGAGCCCTTCAGCGCCGAGGTCCTCAAGGGCGCCGCGGACGCGATCCGCGGCACCGGCTTCGAGCTCCTGGCCTACTCGGCCGGCGGCCGGGTCGACGAGCACGTCGGTTGGGAGCGGCGCTACCTCTCCCGGCTGATGGGCACGCTCGTCGACGGGGCCGTGCTCGTCACGCCGACCGTGACCGACGTGCAGCACGACGGCCCGATCGTGGCGGTCGACCCCCACACGGGCCGCTCCAGCCTGCCGACGGTCACCGCCGACAACCTGCAGGGCGCCCGGCTGGGCGTCGACCACCTGCTCGAGCTGGGCCACCGTCGGATCGGCATGGTGACCGGACGACCCGACCTGATCTCGGCCCGGTTGCGTGAGCGCGGCTACCGGGAGGCGCACGCCGCCGCCGGTGTTCCGGTCGACGAGAGCCTCCTGCGACTCGGCGCCTTCGAGCACGACCAGGGTCGCGACGCCGCTCGCGAGCTGCTGATGATGCGCGATCGGCCCACGGCGATCTTCGCCGCCAACGACCGGACCGCGCTCGCCACCCTGGAGGTGGCCGCCGAGCTCGGCATCAGCGTCCCCGACCAGCTCTCGGTCGTGGGCTTCGACAACATCCCCGAGTCAGCGCTCGCGGACCCCCCGCTCACCACGGTGCAGCAGCCGATGCGGCAGATGGGGTACGACGCGATGACGATGCTCGTGGCCCTCATCGAGGGCCACGACCTGCCCCACATCCACACCGAGCTCGAGACCACCCTGGTGCGTCGCAGTTCGACCACATCGCCAGGAGGCGCATCATGACCGAGCTGTGGCACGACCCCGAAGCCTCCGTCGAGGCGCGTGTGTCGGACCTGATGGGGCGGATGACGCTCAGCGAGAAGATCAGCCAGCTCTCGGGCATCTGGAAGGTCGACCCCGACGTCGGTGAGATGGCGCCGATGCTGCGCGACGGGATGGGGCCCGCCCAGCTCTGGAACAACCTCATCGCCGACGGCCTCGGCCAGCTCACCCGGCCCTTCGGCACCGAGCCGGTCACGCCGGCGGCGGGGCTCGAAGCCCTGGCCGAGCGGCAGCGCCAGGTCGTCGCCGCCAACCGGTTCGGCATCCCGGCCCAGGTCCACGAGGAGTGCCTCACCGGCCTCAACGCGTGGCAGGCCACCGTCTACCCCGCTCCGCTGTGCTGGGCGGCGTCCTTCGACCCGGCGCTGGTGGAGCGCATGGGCGCCAAGATCGCCGCCGACATGCGCCGCCTGGGCATCCACCAGGGCCTCGCCCCGGTGCTCGACGTCGTCCGCGACGCCCGGTGGGGCCGGGTCGAGGAGAGCCTCGGCGAGGACCCGTTCCTCGTCGGCCTCGTCGGCAGCGCCTACGTCCGCGGACTCGAGTCCGGTGGCGTCGTGGCGACGCTCAAGCACTTCGCCGGCTACTCCGCGTCGCGCGCGGCGCGCAACCTCGCGCCCGTGTCCATGGGGCCGCGTGAGTTCGCCGACGTGATCCTGCCGCCCTTCGAGATGGCGCTGCGCGCCGGAGCCCGCTCGGTGATGAACTCCTACACCGACACCGACGGCGTCCCCGCCGCCGCCGACAGGGCGCTGCTCACGACGCTGCTGCGCGACACGCTGGGCTTCGACGGGGTCGTCGTGGCCGACTACTTCGCGATCGCGTTCCTCGAGACGCTCCACCACGTCGCAGGATCGCCCGGCGAGGCCGCCCGGCTCGCCCTGGAGGCCGGCATCGACGTCGAGCTCCCGTCGGTGAACGCCTACGGCGACCCGCTCCTCGAGGCCGTCGAGGCCGGGCTGGTGGACGAGAAGCTCGTCGACCGTGCCCTGACCCGGGTGCTGACCCAGAAGTGCGAGCTCGGCCTGCTCGATCCCGGCTGGGCTCCCGCCGAGGTGGGCGACGTGGACCTCGACGACCCGACGTCGCGCGCGATCGCGCTCGACCTGGCTCGGCGCTCGACGGTGCTGCTGGCCAACGACGGGACGCTCCCGCTGCGCGACGGCGCCCGGCTCGCTGTCGTCGGCCCCCGAGCCGACACGGCGCAGGCCATGATGGGCTGCTACTCCTTCCCGATGCACGTGCTGGTGCACTACGACGACATCGAGATCGGGCTGGACGTGCCGACGGTGCGCGAGTCGCTGGCCGCCGACTACGACGTCACGTACGCCGAGGGCTGCCCGGTGCTCGGCGGCTCCGACGAGCAGATCGCGGAGGCCGTCGCGGCCGCCCAGGCGGCGGACGTGTGCGTGGCGGTGCTCGGCGACCAGGCGGGCCTGTTCGGCAAGGGCACGTCCGGCGAGGGCTGCGACGTCGCCACGCTCGACCTCCCCGGCCGCCAGGAGGAGCTGCTCGAGGCACTGCTCGCGACCGGCAAGCCCGTCGTCGCCGTGCTGCTCGTCGGCCGGCCCTACGACCTCAGCCGTCAGGCCGACCGGCTGGCCGGCCTGGTCTGCGGCTTCTTCCCCGGCGAGGAGGGCGCCCGCGCGATCGCCGACGTGCTCAGCGGCCGGGTCAACCCCTCCGGCCGACTCCCGGTCAGCTTCCCCGGTGCGGGGTCGACCCAGCCGTCGACGTACCTCGCCGCCCCGCTGGGTCAGCGCAGCGAGGTCAGCGTGGTCGACCCGACCGCGCTCTACCCGTTCGGCCACGGCCTGTCGTACGCGGACGCGACGTGGGGTGACGTCTCGGCCGTCAGCGGCGAGCAGTGGGACACCGAAGGCAGCTGCGAGATCGCGGTCGAGCTCGCCAACGACGCCGACCGATCGGTCTCCGAGGTCGTCCAGGTCTACCTCCACGACCCGGTCTCCTCGGTCGTGCGCCCGGTGCAGCAGCTCGTCGCTGCCGCGCGGGTCGACCTCGAGCCCGGCGAGCGCACGCGGGTGCGCTTCGAGCTGTCGGCCGACCTGACGTCGTTCACGGGTCGTGACCTGGTCCGCATCGTCGAGCCGGGGGCGGTCGAGCTGCGCGTCGGCGCCTCGAGCACGGACATCCGCGAGGTGCTCCGTCTGGAGCTGGTCGGGACCACCCGCCAGGTCGGCGCCGAGCGGGTGCTCCAGCCGACGGTCGTGGTCGAGGCCCGCTGATGCCCTGGTTCGACCTCTCCGAACCGGAGCTGCAGGACTACCGCATCGCCACGCCCGAGCCCGAGGACCTCGACGCGTTCTGGGCGGCGCGTCTCGCCGAGGCCGACGCCGCAGCCACACCGACCACGCTCACCCGCCACGCCGAGGACGCCTACGGCGCCGTCGCCGTCTACGACGTCGAGTTCTCCGGCGCGCGCGGGGATCGGATCCGGGGATGGTTCCTCCAGCCCCCCGGAGCCCGGGACGTCCCGGTCGTCGTCACCTTCATCGGGTACGGCGGCGGCCGGGGCCTTCCCGTGGAGCACCTGGCGCTGCCGGCGATCGGCATCGCGTCGTTGGTCATGGACACCCGCGGCCAGGGCGGTGGGTGGACCACCGGCGCCACCGGCGACCCGGGACGCCCGGCCGACGGCCCGGAGCACCCCGGGGTCATGACCCGTGGCATCACCAGCCCGGAGACCTACTACTACACGCGGCTGATGACCGACGCCGCCCGAGCCGTCCGGGTCGCCTCGGAGCTCGACGGAATCGACGCGAACCGCCTCGGCGTCCAGGGAACGAGCCAGGGTGGGGGGCTCGCCCTGGCCGCAGCCGCTCTGCAGCCCGACCTCGTCAAGGTCTGCCACGCCGACGTGCCGTTCCTCTGCGACCTCCAGCGGGCCGTCGGCCTGACGGGGGAGTTCCCCTACCGCGAGGTCGCCAACTTCCTCTCCCAGCAGGTCGACCTGGCCGAGCGCGCGCTCGACACGCTGCGCTACGTCGACTGTGCGCTGCTGGCCCGACGGATCCGCGCCACCACGTTGATGAGCGTGGGGCTGATGGACGAGATCTGCCCGCCCTCGACGGTCTACGCGGCCTACCACGAGATCGACGCGCCCAAGGAGATCGCGGTGCACCGCTTCGGGAGCCACTCGGTCCCCGGTGCCCACCACGAGCGCCGCCTGCGGCACCTGCGCGCCACGCTCTGACGCGGCCGCCGGTCGCGGTCGGGTCAGTGCTCCTCGGCGTACGCCGGCGCGGGCGCGACCTCGAGCGGGGCGGCGGCCTCGCGCCGTCGTGCGATCCGGGAGCGGACGAGCGTGTCGAGGGCCAACCCGGCCCACAGCAGGAGGACCGCCACGATGCCGTCCATCCACCAGTGGTTGGCGGTGGCGGCGACCACGAGCGTGGTGAGCACGACGTGGAGGAGGAAGACCCACCGCCACCGGCTGGTCGAGGCGGCGACGATGCCGAACGAGACGACCGCCGCCCACGCCACGTGGATCGAGGGCATCGCAGCGAACTGGTCAGACACCCCGGTGGTCACGTCCGAGCCGTAGACCGAGATGCCGTAGTGGTGCGTCAGGTCCTCGTAGCCGAGGTCGGGGAAGAACCTCGGGGGAGCGACGCGCACGAACCTGATGAACAGGCAGGCTGCGGTCACCAGTGCGAGGCCGTTGCGCCAGTGGGGGTACTGGTCGCGGTGCCGGACGAAGAGCCAGACGAGGAACGCGATCAGCGCGGGGACGTGCAGCGTGGCGTAGTAGTAGGTCGTCGGGTCACCGAGCCAGTCGTGGCGCAGCACGAACTGCTGCAAGGAGAGCTCGGTCGGCAGGTGCAGCGCCTGCTGGATCCGGTCGATGTCGCGGCCGCGCTCCATCGCCCCGGAGGCGGTGGCGAGTGGCAGCTTGCGCGCCAGCCGCCACACCGAGTACAACGCCGCGATCAGGGCGAACTCGCGGGCCGCGGGCTCGAGCGCACGGGCGAGGTCGGTGCGGGTACGGCGCAGCACCAGCCCCAGCATCACGCTGAGGAGGGCGGCCAGGGCGGCCTGGTCCCAGGTCGGCCACGGCACGTGACCAGTCTGCCAGCGGGACCGCCCGCGCGGAGACGAACCCCCGCGTCAGCGGCCCTGGAACTGCGGGGCGCGCTTCTCGGCGAAGGCGCGGGGGCCCTCCTTGGCGTCCTCGGAGGCGAAGACGGCCATGCCGACCGCCGCGTCGCCGGCCCAGCAGTCCTCCTCGTGCTTGCCCTCGGAGTCGCGGACGGTCTTGAGGATCGCCTGGACGGCCAGCGGGCCGTTCGCGCAGATCAGGTCGGCGATCTCGTGGGCCTTCGCGAGCGCCTCGCCGTCGGGGACGACGTGGCCGATCAGCCCGATCTCCTTCGCCTCGGGTGCCGTGACCAGCCGGCCGGTCAGCAGCAGGTCGAGCGCGACCGTGTAGGGGATCTGCCGGGGGAGTCGGACGGCGGAGCCGCCCATGGGGTACAGGCTCCACTTCGCCTCAGCCACGCCGAACCTCGCGGACTCGCCCGCGATCCGGATGTCGGTGCCCTGCAGGATCTCGGTGCCGCCCGCCACGGCCGGCCCCTCGACGGCGGCGATCAGCGGCTTGGTGAGACGGAACCCCTTGAGCAGTCCCTTGATCACCGAGGGGTCGAAGCCGGACTTGAAGCTCTCGTCGGGGGAGCGCTTGGTCGCGGCCTTGAGGTCCATGCCGGCGCAGAAGAACCCGCCGGCCCCGGTGAGGATGCAGACCCGGATCTCCGGATCGCTGTTGACCCGGTCCCAGGCCTCCTCCATGATCGCCATCATCTCCCCGGAGAGGGCGTTGCGCGCCTCGGGCCGGTTCATCGTGACGATCAGCTTGTGTCCGTCCTGCTCGACGAGGCAGTGCGGCGCGGCGGTCTCCGGGGTGGTCATGGAGCGCGATGCTAGCCAAAAACAAGAACGTGTTCTAGTCTCGCGCCGTGGCTCACAACATCGCTGACCTCTTCGAACACGCAGTCGACGCCGCCCCCGAGAACCTCGCCCTCAAGGTCGGTGACCGGGCCGTGACGTACGCCGAGCTCGAGGCCGACGCCAACCGGCTCGCGCACTACCTGCAGGCCCAGGGTGTGGGTGCGGGTGACCACGTGGCGATCTACGCCAAGAACAGCATCGAGCACGTCGTCGCGACGCTGGCGATCGTCAAGATCCGGGCGACGACGATCAACGTGAACTACCGCTACGTCGAGAGCGAGCTCGACTACATCTTCGACAACGCCGACGTCGTCGCACTCATCCACGAGCGCTCCTACGCGCCGCTGGTGGCCAAGTGCTGGCCCAAGCACGAGAAGCTGGGCGTCGCCGTGGTCCTCGACGACGCGCTCGACCCCGCGGACCGGTCGGACTTCTCGTCGTACGGCGGTGTCCACTACGACGAGGCGATGGCCGGCCAGAGCGCCGAGCGCGACTTCGGCGAGCGCAGCCCCGACGACATCCACATCATCTACACCGGCGGGACGACCGGCTTCCCCAAGGGTGTGATGTGGCGCCACGAGGACTTCTGGCGGGTGCTGGGCGGCGGGATCGACTTCTACACCGGCGCGCTGATGGAGGAGTACGACCAGTCCAAGCAGGCCACGGACCCGCGGATGGTCACGTTCCCGCTCAGCCCGCTCATGCACGGCGGCGCCCAGGCCGGCCTCCTGATGCACCTGTTCGCCGGGCACCTGACGATCCTCGAGCCCAAGTTCGACCCGGTGCGCACCTGGGAGATCATCGACCGCGAGAAGGTCCAGCTGATCTTCATGACCGGCGACGCGATGGCCCGTCCCCTCATCGAGGCCTACGAGGCCGGCGGGTTCGACGGATCGAGCCTGTTCGCGATCTCCAGCAGCGCCGCGATCTTCAGCCCGCCGGTGAAGGCGCGGTGGATGGCGGCCTTCCCCAACGCGGTGTTCACCGACTCGGTCGGATCGACCGAGACCGGCTTCGGCGGCATGGGCATGCAGGACCCCAACAACATCTCCACCGACGGACCCGTCGTCGCGCTCGGTCCGGGCAGCGTCGTGCTCGATGAGGACAACAAGATCCTCGACATGGAGAGCAACGTCGGTCGCACCGGTCGGCTCGCCCGCGGTGGCTCGGTGCCGGTCGGCTACTACAAGGACCCGGTCAAGTCCGCGGCGACGTTCATCGAGGTCGACGGCGACCGCTACTCGGTGCCGGGCGACTTCGCCCGGATCGAGGAGGGCGGCCGCGTGACGCTCCTCGGGCGAGGGTCCAACTGCGTCAACACCGGCGGCGAGAAGGTCTACCCGGAGGAGGTCGAGATGGCGGTCAAGGGCCACCCCGCCGTCTACGACGTCCTGGTGGTCGGGATCCCCGACGAGAAGTACGGCCAGGCCGTGGCCGCCGTCGTCGAGCTCCGCGAGGGCTCGAGCCTCGAGCTGGAGGAGCTGCGCGAGTACCTGCGCGAGTTCCTCTCCGGCTACAAGCTGCCGCGCTCGCTGACGATCGTGGACCGCATCCCCCGCAACGCCACCGGCAAGGCGCAGTACCCGCGGGCCAAGGAGCTGGCGATGGCCGGCTTCGCCGCGAAGGCGGCCGTCGTGGACCCCACCTCCGTCTGACGCACACCCTCGATTGCAGGAGATCTCAGGAGAGATGACCATGCGTACCCCGATCTGCGACACCTTCGGGATCGACTACCCGATCTTCGCGTTCACCCCCTCCGAGCACGTGGCCGCGGCGGTGTCGCGCGCGGGCGGCCTCGGCGTGCTGGGCTGCGTCCGCTTCAACGACACCGAGGAGCTCGAGCGCACGCTGAGCTGGCTCGACGACAACACCGACGGCAAGCCGTACGGCGTCGACATCGTGATGCCGATGAAGATCCCGACCGAGGGCACCTCGGTGGACCTGAAGACGATGATCCCCGAGGAGCACATCAGCTTCGTCGAGCGCACCCTGCAGCGGCTCGGCGTGCCTCCGCTCCCCGAGGGCGAGGGCCGCGACGGCGTGCTCGGCTGGCTGCACTCCGTGGCCCGCTCGCACCTCGACGTCGCGCTCAACCACCGACCGGTCCTGATCGCCAACGCGCTCGGCTCGCCGCCGGTCGACGTCATCGAGAAGTGCCACGAGCACGGCATCCTCGTCGCGGCGCTGGCCGGCGCGGCCAAGCATGCCCGCTCCCACGTCGCCAACGGCGTCGACATCATCGTCGCGCAGGGCTACGAGGCCGGTGGGCACACCGGCGAGATCGCCAGCATGGTGCTCCAGCCGGACATCGTCGACGCCGTCGGTCCCGACGTCCCGGTCCTCGGCGCCGGCGGCATCGGCTCCGGCCGCCAGGTCGCCGCCTCGCTGGCCCTGGGCTCGCAGGGTGTGTGGACGGGTTCGATCTGGCTCGGCACCGAGGAGTACCAGAACCTGCAGTCCAACGCCGGGTGGACCGAGGCGTTCACCCGTGCCACCTCCTCCGACACCGTGCGCACCCGCATCTACACCGGCAAGCCGGCGCGGCTGCTCAAGACGAAGTGGACCGAGGCCTGGGCCGAGGCGGAGGCTCCCGAGCCGCTGCCGATGCCGCTGCAGAACCTGTTGGTCGCCGATGCCCACAACCGGATCAACGCCTCTGGCGACCCCGACGTCATCTCGATGCCGATCGGGCAGATCGTCGGTCGGATGAACGACGTGCGTCCGGTCGCCGAGGTCATGGCCGGTCTCGTCGCGGAGTTCGAGGAGGCCGTCGGGCGCCTGGAGTCGATCCGCAAGTAGCCGCGCGCCGACGCACGGCCGGCAGCGGGCTCGCGCGCCGGACTGTTGCGGTTTGGTCACCAACGACAGAGATCTCGGGTCGGGGGATGTCGTTGGTGACCAAACGACGACGGTCGGTGACCCGGGGGCCGTCGCGAAGATCACGCTGCGATCGCGGCGCAGCATCCGGGCCGGTGGCATCATGGGTGGCAGAGGGGATCAACCCGCATCACCAGGTCTGGGGGGACTGAGATGCGCGACGTACTGCACGCCATCGCCACCGCACTCGTGATCGCGATCGCCGCCGTCTGCACGATGGTGCAGGTCGCCGACGTCCAACACGCGCTCGACCGGCTCCAGCACGACGAGAGCTCGGTCCAGCAGGTCGATCGAGGCCAGGACACCGGGCCCGACACCGGCCAGCAGACCGGCCAGCAGACCGGCCAGCAGACCGGCCAGCAGGGCGACCGGAACGGCCCCCGCGACACCCGCCGGAGGTAGGTCCGGGTCCACCGCCTCCCGACCGGCGGACCTTCGCCCCTGACCTCCCGATCGCCCCGCCCGTCAGGCTCGGACATGGGAGGTCCCATGTCGATCACCGAGCTCGTCGCAGCAGCCGCCTGGGCGCCGTCGTCGCACAACACCCAGCCGTGGCGGTGGGCGGTCGCGTCCGACGAGTCCCGCGTCGAGCTCTACGCGGACCGGGCCCGCGCCCTGCCGGTCAACGACCCCCGCGGCCGCGAGCTCGTCATCAGCTGTGGGGCCGCGCTCTTCGCGCTCCGGGTGGCGGCCGCGCACGCCGGGATGGGCACGATCGTCCAGCCCTACCCCGAGGGCGACACCGACCCCGACCACCTGGCCACGGTGCACCTGACCGACGCACCCGGCGACGAGGCCGACCTCTACGACGCTGTCGCCACGCGACGTACGCACCACGGTCCGTTCGAGCGGGCGACGGTCGACGCGCGGACCCTCGCGACGCTCACGGCCGCGGCGGCGGCCGAGGGGGCAATCCTCCACGTGATGGACGCCTTGCAGCGCAACTCCGTCGCGGGTCTCGTGGGCGAGGCGGACCACGTCTTGTGGTGCGACCGCGGATGGCGCCGGGAGCTCGCCCGCTGGTTCCGCATCCGGCACGGTGGCGACGGGCTGCCGGTCTCGGTCGCCTCCTTGGTGCCGACCCGGTTCGTGGTGGCGCACCTCGACCTGGGCCGCCGGCTGGGCGCCACCGACGCGCGCCTGGTGTCCGAGGCGCCGGCCGTGGTCGTGCTGGCGACCCAGGAGGACGAGCCCGAGGACTGGCTCTGCGCCGGCCAGGCGCTCCAACGGGTGCTGCTCACGGCGACACGGGAGGGACTCTCCGCCGCCTTCGAGAACCAGCCGTGCGAGGCCAGCCCCGCGCTCCGAGCCCGGTTGGGCGCAGTCGTCCACGGGCACGTGCCCCAGATGGTCGCCCGGCTCGGCCCCACCGCCCCGGCCCGGCCGACCCCGCGGCGTCCCGTGGCCGTCAGCGAAGGTCGGGGTGCGCCCGCCCGGCGATGAGCGGCAGGTCGAGGTAGGTCCGGATCCCGGGCTCGGCGGCCACGACGTACGGGATCGAGTTGACGCAGTGCAGTGCGGTCGCGACCACGCCCGGGTTGCGGACGAGCCCTTCCTCGACGGTCTCCGGCTGCCAGCCCTTGATGGTGACGAACGTGTTCGGGTCGCCACGCACCTCGACCTCGAACCTCTCGCCCTGGGGACCGAAGGTCCACGCCGGCTCGAGGTGCTCCTCGCCCATCAGCCAGTTGACCGCGATGCGTACGACGCACGCGTCGCGGACGAACGCCTCCCACACGAACCGCTGGCCCGCCACGCGTCCCGGCTCGATGACTCCGATGGGGGTCTGGATCGGGGCGGTCGCCACCGCGACCTCCTGTGAGGTGCGGATCTCCGCGTCCCGGGAGAACCCCAGCGCGTCCAGGCACATCCGCACCGATTGGACGAAACCGCCGGAGAGCAGGCCGAGCATCGGCCCGCCCATCGCCTCCTCCGGAGGCCCACCGAACATCATGATGTGGCGCACCACGTCCGGTGCGTTGTAGGTGCGGATGTCAGAGAACTCCTCGCCACGCACGAAGGTGACGGAGGAGGAGAGCGCTGAGAACATCAACGGGTGGAGCTCGGTGATGCCTCCCGGGTTGATGCCCGTGCCGTGCAGGGTGCTCCCACCCTCGGCGCAGGCCGCCGCGAGCGGCGCGCCGTCCTTCTCGGTGGGGTAGAACCAGCCGACCGGCGTCACGACGTTCTTGCCCGCGCGCAGCAGCGCGGCGACCTGGTCGCGGTCGGGGATCAGCGGTGCGTACAGCACCGCGTCGGCCGGCAGTGCCAGGATCTCCTCCACGCTGCTGGTCGCGCGCACCCCGATCGGGTCGGTGCCGAGGATCTCGCCGACGTCGAGGCCGTGCTTGTCGGCGCTGTGCACCCAGCAGCCGACCAGGTCGAGCTCGGGGTGCTGCAGGATTCCTTCGATGGCCGCCCGGCCGACGCCGCCGGTGGCCCACTGGATGACGCGCACGCCCGACACGCTCGCAGATAGAACAGGTTCTTGTCGACGGTCCCCGCGCCGGGTCACAGCGAGGTCATCACCCCGACCGGCTCGGGGGAGAAGCGCGGGAACACCGCGGCGGTCGAGGCCCCGAACCGGGTCGCGACGACCTCGGCGAGCACGCTGCGGTAGTCGGTGGTCACCGGGACGTCGGAGTCGACGTCGCCGGTGAGCGGGGCCATCGTGCCGTAGTAGCGGCCGCCGCGGACGCCGGCGCCCGCGACGAACATGACGTTGCCGTAGCCGTGGTCGAGACCGTAGCTGTCGTTCTGGGCGACCCGGCGGCCGAACTCGCTGATCGTCACCAGCGTGACCTTGTCCGACTGGTCGCCGAGGTCGTCGAAGAACGCGGCGAGCGCGGTGGCGAGGTCGCGGGTGTTGTCGCGGAGCCAGCCGCGCTCGGAGCTGCCGAGGTCGGCGTGCATGTCCCAGTCGCCCTGGTCGACGGTGATCACCTCGACGCCGACGTCGCCGCGGATGACGCGGGCCACCTCGCAGAGGGCTCGGCCCAGGTCGGTGCGCGGGTAGGACGCGCGGTGGTCGGCGGCCTCGCGGACCGGTGCGAAGTCGTCGAGCGCCCCGAACAACGAGCGCATCGCCGTACCCAGCGTGCTGGGGTCGGCGTCCCAGAGACGGTGCAGCGAGGCGCGCCGTCCCTTGGTGGTGTCCCACTTGTCGTCGCCCGGGATCTGCACCGAGTCGACGTCGCCGGCGGACATGACGGCCTGGGTGCCGTACAGCGAGGTCGGTACGACGCCTCCGCCCACGTTGAAGCCCTGCAGCGGGGAGGTCCCGGCGTCGGTGCCGATGAGCCGGTTGAGCCAGCCGGTGCGGGCGTCCGAGCCGGGGTCGGCGTCCTCGACCTCCTCCATGGCGGAGAAGTGCGACCGGTTGGGCGCCGGCAGCCCGGTGCCGTGGACGGCGGCCAGCCGGCCGCTCTGCCACAGCGGCAGCAGCGGGGCGAGCTCGGGATGGAGGCCGAACTTGCCGTCCTTGACGAGGAGACGATCGGTGGGGACGGCGATGTCGGGCCGCGAGGAGTAGTAGACCGGGTCGTCGTGGGGGACCACCAGCGAGAGCCCGTCGGCCGCGCCGCGCAGGGAGAGCACCACGAGCACGGACCGGGCGGGCGTGAGCGCGGAGGCGGAGGTGGTGATCGCGGCCGAGCCCACGACGGTCGTGGCGCCCGCGAGCGCGACCACGCCCGAGAACAGGCCGCGGCGCGAGACCCGCGCGAACTCGGGGCAGCAGGGTCGGCTCATGGTGGTCACCGGGTCAGGAAGGCGGGGGAGTCGAGGAACGTGGTGAGCAGCCGCGGCATGTTCCACTTCACCAGGCCGTGGTCGCGGGTGATCCGCTCGCGCGGACCGACGTCGACGGCGAGACAGCACGCCTCGAGCAGCTGGGAGGTGGAGCGACGGTGGAGGAGGACCTGCGAGAGGTGGTCGACCAGCAGGTCGAAGCGCATCGGGAAGTCAGGCACCCACCAGGCCGGCGGGTGGTAGCGGACGCCCTCGGTCGGCCACCAGCCCCCGGACAGGCTCAGGTGGAGGTCCATCGAGGCCAGCATCCGCGACGGTGAGGCCCAGGACCGGTTGTCGACCGGCTGGCCGTCGGGCCGGGGCCAGTCGAAGGGCTTGGTGCCGATGCCGTCGACCTGCCACAGCAGCGCGTTGGCGGCGTGCTCGTCGCCCGCGTCGCCGGCGGGAGGTGCCGTGAGCCGCAGGTCCAGGGCGCGGTAGGAGGCGACGAGGTCCTCTCCCGGGTCGCGGACCTTGGCCCCGACCGAGGTGCGGAACGCGGTGGAGGACACCAGCGACCTGAGCACCGGTGCGATCTCGGTGTCGTGGTCGAGGTAGACCCGGGCGAGCTGGTCGACGAGCTGCTGCGGCGGGTCGTCGCTGACGAACTTCACCGCGAGCTTGCGGCCGATCCGCTGCGCTGTGCTCGGGTGGTGGGCCAGGTAGGTCAGGTAGGCGCGCGTGACGTCACGACCGTCGGGGTCGGCGTTGGGGTGGCTGAAGCCCATCACCCGTACCGGTCCGGTCGCGTGCCAGGCGCGGCGGTACTCCGCCTGGAAGGTGTCCCACATGTCGACGCTCCACCCGGTGAGGATCCGCGCGGACGCCTTGACGTCCCCCTCGTCGTAGGCGCCCCGGCCCACGGTGTGCAGCTCGAGCAGCTCGCGGCCGAGGTTCTCGTTGGGGTGCCGCTCGGTGGACTCGACGTTGTCGAGGCTGATCAGCATCGCGGGGTGGGTGATGGTCGCCTGCAGCAGGTCCTCGAACCGCCCGAGGGCACGGCTGCGGATGGCGTCGCCGTACTGCCGTCGCCAGACGCCCTGGGCGTCGCCGTTGACCGGCACGTTGAAGTGGTTCTCCCAGAACTCGGTCATCACCTCGAGCACCTGGCAGCGCGAACGCATCCGGCGCACGAGCACCCAGCGCTGGTAGTCGAACATCACCTCCCACACGCCCTCGACGTCGTCGCGCTGGCGCCGCCACAGCTCGGTGGCGCCGCGGGAGAGGCTCGGCCACCAGTCGCGCAGCGCCTCGGTGCCGGGGTCGGACACCGACGCGGGACGCAGCTGGGCCGCGAACCACTTCTGGGCGCCGCCGGCCGCTCGGACCTGCGCGGCCAGGGTGGGCGTCACGCCGTAGGAGAAGCGCCCGACCAGGTGTCGGGCCGCAGTGCCGAGCAGGGGTCGACCGCGGTAGTGGGCGGGGCTGTACGCCGAGGAGGCGGCCGCGGCCCTCCCGGTGCCCGCACCGACGACGGTCCCGGCGGCCACGCCGGTGGCAGCGCTCGCCACGACGGCGCGGCGAGAGACCGGGGGAAGTGCCCGAGACCGGGCCCGAGACCGAGAGGTGGACATGGAGCGACCAGCGTAAGCGTCGATCGGTCGTCTCGGGCCTGTTCGAGGAATGTCGTCGCGGCCCCGACGCCGGTAGAGTGCTGGGGCACCAGACCCGAAACCCAGTGAGGACCCGACGCCCAGCTCATGGACGGCTCTCAAAGTCCCCGGCTCTCCTCGCAGGGAGAGCGACGATGACCGCGTGGGTGCTGCTGGTGGCAGCGCTGCTCCTGATCCTCGCCTGCGGCGTGTTCGTCGCTGCCGAGTTCGCGTTCGTCACCGTCGACCGCAGCCAGGTCGAGCGCGCCGCCGCGGCCGGTGACAGCGGTGCGAGCGGCGTCCAGCAGGCCCTGCGCAGCCTGTCGACCCAGCTCTCCGGGGCGCAGGTGGGCATCACGATCACGAACCTGGCCATCGGCTACCTCGCCGAGCCCGCCATCGCTGAGCTGATCGACGGGCCGCTGCGCTCGCTCGGCACGCCCGAGGGCGCGATCACCCCGGTGGCGGTCGGCATCGGCCTGACCCTCGGGACGGTGCTCACGATGATCTTCGGCGAGCTGGTGCCCAAGAACCTGGCCCTGGCCAAGCCGATGGAGGTCGCGCGGGCGACCCAGAGGTTCCAGCGATCGTTCACGGCGCTGGCCCGCGGGCCCATCCGGGTGCTCAACGGCTCGGCCAACGCCGTGGTCCGTCGCCTGGGCATCGAGCCCCAGGAGGAGCTCCGCTCGGCGCGCAGCTCGACCGAGCTCGCCTCGCTGATCCAGCGCTCGGCCGACCTCGGCACCCTCGACGTGGAGACCGCCGAGCTGATGGAGCGCTCCGTGGAGTTCGGCGCCCGCACGGCCGGCGAGATCATGACGCCCCGCGTGCGCTCGAACAGCCTCGAGGCCAACGACCGCGCCAGCGCGGTCATCGAGCTGACTCGGGCCACCGGCCACTCCCGCTTCCCGGTGCTGGACGCCGAGGAGAACGTCGTGGGCACGGTGCACGTCAAGAACGCCGTCGCGCTGCCCGTCTACGAGCGCGCGACCACCAAGGTCAAGCACCTGATGGCCAAGCCGATCGTCGTCCCGGACTCCCTGCGGCTCGACCCGTTGCTGGCCCTGCTGCGCAAGGACGGGTTCCAGCTCGCGGTGGTCATGGACGAGTACGGTGGGTTCGCCGGGATCGTCACCCTCGAGGACGTGGTCGAGGAGATCGTCGGTGACATCGCCGACGAGCACGACGGGCTCAGCGCCAAGGGGCGGTTGCAGCGCGACGGGACCTGGTCGCTCTCGGGTCTGCTGCGGCCCGACGAGGTCGAGGACCTCACCGGCATCGCACTGCCCGACCACGAGGACTACGACACGATCGCGGGGCTGGTCCTCCGCGTCCTCGGCCGGGTGCCCGAGGTCGGCGACCTGGCCGAGGTCAGCGTGCCCGACCGGTCCGACCCCGACGAGCCGGCGGAGCGGCTCGCCGTCCTCACGGTGGCCCGGATGGACGGCCTCCGGATCGACCGCCTCACCCTGCGCCTGCTCGACGGTGGGGCCGACGACGGACCCGTGGGCGGCGAGGGCCGTGCGGCGCACCGCCACGGCGAGGGAGGCTCCCGATGAGCCCGGCGACCGCGATCCCCCTGGCGATCCTCCTCGTGCTCGGCAACGCGTTCTTCGTCGGCGCGGAGTTCGCGCTCGTGTCGGCCCGCCGCACCCAGCTCGAGCCGCGCGCGGAGGCCGGATCGCGGATGGCGCGCACGACGATCAAGGCGATGGAGAACATCTCGCTGGTGATCGGCGTCAACCAGCTCGGCATCACGGTGTGCTCCCTGGTGCTCGGTGCGGTCGGCGAGCCCGCGGTCGCGCACGCGGTCGAGCCCGTCCTGCACGCCGCCCACGTCCCCGAGTCGTTCCTCCACCCGACCTCGTTCGTGATCGCGCTCGGCGTCGTGGTCTACCTGCACGTGGTGCTCGGCGAGATGATCCCGAAGAACATCGCGCTCGCCGGTCCCGACCGTGCTGCGCTCGTGCTCGGGCCGCCCATCTGGGGCATCGTGACCGTGCTGCGTCCCGTGGTGGTCGTCATCAACGCGATCGCCTCGGGCGTGCTGCGGCTCATGGGCGCCCGGCTGACCGACGAGGTGAGCTCGACGTACACCCGCGAGGAGGTCGCGGCGCTGGTCGAGGAGTCCCGGGGCGAGGGGCTGCTCGAGGCCGACGAGTACGACCGGCTGGCGGGGGCGCTGGGGTTCACCGAGAAGACCGTCGCCGCCGTGCTGATGCCGCCGGACTCGCTGACCACCGTGGCGCGCGGCGCGACCGGGGCGGAGGTCGAGGCGCTCTGCGCGGCCACCGGGTTCAGCAGGTTCCCCGTGACAGGGGCCGACGGCTCGCTGGTCGGCTACCTCCACATCAAGGACGTGCTCGAGCCCGACGAGGAGCGGCGGTCGCGGCCGGTGGCGGACCGGTGGATCCGTCCCTTCGCCCCGGTCGTCGCCGACGAGCCGCTGCACGGTGCGCTCGAGACGCTGCAGCGGCGGGGCGCACACATGGCCCGGGTCGTCGACGTCGAGGGCCGCACGCTGGGTCTGGCCACGCTCGAGGACGTCATCGAGGAGCTGGTCGGCGAGATCCGCGACGCCGCGCACCTCGAGGACCACGCCTGACGCGTCCGCGGCGGTACGGCCAGTAGGGTGGCCTCGGCAGGGCACCCGGGCAGACAGGCGAGCAGTGGCGGACGACTCGACGCGCAACCGCGTGTGGACGCTACCCAACGTGCTCAGCCTGATCCGGCTCGCCGGCGTGCCGGTGTTCCTCTGGCTCGTCCTCGGGCCCGAGGCCGACGGCTGGGCGCTTGCCCTGCTCATGGTCTCCGGCGTGACGGACTTCCTCGACGGCTACCTCGCACGCCGACTCGGCCAGACCTCGACGCTCGGCCAGATCCTCGACCCGGTCGCCGACCGGCTCTACATCCTGGCGGTGGTCGTCGGCCTGGCGCTGCGCGAGGTGATCCCGTGGTGGGCCGCGGTGTCGCTGCCCCTGCGCGACCTCCTGCTGTGGGGCCTGGTGCCGCTGCTGCGGACCCGCGGCTACAGCGCGCTTCCGGTCCACTTCCTCGGCAAGGCCGCGACGTTCAACCTGCTCTACGCCTTCCCGCTGCTGCTGCTCGGCGACGGCGACGGGACGGTCGCCACGTTGGCCAACGTCTTCGGCTGGGCCTTCGCGCTGTGGGGGATCGGCCTCTACTGGTGGGCCGGACTGCTCTACGCCTGGCAGGTGCGCACCCTGCTCGCCACCACCGAGCGACGGCACGAGGGCGTGGGCGCTCCGGATGCCTGAGCCGACCCCCGCCGAGCGCGTCAGCATCCCGCTGCTCACGCTCATCACCCAGCAGTCGCTCGACGAGGACTACCGACACGTCGCGGAGCGCCGGGCGAGCCAGGGCGGGGGATCGACGCGGCGTCGTACGCTCGGCACGGCGACCGTCGTGCTGGCCGCGTTCGGCCTGCTCGTCACCGTGGCGGCGGTCCAGAACTCCCAGCAGGCGGGCATCCAGACCGCCAGCCGGGCCTCGCTCATCGCGAACATCGAGGAGCGGCGCGACGACGTCGCCACGTTGGAGGAGCGCCTGTTCGACCTCCAGGAGCTCAACGTCTCGCTCCAGGACAATCTCGACGACATCACCGCCTCCTCGCAGTCCGCGCTGGCTCGCGTGGAGCGGCTGGGCGTCGTCACCGGCCTGCAGGCGGTCACAGGTCCGGGGGTGCGCGTCACCGTCGGCGACGGTCCGAATGACGCCGTCCGCGCCGCCGACCTGCGGGCGCTGGTCGACGGACTGTGGAACGCCGGCGCCGAGGCCATCGCGATCAACGGGCAGCGGCTCACCGCGCGGTCGGGGCTCGCCAACTCCGGCGCGGCCATCCGCGTGGTCGGCAACAACCGCACCCTCTCGCCCAAGTACGTCGTCGAGGCCATCGGCGACCGGGGGACCCTGCAGGCCGACCTGATGCAGACGAGCAGTGGACTGCTGTTCCGTGACACGGCTGCTCGCTTCGGGCTGCCCGTGAGCATGGACAATGTGGAGCGACTCTCGCTGCCCGCGGCTCCCCAGCGCCTGCTGCGGATGAGCTACGCCGTCGCGGGGACGGCAGCGCAGCACAAGATGCATGACAAGCAGGATCCTCGGAAGGAGGACATGCCGTGATCGCCGCACTCGGGCTTCTGGTCGGGATCGTGCTGGGCGTGGTGTTCCAGCCCGACGTCCCCCCGTCGTTGGAGCCGTACCTCCCGATCGCGGTGGTCGCCGCCCTCGACGCTGTCTTCGGCGCGCTGCGCGCCTATCTCGACGGCATCTTCGACGACAAGGTCTTCGTGGTGTCGTTCGTGAGCAACGTGGTGATCGCTGCCGCGATCGTCTTCCTGGGCGACAAGCTCGGGGTGGGTGGCCAGCTCACGACCGGCGTCGTCGTCGTCCTCGGCATCCGGATCTTCTCCAACGCCGCCGCCATCCGAAGGCACCTGTTCCATGCCTGACCACGTGCCCGATCAGCGACCGAACGACGTGCCCGCGCACGCCGGCGCGACCGACACCGACGACCAGAGCACCGGTCGTGAGCGGCTGCTGAGCGCGCTCGTGCGCCCTTCGCGCGGTCAGGTCATCGTGGCGGTCCTGCTCGCCGCGCTCGGGTTCGCGGCGGTCACGCAGGTGCGCTTCACCGAGGTGGACAACACCTACGGCAGCCTCCGGGAGCAGGACCTCATCAACGTGC
This sequence comes from Nocardioides sp., assembly GCF_024509035.1. Taxonomy (GTDB): domain Bacteria; phylum Actinomycetota; class Actinomycetes; order Propionibacteriales; family Nocardioidaceae; genus Nocardioides. Next base: position 4,208 of record NZ_JANINT010000132.1, on the reverse strand, counting down.
TGAACGGGCTCGCCGGCACCAGCCAGCGCACGGAGGCGCAGATCGCGCGGTTGCAGCGAGCCCGCGACGACCTGCTGTCCAAGACGGGCTCGCGCGAGGCGGCGCTCGCCCAGGCGCAGGAACAGGCGGACCAGCTGGCGATCCTCGCCGGCCTCGTGCCGGTAACCGGGCCCGGCATCCGCCTCACGGTGACGGAGGAGACCGGCACCGTCGACGTACAGAGCATGGTCGACACCTTCCAGGAGCTGCGCACCGCCGGCGCCGAGGCCATCCAGGTCAACGGACAGGTCCGGGTGGTGGTGAGCACCGCCGTGGAGGACGCCCCGGGAGGTCTGCTGATCGGCGGACAGCTGGTCACCTCGCCGTACGTCATCGACGTCATCGGCGAGCCGCAGACGCTGACCAGCTCCGGCGTCGAGTTCCCCGACGGACCGCGCCAGCTGTTCGAGGACGACGGCGCGAGCGTGACGGTCGACAAGCTCGCCTCGCTCGACATCGAGAGCGTCGTCAAGCCGACCGAACCGGAGTACGCCGTACCGGACCCATCGCAGTAATCTCACCGCTGGAGCACCCCACTCCCCGCCCGTGCCGGCGGTCCACTCAGGAGGAGACGCCTTGTACCCCGACGACCTGAAGTACACGACCGAGCACGAGTGGGTGCGCGAGCCCGGGGAGCACGAGGGCTCGGTCCGGATCGGGATCACCCACTACGCCCAGGACGCGCTCGGCGACATCGTCTACGTCTCGCTCCCCGAGCTGGGGGAGAGCGTGACCGCGGGCAGCACCTGCGGCGAGCTCGAGTCCACCAAGTCGGTCAGCGACGTCTACGCGCCGATCTCCGGCGAGGTCGTCGCCCGCAACGACGCCCTCGACACGACCCCCGAGCTGGTCAACAACGACCCGTACGGCGGTGGCTGGCTCTTCGAGGTCGTCCCGAGCGACCGGGCCGAGCTGGACGGCCTGCTCGACGCCTCGACGTACGAGGGGTCGCTCGAGGGCTGAGCGTTTCGCTCCCGGCGGCCGGCAGTCACCGGGATCGTCCTTGATCGCCGGGGTGAGGCTGATAGGTTCGGAGCAACCGTCAACCTCAACCCGGCCTTGAGGGTTTGCCCCCGACCGAAGGACAGACCGATGCCGTTCTGCACCGCGTGTGGCACGCAGAATCCCGACGACGCTCGCTTCTGCGCCCAGTGCGGGACCCGCCTGGTCACGCCCGGGGCAGGGGCCCCGTCCACGCCCGCGCCGTCCACCCCCGGTGGCGCCGAGGGCTCGGGGGAGTCCACGGCAACGATCGCCATCGGCCTGGGCGGGGAGAAGGTCGAGACCTCCGACCGTCAGCTCAACGCGGTCGACGCGGCGGCGGTCGACGCGCTGCCGGCCGGCCACGCCCTGCTCGTCGTCCAGCGCGGCCCCGGTGCGGGCAGCCGTTTCCTCCTCGACGACGACGTGGTGAACGCCGGTCGCCATCCCGACAGTGAGATCTTCCTCGACGACGTGACGGTCTCGCGTCGGCACGCGGAGTTCCACCGCTCCGGCGACACCTTCACCGTCAGCGACGTGGGCAGCCTCAACGGCACCTACGTCAACCGGGACCGCATCGACCGGGTGCAGCTCACCGACGGCGACGAGGTGCAGATCGGCAAGTACCGCCTGGTGTTCTTCTCCGGACACGCGGGCAGGTGAGCGGGGACGTGTCCGCAGCCACGGGCGCCTCCTCGACCGCGCGGGCGCGCATGAACATCGGGCAGGTGCTCGACCAGCTGCGCCCCGACTTCCCGGGGATCACGATCCCCAAGATCCGCTTCCTCGAGGACAAGGGGCTGATCAAGCCCGAGCGGACGCCTGCCGGCTATCGGAAGTTCTCCCACGGCGACGTCGAGCGGCTGCGCTACGTGCTGCGGATGCAGCGCGACCACTACCTGCCCCTGAAGGTGATCGGCGAGCACCTCGACGCGATCGACCGTGGTCTCGAGCCGCCACCGATCGAGCCGGTGGTGCCCACCGTGCCGACGGTCGCGCTGGCCGCCGACGGGCTGCCCAGCCCCGCGTCGTTCCGCCGCAGCGACCACGTGCGGATCTCGCGCCGCGAGCTGGTCAAGATCGCCGGCATCACCGAGGAGCTGCTCGACCAGCTCGAGCAGTTCGGGCTGATCACGCCGCGCACCGGCACCGGCCACTACGACACCGACGCCCTGGTGATCGCGCAGACCGCCCGCGAGCTCGCCGACTACGGCTTCGAGCCGCGCCACCTGCGGGCCTACAAGACCGCGGCCGACCGCGAGGTCGGTCTGGTCGAGCAGGTCGTCGCGCCCCAGAAGCGCGGTCGCGACGCTGCCGCCAAGGCGCGGGCGGAGGAGACGGTCAGCGAGATCGCGGCCCTCTCGGTGCGACTGCACGCCACCCTGGTCAAGGCCGGGCTCCGCACGACCTGAGCCCACGACGTGCGCTGGCGCCGGGGGTTACTGTGGTGACGTGCGCGAAGTCGATGTCATGGGAGTCAGGGTGGAGATGCCCTCGAACCAGCCGATCGTGCTGCTGCGCGAGGTCTCGGGCGAGCGTTACCTCCCCATCTGGATCGGTGCCGCGGAGGCGACGGCGATCGCGTTCGCCCAGCAGGGCGTCATCCCACCGCGGCCGCTGACCCACGACCTGATGAAGGACGTGCTCGAGGCGACCGGCAACGAGCTCACCGAGGTGCAGATCACCGATGTCAAGGACGGCGTGTTCTTCGCCAACCTGGTCTTCGGCTCCGGGGCCGAGGTCAGCGCCCGTCCCTCCGACTCGATCGCCCTAGCGCTGCGCACCGGCACCCGCATCGTGTGCGCCGAGGAGGTCCTCGACGAGGCCGGGCTCGCCGTCCCGGCCGAGCAGGAGGACGAGGTCGAGAAGTTCCGTGAGTTCCTCGACCAGGTCACCCCCGAGGACTTCGACGCCCCCACCGAGCCCTGAGCGCACCGAGGGCACGCACCTGGCTGCGTTGTCGTCGCTCGACGGCCCGCTTCGGTCACCCCAACGGGATCGTGGCTGCGCTCCGCGGCTCGGAAATGATGTCGTTTGGTCACCAACCGCAGGCCGGGAGCGCTCCCACGTGTCGTTGGTGACCAAACCGCAGCCTGGACCAGCCACGAGGTCGGCGCGGTCCCCGAGGGGCGGATCGATGTCGTTTGGTCACCAACGACAGACATCAGGCGCGAACCGATGTCGTTGGTGACCAAACGGCAGCCGGAATCGACCCTAAACACTGACCCTCAAGTAGAGGGTGAGGGTTGCGACACGCCGGGCACGTCTTTGACGGGTCTGCGGACGGGGCCTACCTTGAAGTGTCTCTGTTGTAACTCCCACCGTGTGGTGCCCCGGGCTTGCCGGGCCGCGCGGCACCTTCCCCCCGGGATTTACGCACAACGGAGTAGCCCACGGAGGACCGTGTGAACGAGAACGAGCAGCAGTCGGAGAACGCCGAGGCGGCCCTGGCTGCGCACGTCGCCGAGGAGCAGGGCCTGCTCTTCACCGACGACGTCTCCCCGCTGCCGAGTGACACCGGCTACCGCGGTCCGACAGCCTGCAACGCCGCGGGCATCTCCTACCGCCAGCTCGACTACTGGGCCCGCACCGGGCTGATCGAGCCCACCGTGCGCGGCGCCAAGGGCTCCGGCTCCCAGCGTCTCTACTCCTTCCAGGACATCTTGCTGCTCAAGGTCGTCAAGCGGCTGCTCGACGCCGGCATCTCGCTGCAGCAGATCCGTACGGCGGTCCAGCACCTGCGCCAGCGCGGCACCGACGACCTGACCCGCGTCACGCTCATGAGCGACGGCGTCTCGGTCTACGAGTGCACCAGCAACGACGAGATCATCGACCTGCTCCAGGGTGGGCAGGGCGTGTTCGGCATCGCCATCGGCGGTGTGTGGCAGGAGATCGAGGGCACCCTCGCCGAGCTGCCCAGCGAGCGCACCGCCGAGCCCGAGGCCACCCCGGCCGCCGGCGACGAGCTCGCCGCCCGTCGGGCGGCCCGCAAGACCGGCTGACCCACCGCCGCCACGTCCTCCACCTCGACCCGCCCGGGCTCAGCACTTTCGGGCGGGTCGAGGTCGTCGTGGGGGTTTCGAGGTAGATTGGTCGAGCTGACACTCCTGCACGGGAGAGTCCCCGGCCGCGAGCAGCGGGCGGGGCGCCGAAGGGGCAATTCCTCCCCGGAACCTCTCAGGCCTCAG
>NZ_JANINT010000131.1 GCF_024509035.1 Nocardioides sp. | reverse complement strand
AGCGGATCCTCGGGCTGCCGCGCGACGACCGGTGGCAGACCATGGCCCGTGCCTCGCTGCGCGACGACCTGCACGACGTGCACACCCAGCTCACCGCGCAGGTGCTCGCGACGACCTCCCCGGACGACCCCGCGCCCGCGCGGATCGCCGCCTGGGAGGAGGCCGACGGCGCGCTCGTGCCGCGGGCGGCCAGCACGCTCGAGGAGATCTGTGCCGACGACGCGGCCGACCTCGCCCGGCTCTCGGTCGGGCTGCGGGTGGTCCGCGGCCTGATCGCGACCGGCTGAGGCCTGTCGGAAATGGCCCGGCCCCTCGGGACAACCCCCGAGGGCGGAGGGTGCATCTGGAGGGTATGGACGCACTTGCGGCTCGGGCCGACGCCGGGACACCGGAGGCACGGGTGACCACGGAGGACTTCGACGACTTCTTCCGGGCCACCTGGCCGCGGCTGTTCCGCACGGCGTACGCCGTCGCCGGCGACGCCGGATCGGCCGAGGACGCGCTGCAGGCGGCGTACGCGCGCGCCTTCGCACGCTGGGGCCACGTGAGCAGCACCGAGCACCCCGAGGCGTACGTGCGGCGGATGGTCGTCAACGAGGTGCTCGGCACCCGGCGGCGGGGCTGGTGGAAGCGGGAGCGCCCGCACCACGACGCCGAGCCACCGGGAGCCCACGACGGGCCCGAACCGGGCGTCGTCGAGCGCGACGCCGTGTGGGCGGCCGTGCTCGCGCTGCCGCCACGCCAGCGGGCCGTCGTCGTCCTGCGGTACTACGAGGACCTCTCCGAGGAACAGATCGCGGAGGTGCTCGGCTGCAGCCGCGGCACCGTGAAGTCGCAGGCGTCCGCCGCTCTCACCAACCTCCGCCGCGTCGCGGCCGCGCTCGAGGGAGACCAGTGATGACCACCGACCTACGTGAGGTCCTGCACGAGCGGCTCCACCTCGTGGAGCCCCCCACCGGAGACCTGGCCGCCGTCCGCCGCGACGGGCGACGGCTGCGACGCCGCCGCCAGCTGTCCGCCGGCGGCGCGGCGCTGGGCGTCGTCGCCGCCGGCACCGCCCTCGTCCTCGTCCTCGGCGGCGGAGACGCGGTCGACCAGGGGGAGCGCGGCCTCGACCCGGTCGGGCAGCTCGACTTCTCCCACGGCCTGCGGGCCTACGCCGACCCCGGCTTCGTGATCCACCTGGGCGGACGCGAGTTCCCCGCCCACGACCTGGACTACCTCGACACCGACGCCACGGCCACGCCGTACGGCGTGGTCTTCTACGACGACGGGCACCCGATGCTGCTCGAGGAGTCGGGGGAGTTCCGCGACCTGGAGCCGGGTGCGCCCGGTGGTGGCGGCCACCCGACGGCCAAGGTCGACAGCCGGGGTGCGCTGGTCGCCTACGCGGTCGGCACGGACGACGGGCTCGAGGTGGTGGTCCGTGATCTCGCGAGCGACGACGTCCTCGGCCGGCACACCGTGCCGCACGGCACGGTGATCGACGCCCTCGACGACGGGGTCGTGTTCCTCCGCACCGGCGGCGGCACCACGTCCTGGGACGCCGCGACCGACCGGGTCGAGGAGGTCGCCGGCCCGCGGACGAGGGTCGCCGACGTGCGCAACGGCGTGCTCCTCTACGACGGGCCGCGGCCCGACGGGCCCGGCGCCACGCGGTACCGCCTGGTCGAGGGCGCGATCGACGCCCAGCTCACCTACGACGGCTCGCACGTCCTGTCCTGGTCGAGCACGCTCGAGTCGACCGACGGCGGCGCGCCGATCGTGCTCGACCAGGAGGCGACGTTCTTCGCGATCGACACCGACGGCTCGATCCTCGCTGCGCAGTACGGCCACCCGGCCACGGTCTACGACTGCGAGGTGCCGTCGGGGACCTGCACCGAGCTCGGCCCGCTCACCACGAAGGGCGGGGATCCGGCCTTCATCGGTGTCGACATGTAGGAGCCGCTAGCCTCCGGGAGTGTGACCGACCTTTCGCGCACGGGCGTGGCCGAGACAGCACGACGGGTGGCGGGCGGGGAGATCTCCGCGCGCGGCGTGGTGGAGCAGGCGCTGGCGCGCATCGAGCAGCGCGACCGCGGGCTCAACGCCATCTCCCAGCTGATGGTCGACGCCGCGATCGCGGAGGCCCAGGAGCGTGACGAGGCGCTGGCCACCGGCGACCCGGTCGGGCCGCTGCACGGCGTACCGATCGTGATCAAGGAGGAGATCGACGTCGCCGGCACGGTGACGACGTTCGGCGGCGACGCCAACGTCACGCCCGCGGCCGCCGACGCCGAGGTCGTGCGCCGGCTCCGCGCGGCCGGTGCGGTGATCGTGGCCAAGACGACCATGCCGGAGTTCGGCGCGTTCCCCTTCACCGAGTCCGCCTCGCGTGGCGTGACCCGCAACCCCTGGGACCCCTCCCGCACGCCCGGCGGCTCCAGCGGCGGCACCGCCGTGGCGGTCTCGGCCGGGATGGTGCCTGCCGGCATGGGCGGCGACGGGGGAGGGTCGATCCGGATCCCGAGCGCCAGCTGCGGACTCTTCGGGCTCAAGCCCCAGCGCGGCCGGGTGACGACCGCCCCGCACGCGCACCTGTGGTGGGCGCTCGGCACCGCCGGACCGCTGACCCGCAGCGTGCTCGACAGCGCGATCGTCTACGACGCGATCCGCGGCAACGTCGAGGGCGACCTCTACACCGCCGGCGGCGAGGAGCCGTTCGTGGCGGCCGCGCAGCGCGAGCCGGGACGCCTGCGGATCGGGTGGACCACCAAGCCGGTCACGCTGGGCGTCCGTCCCGACCCCCTGCACGTCGAGGCCGTCCGCGACACCGCGCGGCTGCTCAGCGACCTCGGCCACGACGTGCGCGAGGTGGACCCGCGCTATCCCGACCCGACCACGGCGTTCGTGCCGCAGTTCTTCGCCGGCATCCGCGCGGAGGCCGACCTCGTCGAGCACTTCGACCGGCTCGAGCGGCGCACCCGCGAGACCTACCGCCTCGGCTCCTGGGTGACGCCCAAGGTCATCGACGCGGCGCTGCGCGCGACCGAGCAGGTCGCGACCAAGGCCAACCGCGTCTTCGACGAGGTCGACGTCCTGCTCACGCCCGCGATCGCCCACCGCCCACCACGGGTCGGGCGGCTCGACGGCGTCGGCACGGTGCGGGCCTCGCTGCGCGCCATGCCGGCCATCGCCTACGCCGCGCTGTGGAACGTCGCGGGCAACCCGGCCGCCTCGGTGCCCTGCGGCGTGGCCGCGGACGGCCTGCCGGTCGCCGTGCAGCTGGTCGGTCGCACGGAGGACGAGGCGACGCTCTTCTCGCTCTCCGCCCAGCTCGAGGCGGCGCGGCCCTGGCCGTTGCTCGCCGGCGACGGGAGGTGAGCGCCGCGATCGAGGTCGTCGACCTCACGATGACCTACGGCGACCTGCGCGCGGTCGACGGCGTGAGCCTGAGCGTCGCCGAGGGCGAGTTCGTGGGCATCCTCGGGCCCAACGGCGCCGGCAAGACCACGCTGCTGGAGATGATCGAGGGCCTGCGCCGCCCGGTCGCCGGCTCCGCCACGGTGCTCGGTCTGCCGGCGTGGCCGCGCAACCCGGCCCTGCTGCCCCGCATCGGCGTCCAGCTCCAGGCGTCGTCGTTCTTCGACCGGCTCACGGCCCGCGAGCAGATCCACACCTTCGCCGCGCTGTACGGCGTGAGCGCCCGCCGCGCCGACGAGTGGCTCGAGCGGGTCGGGCTGACCGAGAAGGCCGACAGCCGCGTGGAGGACCTCTCCGGCGGCCAGGCCCAGCGCCTCTCGATCGCCTGCGCGCTGGTGCACGACCCCGAGGTGGTCTTCCTCGACGAGCCGACCGCCGCGCTGGACCCCCAGGCCCGGCGCAACCTGTGGGAGCTGCTCTCGGGGCTCAACGACTCCGGCCGGACCGTCGTGCTCACCACGCACTACATGGACGAGGCCGAGGCGCTGTGCGACCGCGTCGCGATCATGGACCACGGACAGGTCCTGGTCGTCGACACGCCGGCCGCCCTGGTCCAGGGGCTCGACGCCCCGACCCGGATCACGCTGGCCGACGGCGAGGTGATCTCGACCCGGGAGCCCGCCGCCGAGATCGCCCGGCTCGCCGGCGAGGGCCGTCTCGACCACCTGCAGGTGCAGACCGGCACGCTCGAGGACGTCTTCCTCTCCCTGACCGGACGGGAGTACCGCGCGTGAGCACGCCGTTCCTCGCCCTGTCGAGGGCGATCCTGCGCGGCTTCCTGCGGGACCGCTCGGCGGTCTTCTTCGCGCTCGTCTTCCCGCTGATGTTCCTCGTGCTCTTCGGCGGGCTCTTCGCCGACCAGTCGGTCGGGAAGGTCGACATGATCGTCGTCGGCGACGTCTCGCTGATCGACGACCAGCCGGAGGGCGCCGACGCCACGTTCGACGCGACCTTCGACGTCACCCGCAGCGACGACCTCGCCGACGCCATCGACCAGGTGCGCAAGGGCGACGCCGACGTCGCAGTGGAGCAGCAGGGCGACACGGTGGTCGCGCACTACACCCAGACCGACCCCGCCCGGGCCGGCATCACCGCCGGCGCCCTGCAGGCCCTGGTCGACGGCACGAACCTCGCGGTGACGGGCGAGCCCCCGACGTACGCGCTGGAGACCCGGTCGGTCGAGGACGAGTCCCTCGACGCGATCCAGTACTACACGCCTGGGCTGCTCGGGTGGGCCGTCGCGATGAGCGCCGCCTTCGGCGCTGCCGCCACCCTGCAGGGTTGGCGGCAGAGCAAGCTGCTGCGCAGGCTCCAGCTCGCGCCGGTCTCGACCCGCACCGTCGTCGGCGCCCGGGTCTCGGTGACCGTCGCCGTCGCGATCGTGCAGCTCGCGATCTTCGTCGGCATCGGCGCGCTGTTCTTCGACCTGACGCTGAGCGGGGCCTGGTGGATGTCGGTGCCGCTGATCGTGGTCGGCACGCTGTGCTTCATGTCGATCGGCCTGCTCGCCGGCGCCATCACCAAGACCCAGGAGGGCGCGACCAACGCCGCGAACTTCATGGTGCTGCCGATGGCGTTCCTGTCCGGCTCGTTCTTCCCGCTCGAGGGCGCGCCGCAGTGGCTCCGGTCCGTCGCGAACGTGCTGCCGCTCAAGCACCTCAACGACGGGATGCTCGACGTGATGGTCCGCGGGGAGCCGTGGACGGCGGGGCTCGTGCCGATGGGCTTCCTGGCCGTGTTCGCGATCGTGGTCACCCTGGTGGCCGCCCGGCTGTTCCGGTGGGAGACGGCATGACACTGCTCCTCCAGACCCCGCTGGCACGCGTACGCCGGCTGGTGGCGCGTCCCCTGGGGCTGGCCAGCCCGCTGGCCGGGCGCACCGTCCTCGTCACGGGCGCCTCCTCGGGCATCGGGGAGGCCACCGCGTACGCCGTGGCCCGCACCGGCGCGACCGTGCTGCTCGTGGCCCGCCGCGCCGAGGAGCTCGAGCGGGTCCGCCGGACGATCGAGGAGGCGGGCGGCCACGCGTCGGCGTACGCCTGCGACCTCACCGACGGCGACGCCGTCGACGGGCTCGTCGAGCAGGTGCTCGCCGAGCACGGGTTCGTGGACTACCTGGTCAACAACGCCGGCCGCTCGATCCGCCGCTCGCTCTCGCTGAGCGAGGACCGGTTCCACGACTTCGAGCGCACGATGGCGATCAACTACTTCGGGCCGGTGCGGCTCACGATGGGCCTGCTCCCGGCCATGCGGGCGCAGCACTTCGGCCACGTCGTCAACGTGCTCAGCTGGGGCGTGCAGATGAAGGCGCCCAAGTTCAGCGCCTACCTCGCCTCCAAGACGGCGCTGGACACGTGGAGCCGGATCGCCGGCCGCGAGACGTACGGCGACGGGGTCACCTTCACCAACATCCGCTTCTCGCTGATCCGCACCGCGATGTCCGCGCCGACCGAGGCGTACGCCGGCCGCGGCGCCAGCCCCGAGAGCGCCGCCGAGCGGGTGCTGCGGGCGCTGGAGGAGCGGCCGCTGACCGTCAACACCGTGGCCGGCGACGTCGGCGAGGTCGTCAACCTCGTCGCCCCGCGACTCAGCGACTGGCTGTTCCACCGCTTCGACCGGATGTTCCCCGA
>NZ_JANINT010000130.1 GCF_024509035.1 Nocardioides sp. | reverse complement strand
GCGACGGGGCGACGTCGCGAGAGCATGCAGGTTCGCCGCCACCGCCGGGGCGGGCGCACCCTCGGCGAGCACGCCGCGCTCGGTCAGCTCGGCTCGTGCCCGGTCGATCTCCGGCGTGGGGTCGACGAGGGCGAACGCCGGCTGTCCACCCCCACGCACCAGGTCGGGCGGCGGTCCAGGAACACCCGAGGCCCGGGCGGCCTCGCCCAGGGCGACCAGCCCCGCGACGCCGATCTCGACACGGCGTGCGGCGGCGGTCCGCGGAGGTCGTGCGGAGTCGAGCCGGATCACAGCCATCCGCGCACCGTGTTCCAGGCGTCCGACGCGCGGTCCGCGGTCCACTCGAACGCGCCGTCGGCCGCATCCCAGGCCTCCCTGGCCTCGTCGCGCAACCGCGCCACCATGTCGTGCATCCAGGCGATCCGCTCGCGCACGGCCTTGGCGTGCGCCCTCAGGTCGGCGGCGGCGCGGTCGAGGTCGTCGGCGTTGCGCAGCAGGTCGGCGCTCAGCTCGTCGCACCTCGCGCGGTAGGCCGCGGCGCCCGCAGACGTCCAGGGCACCGCGGCCACCGCGGATCGGAACTGCTGTCGCCGTTCTCGCACGTCCTCGGCCCGCGCCTCGAGCACACCGGCGAGTGCCTCGAGCCGGTCGGGGTCAGCGAGATCCACGGCTCGGCCCTTCCTCTACCTCGTGCCCGTCACCACGCTCTGGACCTCGTCGACCCGGAGGATGGCGGTGCTGGACGGCCCGTCGAGGACGCTGGGAGCGCCCGGGATCACGATGGTGACCCCGTCCATCTCGAAGCGCAGCGTCCAGGTCGCGCTCGCGGACACCTCGTACGCCGGGCGGCCCTGCCACGTGGCCGATCCGTCACGGGAGGCGCGGTCGTAGGTGTAGGAGCAGGACTGCTCGGCCGCGGAGGAGCTGCTGACCCACGGGCACGTGATCGAGCCCTCGCCGGTGTCGACCGTGATGTCGCGGACCGTGGCGATGGCGCGCAGTCCGAACGCAGAGGTGCCGACCTGCTCGGAGTCGGCGCCGTCGAGCCAGTACCACGTGGGCAGGTTGACGACCGTGCGCTCGGTCGGGCTCGTCCGCAGGGCCGGGAGGGCCAGGTCGAGCTGCCCGATCGCGGTCTCGGCCTGCTCGGCCAGGGTGGGCGGCTGCGGCTCGTTCGCGCCCTGCCACATGATGGTCGGCGCCGGAGGGCCGAACACGCCGTAGCCACCGGGGAGGCACCAGCGGATGATCGGCTGGGCGTCCTCGCTGGGCTTGGGCCCCTCGGGCATCTTGAACGGCGGGTGCCAGTCGTCGTAGTAGCAGGCGCTGGTGCCGACGCAGAAGGTGTACTCACCGCCCAGCGTGCAGGTCGGTTGGTTCGACCCGCCGCCGGAGTCGCCCGGGTCGCCGGGGTCCCCGGGGGTGCCCGGATCCGTGCAGTGGTACTGGCCCGCACCGTCGTAGCCGCAGATGGGGTCGGCGGCCGCCGGGGCGGCGCCGAGGCCGGGCAGGAGCGCGGTGAGCACGGCCAGCAGCACTGCCGCCGAGGCGGCGAGCATCGGGCGCCGGGTCGGTTGCGACGGCGCGGTGGTCAGCATGCTTCCTCCTTCTCCTCCATGCCGGTGAGCACCCACCCGTCGGCGGTGCGCTCGGCTGTGTACGTCGCGAGGCGGCTCCACTGTCCGCGGTCGCCGTTGCCGATGGTCTTCTGGGACTTCTTCACCACGAAGAACGCGTGACCGTCGTTGCAGACCGTGAGCGTCGCCCGGTCGCCGCTCACGTCCACGGACTTGGTGCGGTAGTGGTACTGCCCCAGGACCCGCAGCCCCTTGCCGAGAATGTAGGTCTTCATGTTGTCGACGAGCAGGTCGGCGAACTCGGGCGAGAGGATGCCGTCGTAGACCGCCGGGTCGGTGTTGCCGGCCTCGTCGGCCTCGGCGTCCACGCGCTCGTAGGTCGTGACGAGCTTGCGCAGCGTCGCCTCGTCGTCGACCGGGTCGGCGCTCGGGCTGCCCGACTCGGCACCGAGCGTCAGCGAGGCGCCGGACGTCGGCTCGTCCGCCCCGTTCGCGTCGCCGCCGGAGCAGCCGGTCGCCAGCAGGAGCGCCCCCGTCACCAACGCGCCCACCCCGGCACGGCGGAGCCGGGCCGGGGTGGGGCGTGGACGTACGGGCGACAATCGGTCCCCCGAGATCACAGTGACGACTCCAGGAGCGCCGGGCCGGGGCCCGGGCGCACTCACTTGATCGTGTAGGCCGAGTCGATGTCGGCGAAGGCCGCCGACGCCTTGGTGAGGTAGGTCGACATCTCCTCGAGGAGACCCACGCTCTTCATGTTCGCGGTCGTCCACTCCTCGTACGTCGTGTTGAACGAGTCACCGGCCGAGCTCTTGAACCCGCCCGACTCGCGGAGCTGGTCGACCTGGCTCTTGGCCGTGGTGAGGATCTGCTCGAGCTGGTTCTTGATCTGGGCCAGGTTCTTGGCCTGTGCCTCGATATCACCGTGCGAGACGGAGATGGTGCCTTGGGTCATGATCACTCCTGAAGGGAACGACTGTCGGACGAACGTCCTCTTGCCCACCCCCTCCGGCGGCCAAACCTGCCGACACCAACTCCGTCCGCACCGTCGGCCGGTGCAGGTCCGGCGTCAGTCCGTCGCCGCGAGCGAGATCCGCACGACCTTGCCGGCCGGGTCTCCCCCGGAGCTCATCAGGTCGGTCTCGGTCACGTAGAGCGACCCGTCGTGGTACTCGACGTCGCCGGGGAGCGGGACCTGCGCGAGCGGCGTCGGCTCGCCGCCCAGCGGGATCGCGAGCACCGTGCTGGCGAACAGCATCGAGACGTAGGCGGTGCCGTCGGGCCCGATCGCCAGGCCGGTCGGGCTGGTCAGCCCGCCACCCATCCTCTTGACGGCGTGCGTGCCGGGGACCACCTGGTAGACAGCACCGTTGGAGCCCATCGCCGGGTCCTCGGGGCCGCCGGGCAGCGAGGTGACGTAGAGGTTGCCGTCAGGGCCCACCTCGACGTCGGTCGGCACCGCCTCGGTCCGCACGACCTTGCCCTGGGTGCAGCGCGGGAGCTTGAACGCCGCCCGGATCTTCTTGGTGATCTTGACCTGCGCCGCAGGCAGCACGGCTGTGGTGCTCACGCCGGCGTCGGTGATCGCGAAGATCGCGTTGGCCGCCGCGTCGGCGACGTACGTCGTGTCACCGGCGATCGCGGTCGCGTACGGGTGCGACTCCTTGAAGCCCTTGTACGGCAGCACCCAGGCCCGCTGCTTCTTGGGGATGTCCGCCTTGCACGACTTCGACAGCCCCTTGACGCCGTAGGTGCGCGATCCGTCGGGGTTGTTCGCCTTCTCGTAGGCCCACAGGTCGGCGATCTGCGTCTGGCCCGAGGCGCTCAGCGTGTAGACGGCCGCGCTCGGCGGACCGCCCTGCGCCGTGGCGGCGAAGGTGAGGACGTCCCCGTCGATCGAGAGCGCCCCGATCTCGCGCTGGCCCTCGTCGGCGAAGACGACCTCGGGCTCGGCACCGGGCACCGCCTTCGTGATCATGCTGGCGAAGTTCTGGCTGGCGTACACCGTGCCGTCGGCCGCGACCGCGACGCTCAGCGGGCTGACGAGGCCGCCGACGACGTCCTCCGGTGTGGCGGCGTGAGCCGCCGGGGCGAGCGCGGTGCCGAGCAGCGCGAGGGCTGCTGCCGCGGTCGAGATCGTGGTCGTGCGACGCATGGTTCCTCCGTGGTGGGTCGGGTGTGCGCGCCACTATGGAGGTCCCGGCGTCCCGATCGCACGGGTCGGCTGTCCCCCGGGAACGGGACGCCGCGTCAGGACGCGCAGAAATGGCCCGTCCGGGTCATCCGGCGGTCCAGACCAGCCAGGGCGCCCGTCGCAAGGGCCTCAGCGGCCGTCGTCGAAGGCCGCGAGGATCCGATCGGCGGCCACCGTGGCGGGCAGGTCGCCGGACAGCACGGCCTCGCGGACCTCGGCCCGGATCGCCCGCACGCCCGGCGAGTGCCGCAACCGCTGGTCGAGCTCGTCGCGGACCAGGGCCCACGTGAAGTCCAGCTGCTGCAGCGCCCGCTTGTGGGCCAGGCCGTCGACACCGAGGTGGTCCCGGTGGGCGAGCACGCGCTCCCACACCTCGTCGACGCCGGTGTCGTCGAGCGCCGAGCAGGTCACCACCGGAGGGGCCCACTCCCCGTGGCCGCGCACCAGCCGGAGCGCGCCGGCGAGATCGCGCGCCGCGACCCGGGCCTCCACCTGCCGGTCGCCGTCGGCCTTGTTGACCGCGATCACGTCCGCGATCTCGAGGATGCCCTTCTTGATGCCCTGCAGCTGGTCGCCGGTGCGGGCGAGGGTGAGGAACAAGAACGTGTCGACCATCCCGGCCACGGTCACCTCGGACTGGCCGACCCCGACGGTCTCCACGAGCACGACGTCGTACCCTGCCCCTTCGAGGACCGCCATGGCCTGCACCGTCGCGCGCGCGACGCCGCCGAGGGTGCCGGCGGACGGGGAGGGCCGGATGAACGCCCGCGGGTCCTGCGACAACCGCGACATCCGCGTCTTGTCGCCCAGCACCGACCCGCCGGTGCGCACGGAGCTGGGGTCGACCGCCAGCACGCCGACGCGGTGCCCCGCGGCCGTCAGCCTCGTGCCGAGGGCCTCGATGAACGTCGACTTGCCGACGCCCGGTACGCCGGAGATGCCGACCCGGACCGCGCCGCGGCCCTCGCCCGCGAGCTCGGTGAGGAGCTCGCGAGCCTGGACGCGGTGCTGCGGCCGGGTCGACTCGACCAGCGTGATCGCCTGGGACACCGAGGCGCGCATGCCACCTCGGATGCCCTCGACGAGGGCGGCGACGTCCGGCATCAGTGGCCGAGCTGCTCGCGCAGCCGGGCCAGCAGGTCGAGCGCCGACTGGGCGATGACGGTGCCCGGCAGGAACACCGCGGCGGCCCCCATCTCCAGCAGCGTCGGGACGTCGTCGGGCGGGATCACGCCACCGATCACGATCATGATGTCGGGGCGGCCTTGGTCGGCCAGCGCCTGCTTCAACGCGGGCAGCAGGGTCAGGTGACCTGCTGCGAGCGAGGAGACACCCACGATGTGGACGTCGGCGTCCACGGCCTGCTGGGCGACCTCCTCGGGCGTCGAGAACAGCGGCCCCACGTCGACGTCGAAGCCGAGGTCGGCGAAGGCACTGACGACGACCTTCTGGCCGCGGTCGTGACCGTCCTGGCCCATCTTGGCGACCAGGATGCGCGGACGGCGTCCCTCGGCCTCCTCGAACGCCTCGGTCTCGGCCAGCACCTGCGCGACGGCGGCGTCGCCGGCCTCGTCTGCCTCTGCGCGGTACACGCCGCTGATCGTACGGATGACGGCCTGGTGGCGTCCGTAGACCTTCTCCAGGGCGGCCGAGATCTCGCCGACCGTGGCCTTGGCGCGGGCGGCGTCGACCGCGAGCGCGAGCAGGTTGCCGTCGAGGCTGCTGGACTGGCCGGCGGCGGCCGCGTTGGTCAGCGCCTCGAGCGTCCGCTCGACCTCGTGGGCGTCGCGCTCGGCGCGCAGCCGCTCGAGCTTGGCGATCTGCTGGCGGTAGACGTCGTCGTTGTCGACCTTGAGGACGTCGAGCTTGTCCTCGGTCGCCAGCCGGTAGGTGTTGACGCCGATGACCTTCTGGGCGCCGGAGTCGATGCGGGCCTGGGTGCGCGCGGCCGCCTCCTCGATGCGCATCTTCGGGATGCCCTGCTCGATCGCGGCCGCCATGCCGCCGGCCTGCTCGGCCTCGAGGATGTGCGCCCAGGCGCGCTCGGCGAGGTCGTGCGTGAGCCGCTCGACGTAGTAGGAGCCGGCCCAGGGGTCGATCGTGCCGGTGGTGCCGCTCTCCTGCTGCAGCAGCAGCTGGGTGTTGCGTGCGATCCGCGCGGAGAAGTCGGTCGGCAGCGCGATGGCCTCGTCGAGGGCGTTGGTGTGCAGCGACTGGGTGTGGCCCTGGGTCGCGGCCATCGCCTCGATGCAGGTCCGGCCCACGTTGTTGAACACGTCCTGGGCGGTCAGCGACCAGCCGGAGGTCTGGCTGTGGGTGCGCAGGCTCAGCGACTTGGGGTTCTGCGGGTCGAACTGGTGCACCAGCCGGGCCCAGAGCGCGCGGGCCGCGCGCATCTTGGCGACCTCCATGAAGAAGTTCATGCCGATCGCCCAGAAGAACGACA
>NZ_JANINT010000129.1 GCF_024509035.1 Nocardioides sp. | reverse complement strand
CGCGGCCGGGCGGCGGCCACCGGTGCCGGCCCGGACCGATCGCTCCGGGGGACCGCGTCGACCGGCTGCTGGCGGGCGCGTCGCGCGGCGCGCAGGGCCCGGATCATCAGTGGCAGGAACGCCGCCAGCGCCACGAGCACGACGGCGGAGACGACGACGCGCACGGCGCTCGGGGTCGGCAGCAGGAACACCAGGAGGCCGGCGTTGGTGACGGCGACGCGCAGAGCGCCGCCGCGGTCCATCTCGACGTTGGCCGCACGCGCTCCCGACGGGCCGCGACCGACGGCGACGGGCACGAGGTAGGAGAGCGCGCCGAGCAGCACCTGGGCGCCGAACCCGGCCGCGAGGCCGGGGGTCAGGGCGCTGGCCAGCTCGTGGGCGTCCATCCAGGTCGGGGCGAGGAGGACGCCCACGCCGAGGATCGCGACGAGCCCGGTCAGCCAGGCGACGCCCGCCGCGACCGACCAGGTCGCGAAGTGCGCCGGTGGCTTGGTGCGGCCCACGCTGACGAACGGCCGGGCGAGCACGACGAGCGCGCCGGCGTACACCAACAGTCCCGCCCCGGTCGCGGGACGGACGTCGGCGAGGCAGCCCGCCACGGCGAGCAGCAGGCCGGCGAGCAGCGCCGGGAGCGCTCGCCGGGCGGTGTGCTCGGCGCCCTCGGCGATGCGGGTGCGCAGCATCGTGGGCCAGAGCGTGACCACGGTGCCGAGCACCGTCAGACCCATCCAACCGAGGACGTTCACGACCACGTGGGCGACCATGACCCGCACGTGCCACGGCTCGGAGAGACCGCGCGCCATCAGCACGCCGAACAGTGCCCCGAGCGGGAGCAGCGCCGCCGAGGCGACGTAGTAGCGGACCGTGACCGCGAACCGCGAGCCGAGCCCGTGACGCAGCTGGTCGACCAGCGACACCGCGTGCCACCCGACCGCCAGGGCGACCGAGGTCGCGCCGGCGGCCGCGAGCGCCCACCGATCGGTCGGCACGGCCACCACCACGAGCACCGCGCCGAGGTTGCAGAGGAACAGCCGCACCGAGCGGGCGCGGTAGGCCGTCGTGGTCGGTGCGGTGTGGAGAAGGGCGTCGGCGAAGTGCTGGCTCCACACCAGGATCGAGTGCGTGACCGCGCCGAGGAGGAACAGGTGGAGCAGCAGCCACCGCGGCGCCGGCAGCTCACGGTGCACGAGCGAGACCACGACGACCGCGGTCAGCCACAGCAGGGCGGGCAGGTCGCGCAGGGGCGCGAACCCACGGCGCTGACCGGTGCCGACGGGCCGGCTCCCGGAGATCGTGAGGCTCATGCCGCGACCTCCTCGGCCCGCGCGGACCGCACGCGTCCGGCGGTCAGCACCGACCACGCGCTCAGCGCGAAGAACGACAGCAGGGCGACGACGTTCGTGGCCCCGCCGACCTGCCACGCCAGGTGGACGCCGAGGGCGTCGCCGAGCCACAGCCGCAGCGCCAAGGACACGTGGAGCAGGACGAGCGGTGCCCACAGCACGGTGCGGTAGGGCAGCGGGCGACGCAGCACCGCCGGCAGGATCACCGGCGCGTGCGCCATGATCATCGAGATCGTGAAGCCGAGGAACGTCGCGTGGATGACGGTGTCGTACGCCGGCCCCGACAGGGCGGCGCCGTGCAGGGTCCAGGTGACGGCGGCGACCAGCAGCCAGAAGTAGCCCGCCAGCATGCTGGCGGCCATGAAGCGGGTGAGCCCGGCGCGGCGGACGGTCCGCCAGGCGACGTCGTGGGAGACCAGCCACGCGGTGAGTGCCGCGAGCGCCAGTCCGAGCAGCGGATAGCCGGTCGCGGGCCAGAGCAGGGAGGCCACGGTCGCGGCGATGAGTCCGATGCTGAGCAGCACGAGCGTGGGCCCGGCGCTGGGGCCCATCGCGAGCCGGGCGAGCTCCAGGCGCTCGCCCGCGATCGTGAGCACCAAGAAGCCGGTCAGCCACGGCACGAGGAGCGCCATGTCCGTGTCGCCGAGCCACATCGCCGCGGCCCCTGCGCCGAGGACGGCGCCGAGCGCCTGCACGAGCACGGCGTCGTCGCGCTGCCGTCGCCACAGCGGGACGTAGAGGAGAGTCATCGCGAGCATCCCGAGCAGCAGGGCCGTGCGGCCCACGGTCAGGGGCACCGGCGCGAGCAGCAGCAGGCCCCCCGCGCCGAGCAGGGCGGGTGCCAGGTATCCCCAGGCCGTGCCGAGCGCGACGGCCCGCTCGAGACACACCAGGGTGCCGACGAAGCCGAGGACCATCAGCATCCCGTGCACGTCGGGGAGGCGCTCGGCCGAGACGGGCGCGGGCACGTCGACGAGCTGGAGTGCGGCGTCGAGACCGGCGAGCATCGCGAGGCCTGCGGGGGCCAGCAGGAGTCCGCGTCGGCGGGAGCTGCGGGGCGTGACGGGCCCGGCCGATATTTTCACAACGACATTGTATTAAATTCTGGAGCCTGCGGCGAGCCCGGCCCCCCGGGCCCGGATCCCCGGCTCAGGAGGTCGCGGTCGAGACGGCGTCCGGCCGGTGCGGGGGATCGTCGGGGACGTCGGAGCCGTCGGGGTCGACGGCTCGCGGCTGCAGGCGGGCGACGCACAGGTGGGGGGTGACGAACGGCTCCAGCGCCTTCGCCTCCACGGGGGCGTCGAGCTCCTCGAGGGCGCCGCGCATCAGGCCGAGGTGGAGGGCGCAGACGACGTCGGTGTGCTTCTCGGCGACCTCGCGGAACGGGCAGCGGCGCAGGTGCATCTCGACCTCGGGCTCGCTCTCGTGGACCTGGGGGTCGAACCCGACGGCGTCCATCATCCGGCTCAGCCTGGCCACCGATTCGGCCGCGTCCACGCGCTCGGACGGCGCCCGGCGCTCGATGAGGTGCCGCCCCCACGACTTGCCGAGGGCGACGGTGCTCGGCCCGGCCCCGGGGAGCGAGGAGACGAAGCCCGTGAGCATCTCGGCGAGCAGCTCGTAGCTGCGCGGCCCGATCGTGGGGCCCTCGGAGGAGTAGAGGATGCGCGGCCGGCCCGGGGTGTCTCGCGGCTGCGTGGTCCGCTCGGCCAGGCCGTCCTCGACCAGGCCGTCGAGGTGGAACCGGGCGGTGTTGACGTGCAGCGTCATCGCCTCGGAGACCTCGGCCGCCGACAGGGGCCGATCGGCGCGGCGCAGGAGGGCGAGCACTTCCGTGCGGCGTGCTCGACCCGGGACGGGCGCGGAGGGATCCGCGAGCGAGGGGCTCGTCATCCTCTGATTGTCACATCGCGACCTGTGTCAAACAAGGAGGCGGGTTCGCTCGCTCGTGCCCGCGAGTCGCTCCGGAGATGCGAGGATGACGGCTCCCATCCGCCCTGTGGCAGGAGCCCCTGTGAGCTCGACGTCCGCCCGCGACGGCGACACCGCGAGCAGCGGCGCGCCCGCGGGGCCGGTCCTGACCCCGCCGCCGGCGCGGGCGGCATCGCTTGACCACCTGGCCCGGGTGGCGGCCACGGTCCTCGGCGCCCACTCCGCCCAGGTGTTCCTGGTCGCCGATGGGCGGGACGCCTCGACCGCGGACCCGACGACCGGGTCGGTCCCCGAGCGGCTCTGCCGGCTCGCGGTCGAGAGCGCGCAGGTGGTCCGCGTGGACGACGTACGACAGGACCCGCGCACCGCCGCGGTCTCGGCCGAGGATCCGTGCATCGGCGCCTTCCTCGGCGTCCCTCTCGTCCGCGGCGACGACGCGATCGGCGCGCTGGGTGTCTACAGCTCGGGACCGCGTCATTGGACCGACGCCGAGATGGCGATCGTGGAGGCGCTGGCCGACCCGATCCTCACCGAGCTGCAGATGGCCTCGCTGGCCGCCGACTACGAGGACGAGCGGCTGGTCTGGCAGCTCGCCGTCGACGCGGCGGGCGTCGGCGCCTTCGACTGGGACCTGACGACCGGGGAGCTGCGCTGGGACGACCGGCTCCTGGAGCTGTTCGGTCTCGACCACGACACCTTCGGCGGCACGATCGAGTCGTTCGAGGCGGCGGTCCACCCCCACGACCGGGAGCGGGTCACGAACGCGCTGCAGCAGGCCATCGAGTCGTGCGGGCTCTACGACGCCGAGTACCGCGTGGTGCTGCCTGCGGGCGAGGTCCGGTGGATCGGGGCGCGAGGTCGCGCCGTGCCCGGCCCCGACGGCCAGGCGGTGCGGGTGCTCGGCGCCGCGTCGGACACCACCGCGGTCCGCGACGAGGACGCCCGGGTGTCGCGGGTGCTCGAGGCGATGCCGACGGCGTTCTTCCAGCTCGACACCGACTGGCGGTTCGTCTACGCCAACGCCGAGGCGCGCCGGCTGCTGGGCGGCATCGGTGTCGACGTCATCGGCGCGGTGATCTGGGAGCTGTTCCCGGCCGCCGTCGGCAGCGAGTTCGAGGAGCAATACCGCGGTGCGGTGGCGAGCCAGCGACCCGTCGCGTTCGAGGCCTACTACCCGCCGCCGCTGGACGGCTGGTACGAGATCCGCGCCTGGCCGACGCCCGACGGACTCTCGGTCTACTTCATCGACATCACCGAGCGGCGGCAGGCGGCGCAGGCCCTCGAGCGTTCGGAGCGGCGCGCGGCCGTGCTGACCGAGGTCTCCCAGGCCCTCACCGGGACCCTCGACATCGACGAGGCCGTGGCGCGGCTCGGCCAGCTCCTGGTGCCCGGCCTGGGGGACTGGTGCGTCATCACTCGGGTCGACGGCTACGACGGAGCCCTGGGGCCCGACTGGCGTCGCAAGCTGCGCGACGTCGGGTGGTGGCACGCCGACCCCGCGATGCGGCCGCTCGTCGAGACCTACGCCCGCATGCGGGTGCACGCGCTCCGCGACTCCTCCTTCGTGGCCAGGTCCCTCGGGGCCGGACGCCTGGTCGCGATCCCCGAGCGCGCGGTCGAACGGGTCGCCGAGGTCCTCGAGCCGGGGGAGGCCCGCAACATCTTCGTCCGGCTCGCCCCCGAGTCCGCCGCCGTGGTGCCGCTGCGCGCGCGGGGTCGGACGGTCGGGCTCGTGACGATCTTCCGCAGCGGCGACCGCGAGACGTTCACGACCGAGGACCTCGCCACGCTGGAGGAGGTGGCCGGCCGCGCCGGGCTCGCCCTCGACAACGCTCGCCTCTACAGCGAGCAGCGCGACCTCGCGCAGACGCTGCAGCTGAGCATGATGACGGCGCCGCCGCAGCCCGACCACCTCCAAGTCGCCGTGCGCTACACCTCCGCGGCCGACGTCGCCCAGGTCGGGGGCGACTGGTACGACGCCTTCATGCAGCCGGCCGGGGCGACGGTCGTCGTCATCGGCGACGTCGTGGGCCACGACACCGCGGCGGCCGCGGCGATGGGACAGCTGCGCAGCCTGCTGCGCGGGATCGCCGTCACCACCGGCGACGGCCCGGCCGAGGTGCTGCGCCGCGTGGACGAGGCGATGGCCACCCTGCTGGTCGACACCACGGCCACCGCGGCGATCGCCCGCTTCGAGGCGACCGAGGAGGAGCGGCGCGATGGCGTCCTGCGGCTGCGCTGGTCCAACGCCGGCCACCCGCCGCCGCTCGTGACCGGGCCGCCCGACCAGCCCGACGTACGCGTCCTCTGGGGTCCGCAGCCCGACCTCCTCCTCGGCTTCGCCCCCGACGTCCCGCGCGACGAGTCGGAGATGGTCCTCGTGCGTGGGAGCACGGTCCTGCTCTACACCGACGGGCTGGTGGAGCGCAGGGGCCAGCCCCTCGACGACGGCATCGACGTGCTGACGAGCGTGTTCGAGGAGCTCACCGCCCGGGGCCTGGAGCTGGAGGACCTGTGTGACGAGCTGCTGCGGCGGCTGCTCCCCGAGCGGCCCGAGGACGACGTCGCAGTCGTCGCGGTGCGGCTGCACCCCGAGGACGGCCCTCGGCCCCCGGCCGCGGGGCCCGAGGTCGTCCCGCCGACGGTCGCCCGCGACTGATGCGCCTGAGCCTGGACGGCCTCAGCTCGTCGGCCCGAACCCGTCGGCGATCGCGGTCAGCCTGTCCCGATAGGCATCCCAGTCGAAGCCGTCGCCGGGGAGGTTCGGGTACGTCGGGTCGAGCCCGGCCGCCCCGTCGATCGCCTCGCGGAGGATGTCCGCCTGACCGGCGTGACGTGCGGTGTCGTCGATGACCCGCACCAGCATGTGGTGCAGCGTGACCTGGTTGTCGGCCGGGTCGCCCCACCACGGTGGGGCGCCGACCGCGTCGAGGCCCAGCTCGTCGAACGTGCGGTCGGCGAAGTCCCACACGCGCCGGTAGAACGCGAGGAGGTCGGCCGTCGTGACCTCGGCCGGCAGGACCC
>NZ_JANINT010000128.1:5376-6332 GCF_024509035.1 Nocardioides sp. | reverse complement strand
CTGATGCGCTACGTCCCGGCCGCGGCGCCGGCGTTCGTCGGGCGCTGGCGGCAGGGGCGGACCGCGGACTGGGCGGCGATGCCGGTGGTGGTGTTCAACGAGAAGGACACGCTGCAGCACGACGTGCTCGAGTCCCGCGGGGTGGGGATGCCGCCGATCGTGCACCGGGTGCCGACGTCGGCCGACTTCCTCGAGGCGGTCCGGCTCGGCCTGGGCTGGGGGATGATCCCCGAGCCGCAACTGCGCCCCGACGTCCAGGTCGGGCGGCTGGCCCCGCTCCCCGGTCGCCAGCACGTCGACGTCGCTCTGCACTGGCAGCGCTGGCGCCTGGACTCCCCGAGCCTGGACCGGCTCACCGGCGCCGTACGCCGGGCCGCGCGGGCCGCCCTCAGGCACGGCTAGGCCCGAAATGGCGTTGACCCGCCCGAAAGTTTCGGGCGGGTCAACGTGGTGACCGAGAGGTCAGGGGATCAGAAGGCGTCCTCGGAGAGGTCCATCAGGCTGAGGTCGGTCCCCTCGGCGATCGCCCGCTCGGCCGTGAGGCGCGGCAGGTTGGTCTGCGCGAAGAACTGCGCAGCCGCGACCTTGCCCTCGTAGAACGCGCGGTCCTTGCCGGGGTCGCCCCCCAGCTTCTCGAGGGCGATCTCGGCCTGGCGCAGCAGCAGCCACGCGCAGACGACGTCGCCGAGCACCATCAGCAGGCGGGTGGTGTTGAGGCCCACCTTGTAGATGTTGCGGGTGTCCTCCTGGGAGGACATCAGCTCGTTGATCATGTGACCGACGATCGCGTTGGCGTCGTCGAGAGCGGTCGCGAGCAGCTCGCGCTCGTTCTTGAGGCGACCGTTGCCGGCACCGCTCTCGATGAACTTCGAGATCTCGCCCGCGAGGTGGCCCAGCGCGACGCCCTGGTCCTTGACGATCTTGCGGAAGAAGAAGTCCTGGCCCTGGATCGCGGT
>NZ_JANINT010000128.1:0-5366 GCF_024509035.1 Nocardioides sp. | reverse complement strand
GATCTTCGCGTCGCGGACGTACTGCTCGATCGGGTACTCCTGCAGGAAGCCCGAGCCGCCGAAGGTCTGCAGCGACTCGGTGCCCAGCAGGACCCACGAGCGCTCGGAGCCGTAGCCCTTCACGATCGGGAGCAGCAGGTCGTTGACCTTCTCGGCCAGCTCGTCACGCTCGCCGTTGTGCTCGGCGATCATCACCTTGTCCTGCCAGGACGCGGTGTAGAGGACCAGCGCGCGCATGGCCTCGGCGAACGACTTCTGGGTCATCAGCGAGCGGCGCACGTCGGGGTGGTGGGTGATCGTGACCCGCGGCGCGGTCTTGTCGGCGGACTGCGCCAGGTCGGCGCCCTGGACGCGCTCCTTGGCGAACTCCAGCGCGTTGAGGTAGCCGGTCGACAGCGTCGCGATGGCCTTGGTGCCGACCATCATGCGGGCGTTCTCGATGACTTGGAACATCTGCGCGATGCCGTCGTGGACCTCGCCGAGCAGGTAGCCGACGGCCGGCTCGCCGCCGCCGACGCCCGGGTCGCCGAACGTCAGCTCGCAGGTGTTGGAGACCTTGATGCCCATCTTGTGCTCGACGTTGGTGACGTAGGCGCCGTTGCGTGCGCCGATCTCACCGGTCTCGAGGTCGAAGTGGTACTTCGGCACGATGAACAGGCTCAGGCCCTTGGTGCCGGGGCCGCCGGCGCCCTCGACGCCGACCGGGCGGGCCAGGACCATGTGGATGACCTGGTCGGTGGTGCCCTCGGCCGAGGTGATGAAGCGCTTGACGCCCTCGATGTTCCAGGTGCCGTCCTCGTTCAGCGTCGCCTTGGTGCGGCCGGCGCCCACGTCGGAGCCCGCGTCGGGCTCGGTGAGCACCATCGTGGTGTTCCAGCCCTGGTCGACGATCAGCTGGGCGATCTTGCGGTCGCGCTCGTTGCCGTTGCGGTAGAGCACGCCCGCGAACATCGGGCCCGCGCCGTACATCCAGATCGCGGGGTTCGAGCCGAGCACGAGCTCGCCCATCGCCCAGCAGATGCTGGAGGGGGCCGGGGTGCCGCCGAGCTCGGCGAAGGTGGTCAGGCGCCAGTACTCGGCGTCCATCCAGGCCTCGTAGCTCTTCTGGAACGCCTCCGGGATCGGAGCGGTGTTCGTGGCCGGGTCGAAGACCGGCGGGTTGCGGTCGCTCTCGACGAACGACGCCGCGAGGTCCTCGCGAGCGAGGCGGTCCACCTCGGCGAGGATGGCGCGAGCGGTCTCGCTGTCGACGTCGGCGAACGGGCCGGTGCCGAGGATCTCGTCACGACCGAGCACCTCGAAGAGGTTGAACTCGATGTCGCGCATGTTGCTCTTGTAGTGGCTCATGCCCCACCTTCGCGATTGTGTACTCGTCAGTAACTTCCATGATACGTACCGGTCAGTAACCCAGCAACCCGTCTGTGGCGAACATCCCCTGGGCAAAGCGCCCGCCGTCTCGTGTCGCGACCCTGCCGAGTCGGCACGTCTGCAGGTCCCAGGACCGACTCGGTCAGGGCCGGCTGAGGCGCAGGGCCAGGGCCGGGCAGGCGGAGACCGCCCGGCGGGCGTGGTGCACGTTGCCCGGGGCGACCTCGGGGTCGCGGACCACCGGGAAGCCGTCGGTGTCGTTGGCGAGGTTCTCGGGCAGCAGCAGGCCGCACAGGCCGTGGCCGTCGCAGCGGGTCCAGTCGACCTCGATCCTCATCGGGCGCCCCCTCATCGCAC
Source organism: Nocardioides sp. (assembly GCF_024509035.1). Taxonomy (GTDB): domain Bacteria; phylum Actinomycetota; class Actinomycetes; order Propionibacteriales; family Nocardioidaceae; genus Nocardioides. The sequence continues at coordinate 3,641 of NZ_JANINT010000128.1, read as the reverse complement.
ACTCCGCTCGCCGAGCGGCAGCACGCCGGCGTACGGCCGTCCGCAGGTGCCATGACGCCGGTGCGTCGCGAGCTCGTCGGTGAGCACGTCGAGGGCGCTGGTGACGAAGGCGACCGTGCCGTCCGGGTGGGCGCACGCACCGCGGCGCACGAGCCCGGCCAGCCGGGCGTCGACCTCGGGCGCGGTCCGGCCGTGGAGCAGGTCGTCGACGTCGCGGGCGAGCGCGGCGGTGCCGAACAGGCAGGGGCCGCACTGCCCCGCCGACTGCGCGGCGAGCCAACGGGTGACGGCGGTGACCTCGGCCAGCGCGCAGGCCTCGCGCGGCAACCGCGCCACGACGCCGGCGTTGAGCGCCAGGCCGCCGGCACGCAGCGCGGGGCGGGTGACGCTCAGGCCGACCACGTCCTCGACCCAGCGGCCGTGGTAGCCGCCGAGCAGCACGGGTCCGCTGGTCCCCGGGACGAGGGCGTCGAGCGGCAGGTCGGTCGGCACCTCGACGACGCCCTGGGCGCGGGTGTCGCCGAGCAGCGTGAGCAGGGTGGTGCCGGGCTCCTCGGGGCTGCCGACCGCGGCGTACTCGGCCGGGCCGAGCGAGACGAGCAACGCGATCTGGGCGAAGGTCTCCACGTTGCTGGCGAACGTGGGGGCGCCGTGCAGACCGGCCTCCGACGGGAGCGTGCGACGGCTCGGGGGTACGGCGGGTCCGCCGTCCAGGCCCCGCAGCACGGCCCGGATCTCTCCCGCGACGAACCGCGCCGGCCGGCGCTCCACGCGCACGAGCTCGGGCGACGGCTCGGCCAGGGCCCGTTCCTGCAGCGCCGCGTGCAGCGAGGAGGCGGCGGCCTGGTCGTGGACGGCGATGGTGACGTGGGAGGTCCGCAGGGCCCGCGCCACGGCCAGGGCGCCGTCGAGCACCAGGTGCGGGGTCAGCGTCATCAGCGTGCGGTCCTTGCGGCTGGCCGGCTCGCTCTCCGAGCCGTTGACGACGACCTGGGTGCGCCGACCGGGCGGGACGGCGGCCAGCTTGGTCGCGACGGGGAAGGCGGCGCCGCCCCGCCCGAGGAGCTGGACGCGTGCGGCGTCGGCGGCCAGCTCCTCGAGCGTGCGGTGGCGCTGGGGGCCGTGGAGACGGCGATGGGTCGACAGGTCCGCGCGGGTGCCGTGGGTGACCCCCGCGAGCAGGCGCGCGCTCCCGAAGGCGGTGGGGGCGGACCGGGTCAGGGGAGTCGTGCTCATGGTCGGCGTCCCGTCGTGGCGAGCTGCTGCCGGGCGGCGGCCAGCGGGGTGGCCAGGTGCCGCTCCTCGGAGGTGAGCCGGGCGAGCACCGCCCAGATGACGGCGACCGATGAGCCGCCGTACAGCGTCCACGCCCACCAGGTCTGCGAGTCGGTGCCGGCCCACAGCCCGTGCGCGATGCTCAGCGGCCAGACGGCGTAGGCCATCGCGTGCACCGGGCGCCACCAGCGCACGGCTCGGTCCGAGCCCGTGAGCCGACCGCGGAGGGCGCCGACCGCGGCGACCACCAGGAGGCAGTACGCCGCGATCGTGCCCGCCCCCACGGCGAGCGCTCGGTAGCCGGCCGTGAACGGCACGAGCGCCCCCGGGACGCTGATCGCCACGTGGGCGTCGATCACCAGCAGCACCGCGTGCAGGGCGAGCAGGGCGAGGGTGACGACCGCGGCGGAGCGATGTGCGAGCTGGGTGAGCAGGCGGGTCTGTCGGCGCCCCGCGTGGCTGCCGACCGCGGCGCCCGAGGTCCAGGCGCCCAGGCAGATGGCGACCGTGGCGCCGAGCAGCGCCGTGAAGCCGGCGGCGCGGGCCAGGAACCACAGCGTCATGCCGCCGGCACCTCCTCGGGCCAGGCGCCGACACGGTGGACCGAGCCGGCGTCGTCCACGAGGCGGGCGTCCACCCCGGCGAGCGCCAACCGGGCCGTCGCCGAGGCACCCCAGACCAGGGCGGCCGTGCTCCACGTGTTGGCCTCGAGCGCTGAGGGGGCCCAGACGGAGGCGGTGCGGATCGGTCCCTCGGCCGGCCGACCCGTGGCCGGGTCGATGACGTGGTGGGCCGGGCCCGCGGCCGAGCGCCAGCGGCGGACCGTGGTCGAGGAGGTCGCCAGGCCGCCGTGCGTCAGGCCGACCGCCTCACCGGCACCGTCCTCCGACTCCGACACCCGCACCCGCCAGGGCTGGTCGGTGGATCCGGCGACCGCCAGGTCGCCGCCGATCTCGACGAGCATCGGCCGGTGCAGCCGCGCGGCCAGTCGGTGGGCCGCCTCGTCGGCCGTCCACGCCTTGGCGGTCGCACCGAGGTCCAGGCGCAGGCCCCGGGGTACGCCGACGCGCCCCAGCCGCTGGTCGACCACGACGCGGGACCAGTCCGCGCGCCGGCCGGTGGGCCGGCCGGTGGCGAGCCGACCGCGGACCGTGCTGATGTCGTCGTCGTACCCGATCGCCAGCAGGTGCGAGCCGACCGTCGGGTCGACCGCGCCGTCGGTGCGGCGAGCGGCGTCGAGGGCGACCTCGACCAGCCTCAGGGCCAGCGGGCTGACCGGGAGCAGTCGAGGAGCGGCGGCGTTGAGGCGCTCGAGCTCGGAGTCGTTGCGGAACCGGCTCACCGCGAGCTCGACCTCGCCCATCAGGGCGCGGACGGTCGCCGTCGCCTCGTCGGCGACCGCGTCCGGGACGCCGCCGTCCTGGCCGACCACGACCCGGACCGTGCAGGACCAGTCCCGCCAGCTGCGCGTGGTCATGACGCGTTCGACCCGGCCTGGCTCTGGCCGGCGGGCGCCTGGGTGACCCCGGAGCCCGAGCTGGTGCCGTTCTGGCCGGTGGTCGACCGGACGGTGCCGGCGCCCCACTGGCGCTGCCCGGTCGACCCGCCGGAGCCGGTCGAGCCGGTCGCGAGGTCGGTCGCGTTCGCGGCGACCGCCGCCAGGCCGGCGGTGCCGGCCACCGCGGTGATCACGAGGCCCGCGGTGGCGTACCGGGCGCGGCGGAGGAGCTGGCGGCGAGGGTTCTCGGTCATGGCCCCACCGTGTCTCGGCCTTGCTCAGGCCTGCCGGAACAGCCGCTCAAATCGAGATCAAATCCGCCTGCGCGCGGCCTGTGGACCGATCACGGGCGACCGAGGAGGAGGCGGACGATCGTCCAGCCGTCCTGGCGGTCCAGCTCGAGGCGACCGCCGCTGGCCTCCGCGCAGGAGCGCGCGATGTCGAGGCCGAGCCCGGTGGAGCCGCGGTCGCTGCGCCCGCGGCGTACGGCGTCCTCGGGCAGCCCGGGGCCCCGGTCGCGGACCTCGAGCCGGACCAGGTCGCCGTCGGGCCCGCGGTCCGGGTCGAGGGTCACCTCGACCGGGGTGCCGTCCGGGGTGTGGGCGATGCAGTTCTCCAGCAGCGCGTCGAGGGCGGCCCGCAGGTCGTCCTCGGCGCAGCGCACCGCGACCGGCCCCGGGGCCAACCCCGTGGTCAGCACACGGCCCTGGTCCTCGGTGAGCGGGCGCCAGAAGTCGACGCGCTCGTCCACGACCGCGGCGGCGTCGGCGCGTGGGCGCACCCCCTCGCGCTCGGGCCGGCGGGCGGCGTGGATCACCGCGGTGAGGGTCCGCTCGAGCTGGTCGAGGTGGGCCTCGAGCTCCTGGGT
>NZ_JANINT010000127.1 GCF_024509035.1 Nocardioides sp. | reverse complement strand
ACCCGGTCGCCGAGCGACCACAGGCCGCCCGCGGCGAGCAGCGCGGGGATCAGGGTGAGCGCGAGCAGCGCCCGTCCGGTGCTGGGGGTGCGACGGTCGCGGGTCACGGCGCGGTCTCCTTCTCGGCCGTCGGGATCGGCCACAGCGGGTGGTGGGGTACGTCGGGCTCCGTGCTCGCGCCGGCGACGACGGTGATCCCCCGCTCGACCAGCGCGGCGAGCGTGCGCCAGCGCTGCTCCTGGACCGCGCCGGCGGTCTCGTCGACACGGTCGACGACGACGAGCGGGTCGGATGCCGGGTCGGCAGCCGGTCCGGCCGGTCCGGCCAACCGGTCGAGGGTGGCCTCGTCGGGGAAGTCCGGCAGGTACCAGACCCGGGCGCGCACCGTCAGGGCCTCGGCCGGCAGCACCCGGTCCTGGACGACGAGGACGCCGTCGGTGATCGGCAGCCGCCCGGCGAGCGCGGCGAGCAGGGCGGCCCGGGCGCGCGTGTCGGGCAGCGCCACGACGGCCAGGGTGCGCGGCGGCACGACGAGCGAGACCGGAGGCAGCACGGTGCGGCCGTGGCGGTCCACGACGGTGGCACCCTCGGCACGCACCGCGGCCGGGCCGTGCTCGCGCACCCAGGCCTCGTGCTCGAGGTGCACCTGCAGCCCGGCGCCCTCGACATCGAGGTGCGGCAGTCGCGAGTCCAACCAGCGCGGCAGCCACCAGGCATGGCGCCCCAGCAGCGCGAGCAGCGCCGGGCCGAGCGTCATCCGGACCAGGAAGGCGTCGACCAGGACGCCGACGGCGAGGCCGAGCGCGATCGGCTTCACGATCGCGTCACCGTGCGGGACGAACGAGGCGAAGACGCTGAACATGATGACCGCGGCGGCGCCGACGACGCGCGAGCTGGCGGTGAACCCGGTGACGACCGAGCGGCGGGCGTCGCCGCTGTGGACGAAGTCCTCGCGCATCCGCGAGACCAGGAACACCTCGTAGTCCATGGCGAGCCCGAACAGGACGCCCATCAAGATGATCGGCAGGAACGAGATCACCGGACCGACGCGGGCCACGTCGAGGGTGTCGGCGAACCAGCCCCACTCGAAGACGGCGGCCACGGCGCCGAAGGACGCCGCCACCGAGAGCAGGTAGCCCAGCGTCGCCTTGATCGGCACCGCGATCGAGCGGAACACGATCGTCAGGAGCAGCAGGGACAGTCCGACCACGACCAGGCCGAAGGGCACGAGCGCGCCGGAGAGGCGATCCGAGACGTCGATCGTGACGGCGGTGTGGCCGGTGACCTTGAGGTCGGTGACGTCGTACTTCTCCTCCAGCGCGGTACGCCGGTCCCGGATCTCGCGGACGAGGTCGGCGGTGGCCGGGTCGGTCTGGCCGGTCTCGGGCACGACCTGGATCACCCCGAGGTCACCGCCGGGGTTGGGTGTCGCCAGCGGCACGGCGGCCACTCCGTCGAGCCCGGCGAGGTCCGCGGCCAGGTCGTCGACGACGCCGATCGGGTCGGTGGTGCGGATGATGTCGACCGTGACGAGCAGCGGGCTGTTCCAGCCCGGGCCGTAGGCCGAGCTCACGAGGTCGTTGGTGACCCGCGAGGTGCTGCCGGGCGGGTCCGACCCGCGGTCGGGGAGCCCGAGGTCGAGGTCCGGCGCGGGGATCGCGAGGACGAGCAGCGCCGCGACGCTGAGGATGACGGTGACGACGGGGAGGCGGGTGATCCAGCGCGCCCAGCGGGCGCCGAGGCTCGCGGGCTCCGGGCCGCTGTGGGTCAGGTCCACGACGCCGTGGCGGGCGGCGCGCGACCCGGGCCTCGGTCGCAGCCGCTCGCCGGCCAGCGCCAGCAGCGCGGGCACCAGCGTCAGCGCGACGGCCACCGCGACGGCCACGCCGGCGGCCGCCGCGAAGCCCATCACGGTCAGGAACGGGATGCGCGCGACCACCAGGCCGCACAGCGCGATGATGACGGTGGTCCCGGCGAAGATCACCGCGCTGCCGGCGGTCGCCACCGAGCGGGCCACGGACTCCGACACGTCCATGCCGGCCGCGAGCTGCGAGCGGTGGCGGAAGACGATGAACAGCGCGTAGTCGATGCCGACGGCCAGGCCGATCATCAGGGCCAGCGTCGGCGTCGTGCTCGTGACGGTCGTGAACGCGGCGACCGCCAGCAGGCCGGTCATCGTCGCGCCCACGCCGATGAGCGAGGTGAGGATCGGGAGCCCCGCGGCGAGCAGTGAGGCGAACGTCATCGCGAGCACGACCAGCGCGAGGAGGACGCCGATGCCCTCGGTCGCGCTCACGGTCACCGTGGTCGTGGTGAAGATCGACCCGCCGAGGTGCACGTCGAGGGGGCTGTCCGAGGCGACCTGCGCGGCCTCCTCGAGGTCCGCGACCGTCTGGTCGTCGAGGTCGTCGAGGCCCTCGTCGAGCAGCACCTGGGCCAGGGCGTCGCGACCGCCGTCGGACAGCAGGTGCTCCGAGCCCTCCGCGAACGGGTCGACGACGCGGGCCACGTGGTCGACGGCCTCGACGCGCGAGAGGATGCGTCGTACCTCCTCGCGGTGGTCGGCGACCCGGTCGCCCTCGGGGGCGACGAAGAGGACCTGGGCGCTGGTCCCGGCCAGCAATGGCATCCGATGGTCGAGGGTGTCGATGCCCTCCTGGGACTCGGTGCCGGGGATCGTCATGTTCTGCTGGAACTGACCGCCGAGCAGGCCCGCCGAGGCACCGACCAGGAGGAGGAGCGCCAGCCACCCGGCGAGGACCCAGCGCGCGGATCCGGCGGCGAGCCGGCCGAGACGATAGAGGAACGAGGACACGTTCAATACGGTAGCGTATTGAATACATCAATGAATCGAGAGGCCCCATGACGACCGCCACACCCACCGCCGGCTCCGGCAGCCCCGCCCCACGACGCCGGGAGAACACCCGCGCCCGGCTGGTCGAGGCGAGCTTCGGCGTGTTCGTCGAGAAGGGCCTCAAGCCGGTGACGGTCGACGACCTGGTCGGCGCCGCCGGCTACACCCGCGGTGCCTTCTACTCGAACTTCTCCAGCATCGAGGAGGTCTTCTTCGAGGTGTTCCGCGAGCGCGGCGAGGGCATGCTCGCCGCCGCCTCGACCGCGATGGAGGCGGTGCCCGAGGAGGACTTCACGATCGAGTCGATCGGCTCGGTGCTCGACGCGGTCCGCGCGCAGGGGCGCGAGTGGTACATCCTGCACGCGGAGTTCACGCTGCTGGCGCTGCGCGACGAGCGGGCCCGCGCGGTGCTCGCGGACTTCTCGGAGCGGTTCCGGGTCCGACTGGCGGCGGTCATCGAGGACGTGCTGCGGCGCCTGGGACGGGTGGCCGACCGGCCGACCGAGGAGCTCGCCGAGATGGTCGCCGCCCTCCACCTCCACGCCCTCGGCCAGGGCCTGGTGGGCTCAGCGGTGCTCGGCGCCGACGGCATCAGCATGGACACCGTCTCGGCGCTGGTGCTCGGCTTCTCCCGCCCGGCCTAGCCGCGCGGTGCCTCGAGCACCCGGGCAGCGATCCAGGCGATGTCGTCGGCCGTCTCCGCAGGGGTGCCCGAGGGCTGCATGACGTGGCTGAGCACCACCCGGACCACCACGTCGATCGCCGCGTCGAGCCGCCGGCCCTCGAGCCCGAGGGCGTACGGCGCGAGCCGCTCGGCGACGACCAGCTTGGCGGCCGCGAGCAGCGACTCGGCGTGGGTGGTGAGCAGCGGCAGCAGCTCGGTGTCCGCGCCGTGCGTCGCCGAGACCACGGCGTGCAGCAGCAGGTTGTCCTGGGCGAGCTCGAGCACGCCGCCCGACGCGGCCCGGATCGCGCCCACCAGGTCGCTCGGATGCTCGTCGAAGGCCGCGGTCACCACCCCGAGGAAGCGCTCGAGCTCGTGGCCGATCATCGCCTCGGCCAGCCCGGGCTTGGTGCCGACCTCGTTGTAGACCGTCTGCCTGCTCACGCCCACCCGCTCGGCGAGCGCGGCCATCGTGACCGTGGACCAGCCGCCGTCCACGGTCATCGCGACCGCCGCGTCGATGATCCGCGAGCGCGTGGTCGGAGGCATCCCCCGAGTGTAAGGACGCGCCCGCCCGCCTCGACCCGGAGGCCGAGACGCGGGGATGCTCGGCGGCTCAGGCCCGGAAGGCACCCACCAGCTCGGCGAGCCGCGATTCGGTCAGTGCTCCCTCGACGCTGCCCTCGGCGTCGAGCAGCGGGGTCAGGCGTTCGCCTCGGTGAGCGGCACGAAGTCGACCTTCTCGCGGACCCCGCAGTCGGGGCAGCACCAGGTGTCGGGGATGTCTGCCCAGGCCGTGCCGGCGGCGAAGCCTTCGTGCTCATCACCGGCGGCGACCTCGTAGGTGTAGCCGCAGCCCGGGCACCGGGCGGCGAGCACCTCGTCCACCGCCCCGGTGGTCGAGCCTGTCGAGACCCCCGCGGCCGGCACGGCCTCCGGTGCCACCGGCGGCGGGTACTTCGCGAGGATCTTGTCGCGCTTGCGCGGGCTGAGGTTGGCTCGCGACAGGTCGCCGTCGAAGTGGGCGAGCACGCGGGGGTCCATCACCCGTCGCCAGACCGCCGGGACGATGGCGAGCACGATCATGCCGGCGTACCCCGTCGGCAGCACCGGTGACTCCTCGAAGTCGCGCAGGGACTGGTAGCGCCGGGTGGGGTTGGCGTGGTGGTCGCTGTGGCGCTGCAGGTGGTAGAGGAGCACGTTCGTGGCGATGTTGTTGGAGTTCCACGAGTGCGTCGGGTCGACGCGCTCGTAGCGCTGGCGCTCACCGACGCCGACCTTCTGGCGCAGCATCCCGTAGTGCTCCATGTAGTTGACGACCTCGAGGAGCGAGAAGCCGACGACCGCCTGGATCACCAGGTACGGCACGATCCCGACGCCGAGCCAGGCGACCAGGCCGCCCCACAGCACCGCGGACATCAGCCAGGCGTTGAGAACGTCGTTGCCGAGGCGGAACGGGTGCTGCTTCTTGCGGGCGTAGCGGCGCTTCTCCAGGTTCCACGCGGACCTCAGGGAGCCCGAGACCGTGCGCGGCCAGAACTGGTAGAAGTTCTCGCCCACGCGTGACGACGCCGGGTCCTCGGGGGTGGCGACCCGGACGTGGTGCCCGCGGTTGTGCTCGATGTAGAAGTGCCCGTAGAAGCTCTGGGCCAGCGCGATCTTGGAGAGCCAGCGCTCGTTGGCCTCGCGCTTGTGGCCGAGCTCGTGGGCGGTGTTGATGCCGATGCCGCCGATGCACCCGATCGACACCGCCAGCCCGACCTTGTCGAGCACGCCCAGGTCCGCGCCGCCGGCGATCAGCCACATGGCGCCGACGAAGCCGGCGTACTGGATCGGCAGGAACAGGTAGGTGATCCAGCGGTAGTAGCGGTCCTTCTCGAGCGCCTCGATGACGTCGTCGGGCGGGTTGGAGCGGTCGAGGCCCGCGATCAGGTCGATGGCCGGGACCACGACGAGGATGACGATCGGGCCGATCCAGAACCAGATGCCCCAGCCGGTGAGCTCCCAGGCGCCGTAGCCGATGAAGGCCAGCGACGGCACCACGAGGCCGATCAGCCACAGGTAGCGCTTCTTGTCCTTCCAGGTCGCCGTCGACCCTTCGGGGACGGTGCTGTGCGGGACGGCCGGCGGCGTGGCCGGCGGGGTGTCGGGCGTGCTGGCGGTCATGGCGGGCCTCCTGCGAGATGACGGGCGTCACGTCGAGGGCTTTACAAAACCACACCAGATGTCAAGTGTCTAGATCTTCGAGTGCACAGATGTGCACCACTGCACGTCGACCCGCCCGAAAGTTTCGGGCGGGTCGACGTCTCAGGCGTTCTCGCGGCGGAAGGTGACGGTGCCCCACCAGGTGCCGAGGGCGGCGAGGAGCACGGCCCAGACCGTCCCCCACAGCACCGCCGAGGTGGCGAGGTCCCCGGCGAACCCGTCGCGGACCGCGTCGACGATGTAACGGAACGGCATGAAGTCGCTGGTGCGCTTCAGCCACCCCGGACCGAGGGTCATCGGCAGCAGGATGCCGCTGAGCAGCAGCACCGGCATCATCACGATGTTGATCACCGGGGCCATCACGTCCTCGCTCTTGGTCGTGAGCGCGAGAGCGTTGGACGCCGCCGCACACGCACCGCCGACGACCAGCGTGATGAGGACGCCGAGGGCGATGCCGGCCACCGAGCCGCGCATGCCCATCGCGACGCCGAGGCCCACGAGGATCAGCGCCTGCACGAGCAGCTGCAGGACGTCGCGGGTCAGGCGGCCGACCAGGAGGGCCGACCGGTTGGCGGGCGTCACGCGCTCGGCCTCGATCACGCCCTCGCGCCACTCGCCGATCAGCCCGAAGCCGGCGAAGAACGC
>NZ_JANINT010000126.1 GCF_024509035.1 Nocardioides sp. | reverse complement strand
GGCCGCGAGAAGGAGCAGCGGGCCGCGCAGGCCACATTCGCGAAGAAGCTGCGCGGCACCACCCAGGACGGGGCCCACGGGATGGCCTCGTTCCTGGTGCGCGCCGACATCGCGACGATCGACGTGATCGACGCGGCCGTGACCGCGCGCGCCGCCAGGCTCGAGGCCGTGGCCAAGGATCAGCCGGAGGCGGCGCACCTGGCCACCGAGGACCAGCGGCGGGTGCACGCGTTCTTGCTGCTGGTCACCGGCGCCGCCGACGACACCGACATCGCCGACCTGCTGCCCCGGGTGGAGCTGTTCGTGCACACCTACGCCGGCCCCGACGCCGAAGGCATCGCCCGCGTGGAGGGCCACGGAGCGGTCACCAACGAATGGGTCCGCGAGATGTTGAGTCCGCGGGCGAAGTTCACGATCCGCCCGGTGCTCGATCTGGCCGGTCAGGCGCCGGTGGATGCCTGGGAGATCCCGGATCGACATCGGCGGGCCGTGCATCTGATGACGCCGGCCGACATCTTCCCCTACGCCTCCAGCACCTCCCGATCGATGGAGATCGACCACACCAAACCGCACGCCCAAGGCGGTGTCAGCGGCATCGGCAACTACGGCCCGATGTCCAAGCGACATCACAGAGTCAAAACGCACGGGCGATGGCAGGTCCGACAACCCTTCCCCGGGATCCTCGTCTGGCGCGACCCCCACGGCGCGTTCTACCTCGTCGACCACACCGGCACCCGCCGGATCCCCAGCACGCCCCGAGCTGCCTCCCGTGCTGAGACCCCGCGGAAGCCCTTGGTAGCCGAGCTCTATCAACCACCCATCGACATCGAGATCCACCCCGACTACCGACGAGCGTCCTGACGCACCCCATCTTCCTTGAGGGGTGGTCGTGCGACAGTCGGTACATGACAGCCCTGGGTATCGCCGTTCTCCTGGCGGTGGCGGCGGTCGTCATCGCGCTCATAGCCCTGACCGCGGTGGGCCAGCGGCGACGAGGTGGCGGGCTCGCTGTTGCTGCCATCGCGGGCGTCTTCTTCCCGGTGGCCTGGGTCGCCTGGTACGTGCGGGACATGTTGCAGGGATCGACGTCCTGACTCGGGTTCCCGGTCCGCTCACCCGATGAGCTCACCCGGTCCAGGGCGCGTCGTGGATGCGCTGGATCATGCCGGCCGCGTGGTACTCAGGCATGAAGTGCCTCACCACGTCGGCGTTCACCGTGCCGTAGGTGGTCGCCGGTCGGTGCTTCTGCCCCTCGAAGTACGCCCGCGGGAACTCGGACTTGAAGTCGTCGCGCGGGTGCCGCGCGACGACCTGCTCGACGAGCCTCGGGTCCAGCGCATCGAGACCGACGCCGACGACGTCGGTGAGCACGCCGAGGTTCGTCGCGGCGATGAGCGGCGTCATCCGCGAGGGGATCTCCGGCGTGGTGTGCAGCGCGATCGCCTGCCAGACCGCGTCGGCGGATCCGTCGTCGAACCCATGCTCGAGGACGAACCTCCGTGCCTTGTCCGCGCCGTCGATCTCGAACCGCTGCGCCGGCTCCGCGAACGGCGCCACCAGGCCGGTGTCGTGGAAGATCGACGCCAGGTAGAGCAGGTCTGAGTCCACCTCGAGGTGACGCGCGGCGGCGTGCAGGGAGCCGAAGAAGAACACCCGCCTCGAGTGGTGGAACAGCATCGGTGACAGCGTCGCCTCGACCAGGCGCGTGGCCTGCGTCGCTGCGGCCGACTGCGGAACGGCGATGCCGGCGATGAGCTCGTCCATGGCGGTCACGGCCCGACGTGGTAGCGGCTGGTGATGGCGACGCGGTTGAAGGCGTTCATGACGATCGTGAGCCACGAGACGGCTGAGACCTGGTCCGCGGTGAGGACCTCCGCAGCAGCGGCGTAGTCGGCGTCGCTGACGTGGCCGTCGGGGACGAGGGTGATCGCCTCGGCCAGGCCCAGGGCGGCACGGTCGGTCTCGGAGAAGTACGCCGACTCCGTCCAGGCCGGCAGCACAGCGATCCGGTCGGGGCTCTCGCCCTTGGCGAGGGCGTCGCGCGTGTGCATGCGCAGGCAGAAGGCGCAGCCGTTGATCTGCGAGGTCCGGATGCGGATCAGCTCGACCAGGAGCGGGTCGACGCCGGCAGCAGTGGCGTCCTGGTCGGCCTGCATGGACAGCGAGATGAGGGTCTTGTAGGCGGCCGGGTGCCGGTCACCGATGTTGGTGCGGGTCATGGTTCCTCTCGAATCTGTGAGTGGGTGGGTGGTTCACGAAGCCATGGGCAGTCGACGTGGCGGAGGGGCAGAGGCCTCCTCGAAGGCGGAGCGCGGTGCACGGATCTCGTGCAGCTCGATGGCGTCACGACCCCAGGCGAGGTTGCTGAGCCAGCCGGCCGCGACCCGCCACGTCCGTTCCCAGCTGGGAATGGCCAGGACGTGGTAGCCCCGGTGCATCAGCCAAGCGGGGAAGCCTGTGACCACGATCGGACCGGACTGGAAGACGCCGTCCCCGAGCCCGAGGGTCGCGACCGAGCCGAGGTTGTGGTGGCGGTAGTTCTCGGGAGTGCCTCCACGCAGCGCACGGACGATGTTCTTCGCGAGAAGCTTCCCCTGTCGCACCGCGTGCTGGGCGTTCGGGACGGTCGTCCCCGGCTCGGTCGGCGTCGCACCGACGCCGGCTCCGGTCAGGTCCGGGACAGCGGCGTCGTCGCCTGCAGCCCACGCGCCGTCGTAGATCCGGTCGGGCGTGCCGACACGCAGGTCAGGGCGGACCGACACCCGGCCCCTGGCGTCGATCGGCAGGTCGGTGTGCCGGGTGACCAGCGGGTTCGCGACGACCCCGGCCGTCCACACCAGCAGCTCGGTCTCCAGGACCTGGCCGTCGGACAGGACGACGCGGCCGTCGACGGCCGAGTCGACCTGGGTGTGGAGGTGGACGAAGGCACCTCGCTCCGCGAGGTGGTGGCGCACCCAGGTGCTGGTGCGCTCGGAGACCTCAGGGAGGACGCGACCCGTCGCCTCGATGAGGTGGAAGTGCGTGTCGGCCATGGTCAGCTCGGGATAGCGCTCGAGGAGGGCGGTGGTCATCGACCTCAGCTCGCCGAAGGCCTCGATGCCGGCGAAGCCTCCGCCCACGAAGACGACCGTCAGCAACCGGTCCCGGGCCGGTCCCGGAGGCGTGGACGCCGCCTTCTCGAGGTTGCCGATCAGGGTGTCGCGGACATAGACGGCTTCCTCGATGGTCTTGAAGCCGATGGCGGCCCGCGCGACGCCCGGGACGGGGAAGGTCCGGGTGACGGCACCGGCGGTCAGCACCACCGTGTCGTACGCCAGGCTGTCCGGAGTCCCGTCGGCATGCTCGAGGGTGATCCTCTTGTGCGCGTGGTCGACGAAGGTCACCCGTCCGGCGACGATCCGGGTGCGCTTCAGGTGGCGGCGGTAGGAAACGGCGACGTGGCGTGCCTCGACCGAGCCGGCCGCGAGCTCGGGAAGGAACGGCTGGTAGGTCATGTAGGAGCGGGGATCGATCAGGATGACCTCCGCTTCGTTGCGACGCAGGTGCTTCTCGAGCTTCCAGGCGGCGTAGAAGCCGGCGTACCCGCCGCCGACGATGACGATCCGGTGCATGACGCTTCTCCTTCCTGGTGGACGGACGGGCTCGTCCGTCCACCAGCGAGTCTGCGAAGCGACCGCGGCGAACCTCGAAGAAGTGGGACGAACTGGCTCGGAACGTCCCATCGGGGAAGCGCAGGGGGTCATCTGCGCTGCTAGATTCGAGCGATGGTCCAGGAGCGGATCACCACCGCGCGTCCGCGGCCCTCAGCCACGGTGGCCGAGACGCGGCGCAAGGTCCTCGATGCTACGGGCGAGCTGATCGACCGCGTCAGCTACCGGTCGGTGACGGTCGATGCCGTCGCGCGGGCGTCGGGGATCAGCAAGTCCACGATCTACCGCCACTGGCCGTCTCGCGAGGTGTTGGTGCTCGAGGCCTACACGCGCAAGACGAACCGATCGACCGTCGTACCCGACACGGGTGATGCGCTGCGGGACCTGCGCCAGTACGTCATGGCGCTCGTGGCCTGCCTCGGTCCGACGGACCACGCCGCGACGACGGTCAGCGGCCTCATCGCGGACAGCCTGGCGGACGAGGAGTTCGCAGGCCTGTACCGCAGCACGCTGCTGCGAGAGCGTCGGCACCTGTTCCTGGCGATCCTCGTCCGCGGGCAGCAACGGGGTCAGGTGCGGGCTGACCTGGACCTGGAGACGACCGTCGACGCGATCTACGGAGCCATCCATCATCGATTCCTGGTCAGCGGTCAGCCCACGGACATCGCGTTCGTCAACGGCCTCATCGATCTGGTCGCGAGGGGGCTTCCGGCGTCCGGATGAGATGACCGACCGGGCCTTTGGTCCCGGGACTTCGGGACTCTGATCCCGGGGTCGCACGGGGCAGAGTGCCCGAGGGTGGGCGCACGGCCCGCGGTGCGCACGCGGTCCGGATGACCTCGAGACCGGACCACTCGAAGGAGCGCTGTCGCGTGCCTGCCCGACCCACCCTGCCCTCTGACCCGACCAACGACCGGCTTCCTGGAGCGGGTGCCCTGCTGGCGGCCCGGCGGTTCTTCACCAAGGAGGACGTGGGCGACCACGGCCGCACCCTCCACCAGATCGACGAGGCGGGCTGGGACTCCTTCTACCGGGACCGCTGGAGCTACGACAAGGTCGTGCGCTCCACCCACGGGGTCAACTGCACCGGCTCCTGCTCGTGGAACGTGTTCGTCAAGGACGAGCTGATCACCTGGGAGCACCAAGCCGTCGACTACCCGACGACCGGCCCCGACAGCCCGGACTACGAGCCACGCGGGTGCCCGCGCGGAGCATCGTTCTCCTGGTACGAGTACTCGCCCTCCCGGGTGCGCCACCCCTACGTGCGCGGATCGCTCATCACGATGTTCCGGGCCAACGTCAAGCGCCTCGGCGACCCGGTGGCGGCCTGGGCCGACATCGTCGAGACCCCCGAGAAGGCCCTCGCCTACAAGGGGCAGCGCGGCCGCGGCGGCTTCGTGCGCGCCAGCTGGGACGAGGCGACCACGATGGTCGCCGCGGCCCACGTCTACACGACCAAGACCTTCGGCCCCGACCGGGTCGTGGGCTTCTCGCCGATCCCGGCGATGTCGATGGCCTCGTTCGCCGCCGGCACCCGCTACCACGCGCTGCTGGGCGGCACGCTGCTGTCCTTCTACGACTGGTACGCCGACCTGCCGGTCGCCTCGCCGCAGATCTGGGGCGACCAGACCGACGTCCCCGAGGCCGGTGACTGGTGGAACTCCACCTACCTGGTGATGTGGGGCTCGAACATCCCCGTCACCCGCACGCCCGACGCCCACTTCCTCGCCGAGGCCCGCTACCGCGGCACCAAGGTCGTCGCGGTCAGCCCCGACTACGCCGACAACGTGAAGTTCGCCGACGACTGGCTGGCCCCGCACCCCGGCACCGACGGCGCGCTCGCGATGGCGATGGGCCACGTGGTGCTGACCGAGTTCTTCCGCGACCGCCAGGTGCCGTACTTCACCGACTACGTCCGCTCCTACACCGACCTGCCGTTCCTCGTCGCGCTGCGCGACCTCGGCGACGGCGCCTGGACCCCCGACCGCTTCGTCACCGCCGCCGACCTGGGCGACCAGGAGACCGGCGCCCAGCACAAGACCGTGCTCATCGACGACACCACCGGCGACCCGGTCGTCCCCAACGGCTCGCTCGGCTTCCGCTACGGCCCCGAGGGCGCCGGACGGTGGAACCTCGACCTCGGCGACGTCGTCCCGGCGCTCGGTCTCGAGGGCCACCACGACGCCGTCGTCCCCGTCGACCTCCCGCGGTTCGACACCGGGGAGACCGAGGGCGGCACCACCATGCGGCGCGGCGTCCCGGTCACCACGGTGGCCGGCCTGACCGTGACCAGCGTCTTCGACCTGCTGATGGCGACGTACGGCGTGCGCCGCACGGTCGACGGCGCTGACCTGCCCGGCGACTGGGCGAGCGGGTACGACGACGCCGACGCGCCCAACACCCCCGCCTGGGCCGAGCGGATCACCGGGGTCCCGGCCGAGCTGACCGCCCGGATCGCCCGCGAGTTCGCCCGCAACGCCGAGCGCAGCCAGGGCCGCTCGATGATCGCCCTGGGCGCGGGCACCAACCAGTGGTTCCACTCCGACATGACCTACCGGGCGTTCATCGCGTTGGTGACCCTCACCGGCTGCCAGGGCGTCAACGGTGGCGGCTGGGCCCACTACGTGGGCCAGGAGAAGGCCCGTCCGATCACCGGGCAGCAGCACATGTCGTTCGCCTTCGACTGGCAGCGGCCGATGCGGCACCAGGCGAGCACGCCGTTCTGGTACCTCCACACCGACCAGTGGCGCTACGAGCGCGTGGGCGTCAACGAGCTGGCCTCGCCGCTCGGCGAAGGCCGACTCGCGGGGATGACGTTCGCCGACACCGTCGCCGCGGCCCAGCGGATGG
>NZ_JANINT010000125.1 GCF_024509035.1 Nocardioides sp. | reverse complement strand
GGCCTCCCGCCGGGCGCCGCGGAGAGCCTCTTCGACCTCAGTGGCCTCGACGGGATCGTCCAGCACGCCGACGAGGTCCGGGCCCTCGACCGCGTGCCCGGGGCCGGGCAGCACGCGGCCCTGGTGAACCTCGACCTGGTCGAGCGCGGCGTCGCCCTCGCAACCAGCGCGCACATCCAGGTGTGGTTCGCCGAGGACGATCCCGAGCTGCTCAACGAAGTGTCCGCCGCCCTGGAGGAGCGCGGCACCCGTGTCACCACCACCTCCACACTGACCGGGATCCGGGACTCGTTCGACGACTCGGCCGCCGCGTGGAGCATCCAGCTCGCCGGACTCGTCGGCGCGGCCGCCGTGCTCCTCGCGCTGCTGGTGCTGCTGGTCGGGGCTGCCAGCAGCTGGCGGGCTCGCACCCGCGACCTGGCGGCGCTGCGGATGAGCGGCGTCCCGCGCCGAGACATCGGCTCGATGGCCGTCGCCGCGCAGCTGCCTGCCGTCCTGGTGGGAGTCGTCGCGGGGACCGTGACCGGGGTGTACGGCGCTCACCTCGCGCTGCCGACCGTCCCGCTGTTCGCCGGTCAGCCGGCGGTCTCCACGCTCGACCTCAGCACCGCCTGGTGGTCGGTCGCGCTGGCCGTCGTGGCGTCGACCGCGGTGCTCGGCGGCGGCAGTGCCCTCATCGGGCGCCTGCTGGCCAGGCGGGCCGCCGTACGCCGGCTGCGGGAGGGGGACCTGTGAGCGGGCTGCGGGTCAGCACCCAGCGACTGGTGCACATCTATCGCTCCGAGGGCCACGAGGTGGCCGCCCTCTCCGGGGTCGACCTCGACGTGGCGCCGGGCGAGCTGGTGGGTCTGCTCGGCCCGTCGGGGGCCGGCAAGTCCACCCTGCTGAGCCTGCTGGCGGGCGTGTTCCGCCCCAGTGCCGGGAAGATGCACGTCGGCGACCTCGAGCTCTCGACGGCCACCACCCGCGAGCTCGACCAGATGCGTGCCCGTGACGTCGCACTGATGCTGCAGGGAGCCGGGCGCAACCTCCTGCCCTACCTCACGCCGCACGGCAACGTCCGCTTCGCCCAGCGGGCAGCCCGTCAGGCCGGCAAGGACCTGCCCGACCCAGACGCCGTGCTCGACGAGCTCGGACTCGGCGCCGACGCGCACCGTCCGCTCGTCGAGCTGACCCCCGGCCACCTGCAGCTCGCGGCGCTCGCGGTCGCGATGGCGTCCCGGCCGGGCCTGCTGCTTGCCGACGAGCCCACCAGCCAGCTCGACCACGCGGCCCGTGACCAGGTGCTCGCGGCGATCGCGGCGACCAGCCGCGAGCTCGGCACCACCGTCGTGATCGTCACCCACGACCCCGACGTGGCGGCGTTCCTGCCGCGCACGATCACCATCCGCGACGGACGCGTCGGGGGCGAGGGCCGTCGCGGCGAGGAGTACGCCGTGGTCACCCCCGACGGGTTCCTGCCGCTGCCCGGGCACGTGCGCGACGACCTCGCTCCCGGCACGTTGGTCCGCTTCCACCCCAGCGACGACGGCACCGGCTACCTGCTCGTGCCCGAGGAGGAGCCCGATGAGTGAGCTGCGGGCCAGGGGCCTCTCGGTGTCGTACGGCGACCTGCTCGCCCTGCACCCGCTCGACCTCGCCCTGGCGCCCGGCCGAATGGTCTCGGTCACCGGCCCGTCGGGTGCGGGCAAGTCGTCACTGCTGTGGGCGCTGGCCGGTGCGCTGGAGCCGACGGCCGGGGAGGTGCGACTGGGGGAGACCCGGCTCACCGACCGCCAGCAGTGCGCCGCTCTCGGCGTGGTGCTGATGCCGCAGGGCAACGGACTCGCGTCGTCGCTGACCGCGGCCGAGAACGTCGTGGTCCCCTTGCTGGCGCTGGGTGTCGAGGCGGCAGAGGCCCACCGGCGTACGGCCGCGGCGCTCGCGCAGGTGGGGCTCGAGGAGTCCGGCAACCACCTGATCGAGGAGCTTTCCGGCGGGCAACAGCAGCGCATCGCCCTGGCCCGAGCGCTCGCCGCGCACGCCGACGTGCTGCTCGCCGACGAGCCGACCAGCGACCTCGACGCGGCCAACCGGGAGCGCGCGATGGCCGCGCTGCGCGCCGAGGCCGACCGCGGAGCGGTCGTCGTGGTCGCCACCCACGACGCCGAGGCCGCCGCCCAGACCGACGCCGAGCTGCACCTCGACGAGGGCGTCGCCTCCTGGCGGCGCGCGCTGGACCTAGACCAGGCCTTGGACCCGGGCGACCAGTGAGTCCTTGACGGCCTCGCCGACCGCGACCTCCACGCGTGCCTCGAGGTCGGCCTGGGCGTCGAGGTCGCCGAGCAACGCCCGCAGGTCGAGGTCGTCGATGGCCCGGTCGAGGACGTCGTCGGTCTCGAGCGCGGCGTCGATGGCCGAGTCCGGCAGCGCCCGGATCACCGCCTCGAGGAAGCCGTTGAGATCCGCGGAGTCGAGCGCCTCGTCGACCAGGTCCGACGCCGGCGGCAACGAGCCGTCGGTCTTCATCTGGCGTACGGCGTCGTGCAGCCCCTCGCGCAGTGCGTCGATCTCGGCGTCGGTGCGGGTGCCGCCGTCGGCCACGTCGAGCAGGAACGCCTCGCGCGTGACGTCGAGCCGGCACGCGGCCCGGTCGACCGCGATGAGGACGAGCCGCTCGGTCAGCGCCTCGATGCCCTCGGAGTGCGAGACGACCGTGCGTGCCGCGCAGGGATCGGCCGGCCGCAGTGGCTCGAACGAGCCGCCGCCGTACGCCACCTGGACGGCGAGCACCCCGCCGACCAGCGCGGTGGCGACGGCGGGGAGCCCCAGGACGCGGACGTTCACGCGGCCCTCCGCACCCGCGGGGCGGCGAGCCCGGCCAGCGAGCTGACGAGCGCCAGGAGAGCGAGCGCGCCGCCGAGCAGGAAGGAGTCGCGGAACGCGCGGGTCGCCGCGCGCTCGAGTTGGGAGTCGAGGTCGCGCTCCAGCGCGTCGGCAGCCGGTCGTGAGGACGGCGCGAGGTCGGCGGCCGCGAACGCGCGGTGCAGGTCGGGCACCTGGCCGCGCTGGTCGGTCAGCTCGTCGCCGAGGGCCCGCGCGAGCGTCACCTTGTCCTGCGCCGGGAGCGGCGCGTCGAGGACGAGCGAGGTGATGGCCTCCTGGGCGGGCACCTGGGCGTCCTGGAGGTCGGCGGTGAACACCGGCGTCAGGATCGCCAGCCCCACCATCACGCCCACGTGGCGCGCGCCGATCGTCCAGCCGGCGTGCTCGACGCGGGGGAGGCGGAGGTGCATCGCCCGGGCCGTCAGGCGGTCGACGGTGAGCCCGAGACCCAGCCCCACCAGTGCCTGCGGGGCGATGGTCCAGGCCAGGTGCGCCGAGGGCGGGATCGCCAGGCCGACGAGCCCGCCGGCGACCAGGAAGCACCCGACCGCCGTCTCGACCCCCTCGCTGGGACGCAGCAGCCGCGCGAGCGGGCCTGCGGCGAGGGCGGCGAGCGGCACCACCGAGACCGTGATGGCCGCGGTCGCCGCCGAGCGGCCCCACCCGTCGACGAGCAGCAGGACCAGCAGGAACAGCGCGGCCGTCAGGGCGGCCGAGAGCAGCGCGAGCGTGAGGTTGGGGAGCAGGGCCGGGCGGTGCCGGTCGGTCGGGGCCGGCGCCATCCGGACCGCGAGGGCCGCCGGCACAGCGAGCACCGCGATCGGGACCTGCACGACGAAGATCGCTTGCCACGAGATCGCCTCGGTCAGCAGGCCACCGACCACGGGACCGGTGGCGGTGCCCACCACACCCGCGGTCACCCAGGCGGCGACGCCGCGGCGCTCGCCGTACTCGGCGACGAGGAGCTCGAGGCAGCCCAGGAGCGCGAGCGCGCCGCCCAGGGCCTGCACGCACCGGGCGAGGATCAGCACCTCGATCGACGGCGCCACCGCACACCATGCGGACGCGCCGGCGAACACCGCGATGCCGAGGGCGCTGAGGATCCGCGGCTGCGTCCGCGTGAAGGCCCAGGCGGTCGGCACGGCGACCAGGCCGAGCACCAGGTTGAACGAGATCAGCACCCACGCGACCTGGCTCACCGTGGTGTCCAGGTGCAGCAGGATGTCGGGCAGCGCGAGCGTCACCACCGCCGAGTCGGCGAGCACGAGGGCCACCGTCACGGCGAGGAGGGGAGCCACGGCACGACGCACCGCTCCATCCTGAGGGACGACCTCAAGTCGGCTCCCAGTCGGCCTCAAGTAGCGGGCCCCAGAGTGCTCTCACCGACACCTCTCGACCGACGTTTCCGACAGGGAGCACCCCGTGAACCGCATCCTCCACCGCCTCGGCCACGGCGCCGCGGCCCGCCCGTGGCGCACCATCGCCGTCTGGGTCGCCGTCGTCGTCGCGGCCTTCGGGCTCGCCGGTGCCTTCGGCGGCACCACCCACGACGACTACGACATCCCCGACGCTCGGGCCCAGGTGGGCATCGAGCAGCTGCGCGCCCACGTGCCCGACGGCGGCGGTTCGACCGCCCAGGTCGTGGTCCACGACCCGTCCGGCGCCACCCTCGACGCCGCGGACCTCCGCGGTCTCCTCGAGCGCCTGCACGGCATCGACCACGCGAGCTACGTCACTGAGCCTCGGATCTCCGAGGACGGCGACACCGCCCTGGTGACCGTCTCGTACGACGTGCCGATGACCGACCCCGACCTCGTGGGCAAGAACGGCTACGACCCGCTGGTCGACGCGATCCAGCCGCTGCGCGACGCCGGCCTGCAGGCCGAGCTCGGTGGCGAGCTGCCGGGCGGTACCGAGTCGCAGATGTCCGGCACCGGCGAGCTGGCCGGCGTGATCGCCGCGCTCGTGCTGCTGGTCGTCGCGTTCGGCTCGGTGGTCGCCGCGGGCCTGCCGCTGGCGATCGCGTTGATGGGCCTGGCCGTCGGGTCGGCGGGCATCACGCTGCTCGCAGCGACGATGGACGTCAGCACCGCCGCGCCGACCGTGGCGACGATGGTGGGCCTCGGCGTGGGCATCGACTACGCCCTGCTCCTGGTCACCCGGCACGTGGAGTTCCTCGGCCAGGGCCTCGACAAGCGCGAGGCCGCCGGCCGCGCGATGGCGACCGCCGGTCGCTCGGTCGTGTTCGCCTCCGCCACGGTGCTGATCTCGCTGCTCGGCCTCCGCCTGGGCGGACTGCCCGTCTACGCGACGTTCGGCTACGCCACCGCGATCGCCGTCGTCGCCGTGCTGGCCGCCGCGATCACGCTGGTGCCCGCCCTGTGCGGGCTGGCCGGCCACCGGCTCCTCCCGCGGCGTACCCGCACGGGCCGCACCCGGGCCGCCCGGACCCCGCTCACGGCACGCTGGGCCGCCCGTGTCGCCCGCCGCCCCGTGGCCGCGGCGCTCGCCGCCCTGACGTTCCTGCTCCTGCTCGCCGCGCCCACCCTGGGCATGCGCACCTGGCCCCAGGACGGCAGCAGCAACAGCACCGAGACCTCGGTGCGCCGGGCCTACGACCTCATCGACGCCGAGTACGGCGCCGGCGCCAACGGTCCGTTCACGATCGTCGTCGACACCACCCGCGCCGACGCCTCCGCCGTGGCCCACCAGCTGGCCGGCCACGAGGGCATCGCCGAGGTCGGCACGCCGGTGACGACCCCCGACGGCGCGATCAGCGTGTTCGACGTCGACCCCACCACGGGCCCCGCCGACGAGCGCACCTCCGAGCTCGTCGACCAGCTCCGCGCCGACCTCCCGGACGGCGTCGAGGTCACCGGCACCACCCCGCTGTTCGCCGACATCTCCGGCATGCTCTCGGGCCGGCTGTGGCTGGTCGTCGGGTTCGTCGTCGCCGTCTCCGTGCTGCTGCTGGCGATGATGTTCCGCTCGCTCGTCGTGCCGGTGAAGGCCGCCGCGATGAACCTGCTCTCGATCGGAGCGTCGTACGGCGTCCTCACGGCGGTGTTCCAGTGGGGCTGGGGCGGCAGCGTGCTCGGCATCGACCACGCCGTCGCCGTCTCGAGCTGGATCCCGATCCTCAACTTCGCGATCCTCTTCGGGCTCTCGATGGACTACGAGGTCTTCCTGCTCTCGCGGATCCGCGAGGACTGGCTGCGCACGGGCGACGCCCGCGGCAGCGTGGAGCGCGGGCTGGCCTCGACCGGTCGGGTGATCTCGTCCGCCGCGGCGATCATGGTGGTCGTGTTCCTCGGGTTCTCGACCGAGGCCGACACCGTCGTCAAGCAGCTCGGGTTCGGCATGGCGGTCGCGATCGTGCTCGACGCCACCATCGTCCGGATGGTGCTGGTCCCCGCCACGATGACCCTGCTGGGTCGGTGGAACTGGTGGCTGCCCGCGTGGCTCGACCGCCTGCTCCCGACGATCGAGGCCGAGCGGCACGAGACCGACCTGCCCGCCGATGGCTCGGACGGCGACATCTGGGACGACTTCGACACCACGGGGCGGCACACGCCCGCCGGCGTGTGAGCTCGCTGCACGAGCTGAGGGAGAACGACATGACCACCGACGCGCGCGCCTCCTGGCCCCGGCAGCTGCGGCTGCCGGGCCAGGCGGCGGCCCCCGAGGGCCCGATCGACATGAAGATGATGTTCCTGATCCACCACGCCTTCC
>NZ_JANINT010000124.1:15519-37566 GCF_024509035.1 Nocardioides sp. | reverse complement strand
TTCCCGCACCTCGACATCTACGAGAACGTCGCCTTCGGGCTCAAGCGCCGCAAGGCCGCCGACATCGACGCGCAGGTGCGCGAGATGCTCGACCTGGTCGAGCTCGGCTCGCAGGTGCGCAAGAAGCCGGCCCAGCTCTCGGGCGGTCAGCAGCAGCGGGTCGCGCTCGCCCGGGCTCTGATCAACCACCCCGAGGTGCTGCTGCTCGACGAGCCGCTGGGCGCCCTCGACCTCAAGCTGCGCCGCTCCATGCAGATCGAGCTCAAGCGCATCCAGACCGAGGTCGGGCTGACCTTCATCCACGTCACCCACGACCAGGAGGAGGCCATGACGATGGCCGACACGGTCGCGGTGATGAACGCGGGCGTGATCGAGCAGATGGGGGCACCCGCCGACCTCTACGAGAACCCGCACAGCACGTTCGTGGCCAACTTCCTGGGTCAGTCCAACCTGATCGAGGGCACGATCACGAGCCGGTCGGCCGACGTCGTCAGCGTCGACATGCAGGGCGTCGGCGTTTCGGTCCGGCCCGCGCGCACCCACACCGACGGCGACCGCGGCTGGGTCGGCATCCGGCCCGAGAAGGTGCTGATCGGCGAGCCGGGCGAGGAGCTCGACGCGCCGGGCAACACGATCCCGGGCGGGGTCGTCACCGACGTCAGCTTCGTCGGGGTGAGCACCCAGTACCTCGTCCGGATGCCGTGGGGCCAGGAGCTCCAGGTCTTCCAGCAGAACACCGGCCGGCACCGGATCTTCCACACCGGTGAGCCGGTCGAGCTCTCCTGGAGGCCGGAGTACGCCTTCCTGCTCGACATCTCCCAGGACGCGCTGGCGGGCGCGCAGAAGGGCGACGACGAATGACCCGGCGCACCGGGGCGGTCGGCTACCTGCTGCTGCTGCCCGCGGCGCTCTGGCTGATCGTGTTCTTCGTCGTGCCGTTCTACTCGCTGCTCGCCACGAGCCTGTTCGACCCGGCGGGCTCCGACTTCCGCGGCTACGAGATGACCTATGCGTGGGGCAACTACGTCGACGCGGTCAAGGAGTACTGGGAGCCGATGCTGCGGGCGCTCTGGTACGGCGCGCTCGCGACGTTGTTCTGCCTGGTGCTGGGCTACGTCCTGGCCTACACGATCGCGTTCAAGGCGGGACGGTGGAAGAACCTCCTGCTGGTGCTGGTGATCGCGCCGTTCTTCACCAGCTTCTTGATCCGCACCCTGTCGTGGAAGCTGATCCTCGCCGACGACGGGTTCGTCGTGAACACGCTCCAGACGCTGCACCTGCTCGGTGAGGACGGCCGGTTGCTGGCCACCCCCGTGGCAGTGATCGCGGGACTGACGTACAACTTCCTGCCGTTCATGGTGCTTCCGCTCTTCGCGAGCATCGACAAGATCGACCATCGGCTGATCGAGGCGTCCAGCGACCTCTACGCCAACCCGGTGGTGGGCTTCTTCAAGGTCACCTGGCCGCTGTCGCTGCCGGGCGTCGTCTCGGGGACGCTGCTCACGTTCATCCCCGCGGCCGGTGACTTCATCAACGCCCAGCTGCTCGGCAGCCCCAACCAGCGGATGGTCGGAGGCGTCATCCAGAGCCTGTTCACCGACGCGGGCGACTACCCGGCGGCCGCGGCGCTCTCGATGATCATGATGGTCGGGATCGTGGCGATGGTGCTGGTCTACGTGCGTCGCGCAGGGACGGAGGAGCTGCTGTGATGGGGCGCTGGATCCGCGAGCACCTGGTCCTGATCCTGGGCCTGCTGGTGCTGGCCTACACGTTCGTGCCGATCGCGGTCGTCGTGCTGATGAGCTTCAACGACCCGGCGAGCCGCAACGTCTACCGCTTCGACGCGTTCACGCTCGACAACTGGACCGACCCGTGCGCGGCCGAGGGGATGTGCGCCGCCCTCGGCAAGAGCATCGAGATCGGGCTGCTGGCGACCCTGGGCGCCACGATCCTCGGCACGCTCGCCGCGTTCGCGCTGGTGCGCTACGACTTCCTCGGACGCTCCTCGACCAACCTGCTGATCTTCCTGCCGATGGCCTCGCCGGAGATCGTCATGGGCTCCTCGCTGCTGGCGCTCTTCGTGGCCGCCGGTCAGGCCGGCCAGCTCGGCTTCTGGACGATCCTCATCGCCCACGTGATGTTCTGCCTGTCGTTCGTCGTGGTGACGGTCCGCTCGCGGCTGGCCGGCTTCGACGACAACCTCGAGCAGGCGGCGATGGACCTCTACGCCACCCCGGCCCAGACGTTCTGGCGGGTCACGTTCCCGCTGGTGTTCCCCGGCATCCTGGGCGCCGCGCTGCTCAGCTTCTCGCTGTCCTTCGACGACTTCATCATCACCAACCTCAACGCCGGCACCACCACGACGTTCCCGATGTACGTCTGGGGCGCCGCCCAGCGCGGCGTACCCATGCAGGTCAACGTCGTCGGCACCGTCATGCTGCTGATCTCCATGGTGATCGTCATCGGCGGCGAGGTGAACAGCCGCCGCCGCAGCGCCAAGCTCGCCTGACACGCCGACCCGGCGCCTCACAACACGTTGACCCGCCCGAAAGTTTCGGGCGGGTCAACGTGTTGATGGGTCAGAGGAGGGTGGCGGCCTTGTCGAGGACCGTGCGCAGGACCTGCTCCATCTCGTCGAAGTGCGACTGGTCGCAGATCAGCGGGGGAGAGAGCTGGATGACCGGGTCGCCGCGGTCGTCGGCGCGGCAGTAGAGGCCCTCGGCGAACAGCTGCTTGGAGACGAAGCCGTAGAGCAGGCGCTCGCACTCCTCGTCGGTGAAGGACTCCTTGGTGGCCTTGTCCTTGACCAGCTCGATCCCGTAGAAGTAGCCGTCGCCGCGGACGTCGCCGACGATCGGGAGGTCCTTGAGGCGCTCGAGCGTCGAGCGGAACGCACCCTCGTTGGTGCGCACGTGCTCGAGGACCTTCTCCTCCTCGAAGATGTCGAGGTTCTTCATCGCCACCGCGGTGGAGACCGGGTGGCCGCCGAAGGTGTAGCCGTGGGCGAACATCTGCGCGTCGTGCAGGAACGGCTCCATCAGCCTGTCGCTGGCGATCATCGCGCCGAGCGGGGCGTAGCCGGAGGTGATGCCCTTGGCGCAGGTGATCATGTCGGGCTGGTAGCCGTAGCGCTCGGCGCCGAACATGTGGCCGAGGCGGCCGAAGGCGCAGATGACCTCGTCGGAGACCAGCAGCACGTCGTACTCGTCGCAGATCTCGCGGACCCGCTGGAAGTAGCCCGGGGGCGGCGGGAAGCAGCCGCCGGCGTTCTGCACCGGCTCGAGGAACACGGCCGCGACGGTGTCGGGGCCCTCGTTCTCGATCGCGACCGCGATCTGGTCCGCGGCCCAGCGGCCGAACGCCTCCGGGTCGTCGCCGTGCAGGGGAGCGCGGTAGATGTTGGTGTTGGGCACCCGGAACGTCGAGGGCACCAGCGGCTCGAACTGCTGCTTGAGCGTCGGCAGACCGGTGATCGACAGCGCGCCCTGGGTGGTGCCGTGGTAGGCGATCGCGCGGCTGATCACCTTGTGCTTCATCGGCTTGCCGGTGAGCTTGAAGTAGTTCTTCGCGAGCTTCCACGCGGTCTCGACGGCCTCGCCGCCGCCGCTGGTGAAGAAGACCCGGTTGAGGTCGCCGGGTGCGTAGCCCGCGATCCGCTCGGCGAGCAGGATCGCGTTGGGGTGGGCGTAGGACCACAGCGGGTGGAACGCCAGCTCCTGGGCCTGCTTGGCCGCGGCCTCGGCGAGCTCGGTGCGCCCGTGGCCGAGCTGGCTGACGAACAGCCCGCCCAGACCGTCGAGGTAGCGCTTGCCCTGGGCGTCGTAGATGTAGGCACCCTCACCGCGCACGATGATCGGCACGTCGGCGGTCTCGTAGGACTCGTGCCGCGTGAAGTGCATCCACAGGTGGTCCTTGGCGGCCTGCTGCAGGTGGTCGTAGTCCGGGTGCATGCACCCCATGATGCGTGGTCACAAGGACTCGATGCAAGTGAATCCGTCGCACGAAGGGGTGAATTCGCCGGATTTCGTTGCTGGCTCGGGTGGTAGAACTGCCGCATGTCCCAGGTCCTGTTCACCAACGGCGCCCTCTTCGACGGGCAGCGGCACCGCGGACAGGGGTGCGTGCTCGTCGAGAGCGGCCGGATCCTCGCGGTGGACCGCGACCTCGCCCGTGACGGTGCGATGGTCGTCGACCTCGAGGGCGGCCTGCTCGCGCCGGGGTTCACCGACGCCCACGTCCACCCGATCCAGGGCGGCCTCGAGCGGCTACGCTGCGACCTGTCCGGCGTCGACGCCCGCGAGGACTACCTCGAGACGATCGCGACGTACGCCGCCGCGCACCCTGACGCGGAGTGGATCCTCGGCGGGGGCTGGGCCATGCCCGCGTTCCCGGGCGGCACGCCGACCGCGGCCGAGCTCGACCGGGTGGTGCCCGACCGCCCGGTGTTCCTGCCCAACCGCGACCACCACGGCGCCTGGGTCAACTCCCGCGCGCTCGAGCTCGCCGGCATCGACGAGCACACCCCGGACCCGTCGGACGGCCGGATCGAGCGGGACGCCGACGGTCGGCCGAGCGGCACCCTCCACGAGGGGGCGACGGCGCTGGTCTCCCGCCACGTGCCGCGACCGACGGGCGCCGACCTCCACGCCGCGCTGATGGCCGGCCAGTCCTACCTCCACTCCGTCGGCGTGACGAGCTGGCAGGACGCGATCGTCGGCGCCTACTCCGGCATCGACGACCCGGCCTCGACGTACACGTCCGCCGCGGCGAGCGGCGACCTGCGCTCCGACGTCGTCGGCGCGCTCTGGTGGGAGCGGCGCCTCGGCGTCGAGCAGGTCGCCGACCTGGTCGGCCGGCGCGAGGCGATGACCGGCGGCCGGTTCCGCGCGACCACGGTCAAGATCATGCAGGACGGCGTCGCGGAGAACGGCACGGCCGCGATGCTCGAGCCCTACCTCGACCGGTGCGGCCACGCGACCACCAACCGCGGGCACTCCTTCCTCGACGCGGCCGCGCTGCGCGAGGCGGTGGTCGCGCTCGACGCCGCCGGGTTCCAGGTGCACGTGCACGCGATCGGCGACCGGGGCGTCCGCGAGGCGCTCGACGCGTTCGAGGGCACCGATCCGGCCCGCCGTCACCACGTCGCACACCTGCAGGTCGTCCACCCCGACGATGTACGCCGCTTCGCCGGGCTCGGCGTCGCCGCGAACATGCAGATGCTCTGGGCCTGTCTCGACGACCAGATGGTCGACCTGACCCTGCCGCACCTCGGGCCCGAGCGATCGGGGTGGCAGTACCCCTTCGGCGACCTGCACCGCACCGGCGCGCGGCTGGCCGCGGGGAGCGACTGGCCCGTCAGCACGCCCGACCCCCTGCAGGCCATCCAGGTGGCGGTCACCCGCGTGGAGCCGGGCAGCGACCGCGAGCCGTTCCTGCCCGAGCAGTCGCTGCCGCTGGAGACCGCGTTCGCGGCGTACACCTCGGGCAGTGCGTGGGCGAACGGTCGAGACGACGCGGGGGTCCTGCGCCCGGGCGCGGTAGCGGATCTCGTCGTGCTCGACCGCGACCCGTTCGCGGGGCCGCCCGAGGAGATCGGGCAGGCGCGCGTGGTCTCGACCTGGATCGACGGAAGACCCGTCTTCGAGGGCTGAATCAACGAAATCCGCGTTACGAACGGATCAACCCCTACAGATTCCGTTGTCGGGTCACTAGGCTCCCCGCATGGCTGACCAGGTGTTCAAGAACGTGATCAACGGCGAGCTCGTCGACAGCGCGTCGGGCGAGACCTACGACATCGTCGACCCGACCACCGGCGAGGTCTACGCCCAGGCGCCGAGGTCCGGCGCCGAGGACGTCGACCGCGCCTATGCCGCGGCCGCCGCGGCCTTCGAGTCGTGGGGCAGCACCACGCCCAAGGAGCGCTCCGAGGCACTGTTGAAGATCGCCGACGCCATCGAGGCGCGCGTCGAGGAGATCAACGCCGTCGAGTGCAAGGACACCGGCAAGCCGATCCAGATCACCATGGACGAGGAGATGCCGTACGCCGCGGACCACTTCCGGTTCTTCGCCGGTGCCGCGCGGGTGCTCGAGGGTCGCTCGGCCGGCGAGTACATGGCCGACCACACCTCGTGGATCCGGCGCGAGCCGGTCGGTGTCGTGGGCCAGGTGACCCCGTGGAACTACCCGCTGCTGATGATGATCTGGAAGATCGCGCCCGCCCTGGCCGGCGGCAACACGATCGTGCTCAAGCCCAGTGACACGACGCCGGCCAGCTCGACGCTGCTCGCCGAGATCGCCCAGGAGTTCCTGCCGCCGGGCGTCCTCAACGTCGTCACCGGCGACCGCGACACCGGCCGCGCACTCGTCGCCCACAAGACCCCGCAGATGGTGGCGATCACCGGCTCCGTGCGCGCCGGCATGGAGGTCGCCGAGTCGGCCTCGCACGACCTCAAGCGCGTCCACCTCGAGCTCGGCGGCAAGGCGCCGGTCATCGTCTTCGACGACGCCGACATCGAGAAGGCCGCCGAGGGCATCGCCGGCGCCGGCCTGTTCAACGGTGGCCAGGACTGCACCGCCGCGACCCGCGTGCTCGCCGGGCCCGGCATCCACGACGAGTTCGTCGCCGCGCTCACCGAGGCGGCCAAGGGGATGCCGACCGGCATGCCCGACGACGAGGCGACGTACTACGGCCCGCTGAACAACCAGTCCCAGCTCGAGCGGGTCGCGGGCATGGTCGACCGGCTGCCCGACCACGCGAACCTGCAGACCGGCGGCGCCCGCAAGGGCGAGCGGGGCTACTTCTACGAGCCGACCGTGGTCTCCGGGCTCAAGCAGGACGACGAGCAGATCCAGCACGAGATCTTCGGCCCCGTCATGACCGTCCAGCGGTTCACCGACGAGGCCGAGGCGCTGCGCTGGGCCAACGGCGTGGAGTACGGCCTGTCCTCCAGCGTGTGGACCAAGGACCACGCCCGGGCGATGCGGATGTCGCGCGGCCTCGACTTCGGCGTGGTGTGGATCAACACCCACATCCCGTTCATCTCCGAGATGCCGCACGGCGGGTTCAAGCACTCCGGCTACGGCAAGGACCTCTCCATGTACGGGCTCGAGGACTACACCCGCATTAAGCACGTGATGTCTTTCATTGGAGAGTGACTGCGGAATGAGGTGCCGCACTCGTCGCTGCGCTCCTCGCACGCCCCGCTCCTGGGCTCGTCGACCGGCTCATGACGGCGTCCCGCGGGTGAGTGGTCGGCTCGTCGTTGCTGAAAGGGCTTAGGACATGAGGATCCTGCTGGTCGGAGCTGGGGGAGTGGGGGCGGCGTTCGCTGCGATCGCGGCCCGGCGCGACTTCTTCGAGACGATCGTGGTCGCCGACTACGACCTGGCCAAGGCCGAGCGGGCCGCGGCGACCGACGGGCGGTACGTCGCCGCGCAGGTCGACGCCTCGTCGATGGCGGCGGTCGCGGAGCTGTGCCGCGAGCACCGGATCACCCACGTGATGAACGCCGTGGACCCGGTGTTCAACATGTCGATCTTCGACGGGGCCTTCGAGGCCGGCGCCGACTACCTCGACATGGCGATGTCGCTGTCGCGGCCCCACCCCGAGGCGCCGTACGAACGATGCGGCGTGAAGCTCGGCGACGAGCAGTTCGCCGTCGCGTCGGAGTGGGAGATCGCCGGTCGGCTGGCGCTCGTCGGCATCGGCGTGGAGCCCGGGCTCTCCGACGTGTTCGCGCGGTACGCCGCCGACCACCTGTTCAGCGAGATCGACGAGCTCGGCACCCGCGACGGCGCCAACCTCGTCGTCCGCGACGACGCGGGCAACGAGATCTTCGCGCCGTCGTTCTCGATGTGGACCACGATCGAGGAGTGCCTCAACCCGCCGGTGATCTGGCAGGACGGGCAGTGGCACACCACCGCGCCGTTCTCGGAGCCCGAGGTCTTCGACTTCCCCGAGGGCATCGGCCCGGTCGAGTGCGTCAACGTCGAGCACGAGGAGGTTCTCCTCATGCCGCGCTGGATCGACTGCAAGCGCGCGACCTTCAAGTACGGCCTGGGGAGTGAGTTCATCAACATCCTCCAGGTGCTCCACACCCTCGGGCTCGACCGCACCGAGAAGGTGCGCATCAAGGGTGTCGAGGTCAGCCCGCGCGACGTCGTCGCGGCGGTGCTGCCCGACCCCGCGACCGTCGGTCCGCGGATGACCGGCAAGACCTGCGCCGGCCTGTGGGTGACCGGCAGGGGCAAGGACGGCACCGACCGGTCGACGTACCTCTACCACGTGGTCGACAACGAGTGGACGATGCGCGAGTACGGCCACCAGTGCGTGGTCTGGCAAACGGCGATCAACCCGGTCGTGGCCCTCGAGCTGCTCGCCCGCGGCACCTGGTCCGGCGCCGGCGTCCTGGGGCCCGAGGCCTTCGACGCCGTGCCGTTCCTCGACCTGCTGACCGAGTACGGCAGCCCCTGGGGCATCAAGGAGCTCTGACCCCGGGGTGATCCGGACCCGATTCGTCCATCGGCTCCCGCGGCTGGCAGTCTTTACCGCGACAGAAGTGGTGCGGAGCCAGGGGCGAGACGATGAGGACGACCGCGGACGGGTGCGGTGCCGGGACCGGCGCGACATCCGCCGTCGTCGTACCCGCACAGCCGCGCGAGTCGCTGCGGCTCGTGCTGATGCTCGGCGTGCTGGTGGCCCTGGGGCCGTTCACGATCGACATGTACCTGCCGGCCCTGCCGACGATCTCCGACGAGCTGCAGACCACCTCGACGGCGGTCCAGCTCACGCTCACCGGCACCCTCGCGGGCCTCGGGTTCGGGCAGCTGATCCTGGGCCCGCTGTCGGACACCTTCGGCCGCCGGCGGCCGCTGCTGGCCGGGACGACGGTCCACGTCGTCGCCTCGCTGCTGTGCGTGGTCGCCCCGAACGTCGCCGTGCTCGGCGTGCTGCGGGTGCTCGAGGGCCTGGGTGCCGCGGCCGCGTCGGTCGTCGCGATCGCGGTGGTCCGTGACCTTTTCACCGGGGTCCGCGCGGCGCGGATGATCTCGCGGCTCGTGCTCGTCATCGGCGCCTCGCCCGTGCTGGCGCCCACCGTCGGCGGGCAGATGCTGCGCTGGACCGACTGGCGCGGCGTCTTCGCGGCGCTGGCTGTCCTCGGCCTCGCCGTCACGATCATGGCCGCGATCGCACTCCCGGAGACTCTGCCTCCCGCCCGCCGGCGCACGGGCGGCATCCCCGCCACGCTGCGGACGTACGGCGGCCTGCTCACCGACCGCACCTTCGTCTGCCTGGTGCTCGTGTCGGGGCTCAACGCCTCGGCGCTGTTCGCGTACGTCGCGGGCTCGTCGTTCGTCTTCCAGGACCAGTACGGGCTCAGCGAGCACACCTTCAGCCTGATCTTCGCGCTGAACTCCGTGGCGAACATCGGCGCCAGCCAGGTCAACGTCGTGCTGCTCACCTGGTTCCAGCCCCACCGGATCCTGGTCGCCTCGCTCTCGCTGGCGGTGGCCTCCTCGCTCGCGCTCGTGGTCGTCGCCCTCACCGGGGCCGGCGGCCTGATCGGCCTCCTCGTGCCGCTGTTCGTCCTGCTGGGCGCCATCGGTCTGAGCGGCCCCAACGCCTCGGCCCTCGGGCTGTCGCTGCACGGCGAGTCCGCCGGCACGGCCGCTGCCCTCTTCGGCTCGCTGAACTTCGGACTCGGCGCCCTGACCGCACCGATCGTGGGCCTGCTCGGCAACGACAGCCACGCGATGGCGATCGCCATGGCCGGAGGCATCGCTCTCGCGTCGACCGTCCTGGTGTTCGGGGTCCGGCTGCGGGTCCTGCGCGCCATGGACCTGTCGGACCCGGAGCCCGATCCGGTCCCGCTGCCGGCGTCCTAGAGCTGGCCCTCGAACGGGCCTAGAACAGGGCAGGTACGCCGGCCGCCGGCCAGTCGATCGCAGCCACGGCCGCGCGCCGCGCCTGGGCGGCGTTCTCGTCGGGTGCCCGCACGGTCAACGTCCCCGAGGTGCCGGCCGTCGCGTGGACGACCCGCACGAGCCGGACCGGCAGCTGCCGATCGCCGTCCCGTGGAGCGCCGGGCGGGACCGTCACGGTCAGCGTGGATGCCTGCGATCCGGCCTCGACCACCGCGCTCGCGCGGCCCAGCGCAGAGCGCACCACCACCCGCACCGGACGGTCGGAGGTGCGGTCGAGGTGCACCTCCACGCGCGCCGGCGTGGTGAGCAGCGGCGAGGCGGTGACGGGGGCCGCCGTCAGGCGGGCGACCGGCGGTGGGTCGTCGTCGACGACGCGGACCAGCGCCTGGGCGACCATCGCCGGCTGGACGCCGCGCCCGCCGTAGACCTTGGTGGTCAGCTCCTCGGCCACCTCGTCGGTGCGGTCCTGGGGGACCTGCAGCCACAGGTGCGCCGCCTGGCGTCCGCTCGGGATCCGCACGTTCCCGGCCGTCGTACGAACGGTGGTGGAGCGCGTCGTGGGTCGGTCGAGGTGGACCGTGAGACGCACCCGCCCACCCTCGACGACGCGGCCGCGGTCGGCGGTCACCGTGGCGACGGGGACCGGAGGCGTGGGCCGCCCGTCCGGGCCGAGCGATGCGAAGCAGAAGCCCCGCTTGCGCAGGACGGAGATCTCGCGGGGGAGCGCACGCAGGGTCAGCGGCGACCGGGCCACCCCGTCGTGCTGGAGCACCACGTCGGCGCGGTGGGGGTGCACCGCGGCGAGCACCCGGTCGGCGATCTGGCGAGGCGTGCCGTCGTCCCAGTCCCGCGAGTCGATGGTCCAGAGCACCGGCGTGTAGCCCGCGGCGCTCAGGACGCCGCGGACGCGGTCGTCGATGGCGCCGTACGGCGGCCGCGCGAGCGTCGGCGCCGGCACGCCCGCCTCGACGAGGGCGTGCCGGGTCCGCCGCAGCGCGCTCCGGATCTCGCGGTCGGTCTGCTGGGTGAGGTCGGTGTGCGCCCAGGTGTGGCTGCCGATCGTGAAGCCCGCCTCCGAGACCCGGCGGGCCAGTTCGGGGTAGCTCTCGACGCGCGTGCCCACCATGAAGAAGGTGGCCGGCACCTCGAGGCGGGTCAGCAGTCGGACCATCCGGGGCGTGACCGTCGGCGAGGGGCCGTCGTCGAACGTGAGCGCCACCAGGCCGCGTGAGCACGGCCGTGCCGGCCGGTGGTCGCCGGCCGCCCCCTGCGCGGGGGCGCTGACAAGTGCGACCATCCCCGCCAGCACTGCTGCCAGCACTGTCGCCAGCACGGTTGCCAGCATTGCCGCGAGTGCCGCCCGTCTCCGCATCCCACCGACCTCCTGCGCATGAGACGCGCGACGGACGGCGGTGGTTGTCAGCCCATGTAAACCGAAGTCACAAGCCGGTAACAGCGCGCTAAATCGTCGAAATTTGCCGTGAAGACGATGGAAATGCCCGATAGGCCACCGCTACGTTGCCACCTATGCCAACGGCCATCTCCCTGCGCGGTCTGAGCAAGCACTTCGGCCAGGTGCGTGCGGTCGACGAGCTCGACCTCGACATCGCCGACGGCGAGTTCTTCTCGATGCTGGGGCCGTCGGGGTCGGGCAAGACCACCGTGCTCCGGCTGATCGCCGGCTTCGAGGAGCCCACGGCTGGCGTGATCATGCTGGGCGAGGAGGCCGTGACCCGCCGCCCGCCGTTCGCCCGCGACGTCAACACCGTGTTCCAGGACTACGCGATCTTCCCGCACATGAGCGTGCGCGAGAACGTCGAGTACGGCCTGCGCGTCAAGAAGGTCGGCCGCCCCGATCGGCGGCGCCGCGCCGAGGAGGCGCTCGAGACCGTCCGGCTGGCGGGGTACGCCGACCGCCGGCCGCACCAGCTCTCGGGTGGCCAGCGGCAGCGCGTGGCGCTGGCGCGGGCGCTGGTCAACCGGCCCCGGGTGCTGCTGCTCGACGAGCCCCTCGGCGCGCTCGACCTGCAGCTGCGCCGCGAGATGCAGATCGAGCTCAAGGAGATCCAGCGCGAGGTCGGGATCACGTTCGTGTTCGTCACCCACGACCAGGAGGAGGCGCTCACGATGAGCGACCGCATCGCGGTCTTCAACGAGGGGCGCATCGAGCAGCTCGCCAGCCCGGTCGAGCTCTACGAGCGGCCCGCGAGCGCGTTCGTGGCCGGCTTCGTCGGCACCTCCAACCTCCTGCAGGGTCGGGTCGCCCGCGACCTGCTCGGGCAGGACGGCACGTTCGTCATCCGGCCCGAGAAGCTTCAGATGGTCGCCGAGGCGCCGGCCGAGGCCGGGCGCGTGTCCGCGCCGGGTGTCGTCCGCGAGGTCGTGTACCTCGGTGCCGCCACTCTGTCCGTCGTCGAGCTCGACGCCGGCCCCACCGTCACGGTGTCCCACCAGAACACCGACACCTCGATCGACGCCGCCCTCGAGCGGCGCGACCAGCGCGTCGTCGTCACCTGGCGGCGCGACCACCTGGTGTCCCTGGGTTCGTCCGACCCAGCGGCGTCCCCTGAGGAGGAGACAGCATGAGACGGAACCCAACGAAGCGCCTGGCCGCGCTCGCATGTGCAGGCGTGCTCGCGCTGGCCGCCACGGCGTGCGGCACCAGCTCGGGTGACGGCGGCGGCGACGGCGGGCCCAAGGCCGACGAGAAGCAGGGCGGCTTCACCGCGCCCGACGTGCCGATGACCGACGCCATCGGCGACCCCGAGGGACAGGTCAACATCCTGGCCTGGCCCGGCTATGCCGAGGACGGCTCGACCGACAAGTCGGTCGACTGGGTGACGCCCTTCGAGAAGGAGAGCGGCTGCCAGGCCAACGTGAAGTACTTCGGCACCTCCGACGAGGCGGTGCAGCTGATGAAGACCGGCGAGTACGACGTGGTCTCGGCCTCCGGCGACGCCACGCTGCGGCTGATCGCCGGCGGCGACGTCGCACCGGTCAACACCGACCTCCTGACGAACTACGCCGACATCGCGCCGTTCCTCAAGGACCAGCTCTTCAACTCCGTGGGCGACCAGATGTACGGCGTGCCGCACGGCTGGGGCGCCAACCTGCTCATGTACAACACCGACGTCGTGAAGCCGGCGCCGACCAGCTGGAGTGCGGTGTTCGACGACGCGTCGACATACGCCGGCAAGGTCACGGCCTACGACTCTCCGATCTACATCGCCGACGCCGCGCTCTACCTGATGAAGACCCAGCCCGACCTGGGCATCGAGAACCCCTACGCCCTCGACAAGGACCAGCTCGCCGCGGCGGTCGACCTCCTCAAGGCGCAGAAGGGCAACGTCTCGGAGTACTGGTCGGACTACCTCAAGGAGGTGCAGGCCTTCAAGACCGGCGACTCGGTCATCGGCACCACCTGGCAGGTGATCGCCTCCGTCGCCCAGGGTGAGGGCGCCCCGGTCGAGGCGGTGCTGCCCGAGGAGGGCGCGACCGGGTGGTCGGACACGTGGATGATCAGCTCGAAGGCCAAGAACCCCAACTGCGGCTACCTGTGGATGGACTACATCACCAGCCCGAAGGCGCAGGCGGCCGTCGCGGAGTACTTCGGCGAGGCGCCGGCCAACACCAAGGCCTGCGAGCTGACGTCGGACAAGACGTTCTGCGACACCTACCACGCGGAGGACGCGGACTTCGCCTCGCAGATCTGGTACTGGACCACGCCGATCTCGCAGTGCCTCGACGGGCGTGACGAGACCTGCACCGACTACGGCGAGTGGACGACCGCCTGGACCGAGGTCAAGGGCTGATCCGTTGTCCGTGATCGACCGACGCCCGGGCCTCCGGGTGGGCCTGCTCCTGACGCCGCCGATGCTGTGGCTGGGAGTGGCCTACCTGGGGGCCCTGGCGGCCCTCCTCGTGACCTCCCTGTGGACCCAGAACGACTTCACGGGGAGCATCGAGCGCGCGTGGACGCTGGAGAACTTCCGCACGCTGTTCACCGTCGACGTCTACCGGACGATCACGCTGCGCACGATCGGGATCGCTGCCCTGGTGACCGTGATCGACGTCGTCCTGGCGTTCCCGATCGCGCTCTACATGGCCAAGGTCGCCTCGCCGCGCCTGCAGCGGATCCTGGTGATCTCGGTGCTGACGCCGCTGTGGGCGTCCTACCTCGTCAAGGCCTACGCATGGCGCGGCATGCTCTCGGCCGACGGGCCGATCGCCTGGATCGCCCGGCCGTTCGGGCTCGACACCCCTGGCTACGGCCTGCCGGCGGTGGTGATCACGCTGTCCTACCTGTGGCTGCCCTACATGATCCTGCCGGTGTACGCCGGTCTCGAACGGCTGCCCGACTCGCTGTTCGAGGCCTCGGCCGACCTCGGCGCCGGGGCCTGGACGACGCTGCGCCGGGTCGTGTTCCCGATGGCGTTCCCGGCGGTCGTCGCCGGCTCGATCTTCACGTTCTCGCTCTCCATGGGCGACTACATCGCGGTCAAGATCGTCGGCGGCACCGGCCAGCTGCTGGGCAACGTCGTCTACGACAACCAGGGCGCTGCCAACAACCTGCCGTTCGCCGCGGCGGTGGCCACCGTGCCGATCGTCGTGATGCTGGCCTACCTCACGGCGGTGCGGCGCACCGGCGCGCTGGAGAACCTCTGATGGCCACCTCGTCGAGCCGCTCGATCGCGATGTCACGTGGACTGCGGCGCTCCCTCGGCGGCTTCACCGTGCTCGTGCTGGCGGTCGTCTACGTCCCGCTGCTGCTGGTGTTGATCAACTCGTTCAACACCGACAACACCTTCGGCTGGCCGCCGCCCGGCTTCACGCTGCACTGGTGGAAGGTCGCGGCGGAGAGCAGCGGGGCGCGGGACGCGCTCGTCACGAGCGTCGAGGTCGCGCTGTGCGCCACCGCCGTGGCGCTCGTGCTCGGGACGCTGGCCGCGATGGGGCTGCGGCGTACGCGCTTCTTCGGACGCAACGCGATCTCGCTGCTGATCATCCTGCCGATCGCGCTGCCCGGCATCGTGACGGGCCTGGCGTTCCAGAACGGGTTCCGCACGATCCTCGGGGTCCAGCTGAGCATCTGGACGATCGTGATCGCGCACGCGACGTTCTGCATCGTCACGGTGTTCAACAACGTGCAGGCCCGGTTCCAGCGGCTGGGTGCGAGCTATGAGCAGGCGTCGATGGACCTCGGGGCGGGCCGCTGGACGACGTTCCGCCTGATCACGTTCCCGATGCTGCGCTCGTCGTTGCTCGCCGGGGCGCTGTTGTCCTTCGGGTTGTCGTTCGACGAGATCGTCGTGACCACGTTCACCGCGAGCAGCCAGGACCAGACGCTCCCGATCTGGATCCTGCAGAACCTGTTCCGTCCCAACCAGGCACCGGTGGTCAACGTCGTGGCTGCCGTCCTCGTGATCGCCTCGGCGGTGCCGATCTACCTCGCCCAGCGGCTGTCGGGCTCGACCGCGGAGGGGCTCACCGGCGCTCGGTAGGCGGCGCGCTCAGGCCCCGTCCTCGGTCAGGGCGGTCTGGGGCAACCAGTCGGCACCGAGCAGCTCGGCGACGTCCGCGAGACCAGCCGTGTCGCTGCCGACGGTGTCGGAGGCCGCGGCGATCCGCTCCACCATCACCCGGCCGACCCGCTCCTCGACGGTGCCCTCGGCGTAGGCGATGTGCCACGGCGAGACCTGGTGGTCGCGGTGCGTGCGCCCGGTCACCTGCCGACCGGCGATGCCCGAGAAGCGCGCCTGGTGGAACACGCCGACCCGCGGCTCGATGCTCGCGCGGCCGCCGTCGGCGAGGGTCTCGCCGGCGTGCAGGCTGATCGAGGCGACCGTGGTGAAGACGCAGACCTTGGCCTCGCCGGTCTGGAACCGGAGCCGCTCGGCCTCGACGTCGAACCGGTCGCGGCCGTAGATCGTGGCGACCTCGAGGCCGGCGTCTCGCAGCCGGTCGGCGATCGGGTCGGCCGCGGTCGCGACGAACTCCACCGAGCACGCCACCTGGCGCTCGGCCTCCACCTGCTGGGTGATCCAGGCGACCGTCGAGTCGACCCGGATCAGCCCGGCCTTCTGTCGGAACCGCAGCAGCGCGGCCCGGCCCTTCGCGATGTTGCGGCCGCGTCGCGCGATGTCCATCTCGCGGCAGAACTCGCCCCACTCGGCCTCGTACGCCGTCCGCTCCGCCGGCGTGAGCGCCACCGGCATGCCGGAGATCGGCACCGGCCCCCACGGCGCGGCGCGGTGCAGCATCGCCGGGGGACGCTCGTCGGCGAGCCAGCCGCGGACCAGCTTGAGGTCGGCGGCGCGTCGCGCCGGATCGGTGGTCCAGGCCGCGCCGTACCGGCCCTGCTCCACCGCGACGCCGTGGCGCTCGAGGGCCGCGGCGAACGTCGTTCCGGGCTGCGTCGCCGACGTCCACTCGCGCATCGGCTCGCCGAGCACCTGCGCGTAGGCCGGCGCGAGGTACGGCAGCTCCAGGGGCGAGTGGCCCGGTGTGGCGGTCGTGGCGATGACGAACGGCGCCGCGTCGTGCGGTGTGCCGTGACCCGAGACCTTCGCCCAGTGCTTCCACCGCTTCGTGGTCGTACGACGGAGCGCGTGCGCCTCGTCGGCGATGATCACGTCCCAGGTGTGGTCCTTGACCTTCTCGAGCCGGTCCCAGGTGATCACGACCCACTCCAGGCCGCCGTCGCCGAGCGCGGTGATCGTGCGGCACCAGTGGCCGATGGTGATCGCGGCAGGCCGATCGGCCACGACCAGCACCCGCCGCGCGCCACGCAGGTCGCCGACCGCGATCGCGCCGAGGACGGCGGAGATCGTCTTGCCGACGCCCGGCTCGTCGGCCAGCAGGAACTGCCGTCCGCCCGCCGCCGCGCGGGCCGCGATCGCGTCGGCGGCCTCGAACTGGATCTGCCGGGGCTCGAGCTCGTCGGTCGGCTCGAGGGAGGGCGCAGGACTGTCGGGGTTGAGGGTGTTCTCGATGAACCTGCCGAGGGTGTGCGGACCCGGTGCGTACGGCGCCAGGTGGGCGGGCAGGGCGCGCCCGACGTGCAGGTGGGTCTTGACCGCCGGGTGCCAGGTGGCGCCGTCGACCTGCGTCCCGTAGGGGACGTCGAGCACCCACAGCCGCTCGCCGGGCCCGGCGACGGGCAGGGGCCGCTGCGCCGTCGTCCTCCGCGACGTCCGGGCCTTGCGGCGGGGTGGGCGTCGAGGGGGCATCCCGCGACGCTATCGCCGGAGCCGGTCGTCTCTCGGGCGGCTCGCCCGAGGCTCGAGGTCCGCCGACGGGTCAGGCCGTGATGCGCCAACCGGCAACGTCGATGAGGAAGTGCGCGAGGACGAGCGCGCCGAGGTAGAAGGTGGACACGGCGAGCGCGGCGCCGACCTGTGGGAGCAGGCGGCAGCGCTGCACATGGGCGAAGGCGGTGGCGGTGGCCCACCCGAGCGCGGCCTCGGCGGGGACGACGTAGATCGCGACGCCCAGGAAGCGGTGGGTGTCACCGGTGGGCTCCCAGAGCCCCCAGGTGGGGGCGAGGAGCTCGGCGCCGAAGAACACCAGGCCTGCGAGCAGGGCCGCGCGGCCCGGGCGACCACCGCTCAGGGCGACCGACGCGAACAGCGGCGCGACCCACATCGCGGCCATCGCGAGCGGGATGACGTCGTCGACGCGCGGGCCGCCCGTGTCGGGGAACCGCAGCGTCCCGACGAGGTCGGCCAGCACCCAGTCCGGCAGCACCTGGAAGACGGAGACCAGGGTGGTGAAGGCAGCGAGCGCGAACAGGTCGACCTGGCGCGTCGAGCGGCAGACCCACAGCAGCGCGCCGACGTACGCCACGACGCACACGAGGACGCCCCAGCCCTGGGCGGGCGCGTCCAGCGACAGCGCCACCGCGCCGCCGACGAAGAGGGCCGCGTGCACGGCGACGATCGGGCGCAGGGATGTGCGCAGGGGCGTCGTCACGGAGGACAACGTAGTGGCGTCGGCGCCCCGGTGGTCGAGCTCGTCGAGACCGCCCAGCGCGACGGAAGCACCCCCCGAGCTCGCCCCCGGGCGCGTCCGGGCTAGCGTCGATGACATGCGAGGCACGACACCGACCCACCACCGCAGGACGACCTGGCTCGGGCTCGCCGCGGCCCTCGTCCTGGTCCTGCTCGCAGCGTCCGGCTGTGGTGGTTCCGACTCCTCCGACGAGGCTCCGCAGTCCCAGGCCCCCGCGGCGGCCTCCACCGCGATCGCCGAGCCCTCCGCCGTGCAGAAGGCCGTCGCCGACGGCGCCGAGCTCATCGACGTCCGCACCCCGGAGGAGTTCGACGCCGGCCACCTGCGCGGCGCCCAGAACATCGACCTCTCGGCCCCCGACTTCGACGAGCGCATCGGCGCCCTCGACAAGGCGGCCAGCTACGTCATCTACTGCGCCTCCGGCAACCGAGCCGGCGCCGCCATCCAGGTCATGAGCGACCACGGGTTCGACGACCTCATCAACGGCGGCGGCTTCGAGGACCTCGCAGCATCCGGCCTGCCCACCGGTTGAGCCTCCGGCCGAGGCTGAGGTCAGTCCGTCCAGGTGATGGTGACCTGGCCGTCCTGGACCTGCCAGCGCTGGTCCAGCCGAACGTTGTCCAGGAGCCGGCGGTCATGTGAGACCAGCAGCAGAGCCCCGCTGTAGGACTCGAGGGCTTCCTCGAGCTGCTCGATCGCCGGCAGGTCCAGGTGGTTGGTGGGCTCGTCGAGCACGAGGAGGTTGACCCCGCGGGCCTGCAGCAGGGCCATCGCGGCGCGCGTGCGCTCGCCGGGCGAGAGCCGGCTCACCAGGCTGGTGACCTGGTCAGCCTTGAGGCCGAACTTCGCCAGCAGCGTCCGTACGTCGGCCGGAGCCATCTGCGGCACGGCCACCTCGAACGCGTCCCCCAGAGGCAGGTTCTCGACCAGCCCGGTGCGGGACTGGTCGATCTCGCCGATCGCGACCGAGGCGCCCAAGCTGGCTCTGCCGGTCGCGGGAGCGATCTGGCCGAGAAGGAGTCGCAGCAGCGTCGTCTTGCCGGCGCCGTTGGGACCGGTGACGCCGATCCGATCGCCCGCGCTGACCTGGACCGTTGCGGGGCCGAAGGCGAAGCTGCCTCGGCTCACGGCGGCATCGTCGAGCGTCGCCACGACGGAGCTGGAGCGTGGAGCGCTGCCGATCGTGAAGCGCAGCGACCACTCCTTCCGTGGTTCCTCGACCTCCTCGAGGCGTGCGATCCGAGACTCCATCTGTCGGACCTTCTGGGCCTGCTTCTCGGAGGACTCCACGCTCGCCTTGCGGCGGATCTTGTCGTTGTCGGGGGCCTTCTTGATGGCGTTGCGGACGCCCTGGGAGCTCCACTCGCGCTGCGTGCGGGCTCGCTTGACGAGGTCGGCCTTCTTGTCGGCGAACTCCTCGTAGGCCTCGCGGGCGTGCCTGCGGGCGACGGCGCGCTCCTCGAGGAACGCGTCGTACCCGCCGTCGTAGACCGCCACCTGTTGCTGCGCCAGGTCGAGCTCGACGATCCGGGTCACCACCCGGGAGAGGAACTCGCGGTCGTGGGAGACCAGCACGACTCCGGAGCGGAGCCCACGCACGAACGTCTCCAGCCGTTCCAGGCCGGCGTGGTCGAGGTCGTTGGTCGGCTCGTCGAGCAGCACGACGTCGAAGCGGCTCAGCATCAGCGCGGCGAGGGCCGCTCGGGCGGCCTGCCCGCCGGACAGCGACGTCATCA
This sequence comes from Nocardioides sp., assembly GCF_024509035.1. Classification (GTDB taxonomy): domain Bacteria; phylum Actinomycetota; class Actinomycetes; order Propionibacteriales; family Nocardioidaceae; genus Nocardioides. Next base: position 17,896 of record NZ_JANINT010000124.1, on the reverse strand, counting down.
AGGCGTCGGCGCCGACGTCGAGGCCGAGGTCGTCGAGCATCGGCGCGAGTCGTTCGTCGAGGTCCGGCGCGCCACTGGCCAGCCAGTGGTCGAGAGAGTGCGCGTAGGCGTCCTCCGCTCCTCTGGAGGTGTCGCCGGCGCCGAGCGCGGAGGCGGCCCGCTCCATCGCGTCGGTCGCGGCCGCGACTCCCGTACGGCGGGCGACGTACTGGCCGACGGTCTCGCCGGCGACACGCTCGTGCTCCTGAGGAAGCCAGCCGACGAACGCGTCGACGGGAGCAGTCGAGACGACCCCGTCGAGGGGCTCGAGGTCGCCCGCGAGGATGCGCAGCAAGGTCGTCTTGCCAGCGCCGTTCGCCCCGACCACGCCCACCACGTCGCCGGGCGCGACGGTCAGGTCCAGCGACTCGAAGAGGACGCGGTGAGCGTGGCCACCGGCGAGGTTCTTGGTGACCAGGTTCGCGCTCACCCGGCGATGGTAGTGACCTCACCGCATGCCCCGCCGGCAGGCCGCTGCGCGGCCTCGTCGGGCCTGCGGGTCACGACGCCGCCTCGACCTCCGGCGCGATCTGGGGAGCGGGCACGGTCGCGGCCTGGTCCGCCCGCAGGAAGCTTCCGGTGCGCTCGTGGCCCAGCAGGGGAGTGGGCTCGCCGTCGGTGACGACCCGGCGCCCGGCGATGAACACAGCCGGCACGGCGGCGTCGTTGCGGTTGACCATCCGCGAGAGGCCGCCGTACTGCTCGACCGGGGTCTCGCAGTAGTCCTCCAGCGAGCCGTCGAGGCGGGCCGGATCGATCACGACGACGTCGGCGCGGTCGCCGACGCGCAGGTGGCCGGCGTCGATGCGGTACCAGTCCGCGAGCTCGCCGGTGAGTCGGTGCACGGCGTGCTCGACGGTCATGAAGGGCGTGCCGGCGCGCTCGGCGTCGCGGACGTGCTTGAGCAGGCGCAGGCCGAAGTTGTAGAAGGCCATGTTGCGCAGGTGGGCTCCGGCGTCGGAGAAGCCCATCTGAACGCCGGGGTCTGCCGCGAGCTTGCGCAGGACCGCCGGGCGGTGGTTGCTGATCGTCGTTCGCCAGCGGATGTCGGTGCCGTGCTCGACGACGAGGTCGAGGAACGCGTCGACCGGGTGCCTGCCGCCGCGCTCGACCCCGACCTGGCCGAAGGACTTGCCGACCACGCTCTCGTCGGGGCACGCCACGATCTCGGCGTCGAAGAAGTCGCGCTGCCACACGCGCGGGTCGTACTTGCGCGCGTAGTCCTTGCGGAACCGCTCGCGGTACGCCGGGTCGCTCATCAGCTCGTCGCGGGCGATCTTCTCCTGCAGGTGCAGGGCCGCCGCGCCTGAGCCGAACTCCTCGAAGATCACCAGGTCGATGCCGTCCGCGTAGACCTCGAACGGCACCGGCAGGTGCTGCCACTTGAAGTCCGCGCCCAGCTTGTTGACCACCCGGGCCAGCGGCCGCATCAGGTGGATGATGAACGGGATCGCCTTGAGGTCGGCGGCCGAGAGCAGGCTCGTGCGCAGCGGCGCCCTGCCGAACAGCCCGATCGAGTTCAGTGCCTGGATGAGGATCGTGTGCGGGTGGCTCGCGTCCGGGCCGGCCTGCAGCGCGCGGCGTCGGCGACGCAGGATCGAGCGCAGCGCCCGCATCTCGCGGCCCTTCGCGTACGTCGAGGGCAGCGTGCGCGACCGGCACAGGTCGCCGTCCAGCTTGTCGAAGAGCAGCTGCTGCGCGGACATGCCGACGAACCCGGCGTCGAGGGCCTCGGTCAGCATCCGCTCCATCCGCGCCTGCTCGCGGCGGCTGGGCCGGACCTCCTTGCGGGTGGCCCGATCCAGACCCATCGTCGCCGTGCGCATGTCGGAGTGGCCGATGAAGGCCGCCAGGTTGGGTCCCAGCGGCAGGGACTCCAGCGCGGCGACGTACTCCTCCGCGCTCGACCAGGTGCGGTGCTTCTCGACCGCGCTGATCACGTGCTGGCGCGGGATGGCCTCGACCCGGCCGAATAGGTCACCGGCGTCGACCCCTCCGACGTGGATCGTCGAGAGCGAGCAGGAGCCGAGGAACAGCGTCGTGACACCGTGGCGCACCGACTCCGTCAGCCCGGGACCCTCGAGCACCTCCACGTCGTAGTGGGTGTGGATGTCGACCAGGCCGGGGAGGACCCACTGGCCGGTCGCGTCGACGACCTCCGGGCAGCCGGCGGCGTCGAGCGGCTCCTCGCTGACCGCGGCGACGCGACCGTCGCGGATGCCGAGGTCACGGATCGCGGAGCGGGCGCCGGTGCCGTCGAACCAGCGCCCGTTGCGGATGATCACGTCGAAGGCCATGGCCGCATGGAACAGGTTCCACTTGACGAGTGTCAATGGTC